>PWJZ01000048.1 GCA_003559855.1 Bacteroidales bacterium
ATTTTTAGTTGTAAATATTAAAATAATTTTTGTATTTTCGCTTATGATTACTGAAAAATGATAAACTGGTTCTGCATTTTTCTTTAATCAAATTAAAAAAATGAATTTTTAGAACCCACCTAAGATTAAACAAAAATGATTTTAAAATAGTTTATTTAACGGGGTTCACCCCGTGAAATAATGTAGTGATATATTATGTAAAGCCGGATCACAGGTTTGATGTTGATAAAAAACAAAAATGATTTTAAAATAGTTTATTTAACGGGGTTCAACTATGTGAAAATCTATGTGTTCTATGTGTCTCCTATATAACTATTTCTAAGTTTTTATGTGCTTTTCTTTCCACTTTCCTTTTTTCCATTACCATTTTTTCCATACTATTTTCCATTTTCACATAACTTATTTATTTCGACGATAACATAATGCTAAGTTTCATAAATTAGCGTATGTATTATCTCCTATTATATAGCTCTTTTTATTAAAGTTATCTGTTTTTGAGGTTTGAGGATCAACCCTCCCGAACACTATGTGGTAAAAGAGTTATTTTTGACTTTTTGCAGTGGATTCAAAATTAATCACAAATTTTTTGTCAGAAGTGAAACGATTTCCGAAAAATCCCACAAAGAATTATCCGGATCAAAAAGCAGATATTTGTATTTTTCCCGTTTTGTAAATGAAGTTATTGCTGTTTTATTAGAAGGCTGATTTTCTATTGTTTACTTTGTAAAATAGCAGGATTTTGGGTGTTGCAATATACAAAAAAAGGAAGTTTTGTTGTACTGACATGTTTATAACGAAAAACAATTGCAAGACAACTCCGGAGTGTCCTGTTTGTAATGGTAGAATTATTATTGACAACCCAAAAGCCACGTAGTGGCGTCCTGTTATAGCTATAGCGCAAAGACCGCTAAGAATAAATAAACAAATTAAATGTCATAAAATAAAAATCATTTTAAAAATTTCGCTTCATAAATTAAGTTGTTGATACCATAAAACAGGTCGCCACTACGTGGCTTTCGCTACTTATTGTAACCGATTTACTACTGATTATTGTTATTCAAAAATTTAAAATTCTAACTAAAACCATTATGTCAAAAAAAAGCGGGTAAAGCCTCTGAAAACAGGACCTTCCCGCTTTTAAAAAATTTCTTTTTTATTATTAAAAAAACCAGGTTTATTACAAATAGTATCTTATCAAAAAGATCTAACCTTCTTCAACTACTGCTTCTTTATCAGGCTTAATAGAAAAATAGGCTACAATATGAATTATCCAACTGACAAATGCCACAATGGAACCAAGGAAAAACACAATTACCCCTATAGCTCCAATAAAGTACAACAAGCCTGCTGTTTTGAAATAATTAATTCCGCTTTTTTCAGCAAGGGCTTTAAGTGACTGAAAAATTAAATAAGCACCTATAATTGAAGCAGCAAGAATTATAATGGCTGCAAAAATTGACAGACCGCTTTGGAAAAGCACGTCCGTAAGTTGAGATAATCCCATAGTTTCAGGATCATGAGCTGACATTGTAAGTGCCGCTGTGCTCACTGCAATAGCCAAAATAATACCACCTATTATGGCACCCACAACAAACACAATTACACCTGTCAGCATCTTCTTAAAAATAACAGGGTTTTCATAAACTTTTGAAAACTTGTGATGAGAAATTAACAACAAAACTATTGGTACAATGCCCAGTAGCTGACCTATGACAGGTACCCAGAATAACAGAATTGCAGCGATTGGTATTAAAATACCTATTCGCCCTAATGTAATGGCTTGATTTTTCATAATGTATACTTTTTAATTATTCCTACTCGTAAGGCTTTTCGGATTCCGCCCCCGGTCTGAAATATACGGGAAAAATTAATATCCTCAGGTTTCAGTGTGCTTGATCAGTTTACTAAATGATATTCTCTGTTTCATGATCAATTTTCAGCAAATATTCAAATATCATTCAAAAAAAAATCATATTTTTCATTCAGCCTGTCATGTAATTATAATGACCGCATTAAAACTTCCAGCCATGATATTATGCCGTTGTTTATATTTTATACAACAAAATTAGTATATTTTGTTTATTCTAAAAAAATTAACATGAAAAAAAATATTTTATTAACAATTTATTGCAAACCGCTTTTACCGAACTTAAAAAAAAAACCTTTCCGTCTGTAATAAGCCGGTTAAATATCAGTAATGATAATAAATACTATTATCAAATGGAAATATTGCAAGATTGTTTATATTAATGTAGTTTTGTTCTGAACAATTTTTCACGATCAGGTTTTATGGCTTTATTTAACAGATTAAAAACCATTGAAAGGGGAAAAACCCCGGGGACAGGGAATTATCATTCCTTTGGCAGGTATGATATCACTTCCGATACCAGGAGGGATACCGGTCTCTGTTCTGTAGCCAAAACATTTTTCAGCGACGGAAATATACATGAAAGTATAGAATCGATCTTGAAATATTTTGGTTTGGATAATGTCGAAATAATAAAAGATCCGGATAATAAGATTATCAGAAGCTTCGGGTTGCTGCACGGCACAAGGAAGTTAACAGGTTTCATTGAGAATAACCGTTTTGAAGTAATTTGCCGCACAGGCACTATCGGAAAAGACAGCTCAGGGCTCTACAGATTGCTGCTTCAAAACAATTCATTGCACCAATACAGTACATATGCCATAGATGATAATAAAATTCTACTGCGGTTTTGTTCTCCCCTGCAAAACCTTTCACCTGAAAAGTTTTATAACGGACTAATAGAACTGTCATTAAAAGGTGATAAGATGGCACAGTTTTTACCCTGCGAATTTTCTGCCGTCAGCTATGAAAATGATTATGACATTGAACCGGAAAACATGAAGACAAAAAAAATAAAAACAGAATATTTGTTGAAATGGACCGGAGATATGCTCGATTTTCTTCAGAAACATGAGTTTCAAAAAGACGGCGGAATAATTTCCTGCAACCTTCTGAATTATATATACCGTGTTGATTTCTTATTGGTTCCATGGTACAGGCTTCTGGTCATGATCGATAAAATGATGTCAGCCTATCATAGTAAAGACCGTCCATCTGAAAAAAAATTTGAGGAAATCACCCTGTTATTGAAAGAAATAAATCGAACAGACCATAACGAGCTGTGTTCATATTTTATCAGGCCTGTTACCTTGTTTGATATGCCACGCCCTGCAACAAACAAAGAGATAAAGGGTTTTTTGCGGATGCAGATCAACGATGGTGTCAATATTGCACGTATTTACGGTAAAGACAAGGGTGTGATTGTTTTTGAACATGCTGCCGGATATTGCTTCTATAACTACCTGATGAATTCCGCTATTAAGAGATTGCTTTTTTTGTTTATCCAGGTTCTCCATCCCGGCTTTTTCAGAAAACTGGGTTTTAAAGATCTTATGGCAGATCCAAATACCGGAAAGCCCGACCGGCAAAATATCGAAGAGGCAATTCGCATAATCATTACTGAAGAAAAGGCTGTATATCCTTATCTCGGGTTTTTTTCAAATATGCTGAAATATCATACATTATACGATTTTGCACATAGCTTTTTCAGTGAATTAATATGGTTGAACTTCAAAGATCCTGATGGATAATATTTACAAATTCATACGCAGCAGTGTTGTTCAGATTTCAACTCCCTACAGCAGCGGTTCAGGATTTTATCTTGGCACATACCGCCTGTTTGTAACAAATTACCATATTGTACTAGGATGCAGAGAAGTGGTTATGAAAAGCAGCAATTTAAAACGGTCGGTTGCAAGGGTTGTATTCGCCGATCCTGTTTATGACATAGCTTTTTTAACGTCAGCGGATGTTTTAGAATTCCGTTCAAATGCCAAGCTTTCGGTTAAAAAAGTAAGCGAAGGTGAAGAAGTTATTGTGGCAGGACATCCACTGGGTTTTGACTTTTCATTTACAAAAGGAATAATATCTCACAGTGCAAGAAATTTTAACCGGATGACATATTACCAGATTGATGCTGCAATAAACCCTGGCAATAGTGGAGGTCCGTTGATCAGTAAATCGGGTGAAATAATAGGAATGAACACTTTTTTAATAAAACAGGCACAAAGCATGGCTCTTTCAATACCTGCAGGATATATAAAAGAAAGTGCCGATAAATTTCACAATTCAGGCAGAAAACCTGCATTGCGCTGTACAGGTTGTCGCAAATTGGTATTATTGGAAAGAATTAAAAATGGGTTTTGCAATTATTGCGGATATAAATTTCATGAAAAAGATTATAACCCGTCCGATTTTAAACCCGCCGGCATAGCCGCGCTAATAGAACAAACTATTGAAAAAGCAGGCTTTAACGTAATTTTGAGCAGAGCAGGAAATATGAGATGGGAACTGGAAAAGAACAACACCAAAACAATTGTTTTTTACAATCAAAAACCGGGCTTTGTAATTGTTGATACTTTTATATGCTTTATCCCCCAGGAAAACATCCATTCATTATTTAAACATCTGCTCGAAGAAAACAACCTTATCCTGCCGCTATTTTTTTATATCAGAAAAAATGAAATATATCTGAGTTTTGTGAATCATAAAGATGATCTGTCGGCAGATATCACCCCGGGTATGATAAACACTCTTATGAACAAGGCAATTGAATACCGGCAAACGTTAAAGGATACATTCAGAGTTGAATTATAAAAATATTTAAAACAATAATTCTATGCTAAAACAAAACGATCTGGAACAGATAAAGGAAAAAGGCATAACCGAAGATGACATAAAACATCAGATTGAAATATTCAAACGCTGTTTCCGTTTGGTTGATCTTGTTGCACCGGCAACTACCGGAAACGGTATATTTGTTCCGGATAAAGAACAATTTGACGATTATGAAAAAAAGTATCAACAAAAAACAGAGAAATTTTCCGTATTGAAGTTTGTTCCTGCCAGCGGTGCTGCCACCCGAATGTTCAAAAACATTTATGAGTGGAGGGAAAAACTCTGCAACTATCGAAACCCCGACGACCTGTTAAAAGAAGACAACAGAGCAAAAATATTTTTTGACAGGATGACGGAATTTGCTTTCTGGAATGATCTGTCGGAAGTGATGAAAAGAAATGGAAATGACGCATACGATTGTCTTAAAAAGAAAAATTATCTCTCCCTGATTGAGTTTTTACTTGATGATAAAGGGCTGGGCTACGGAAAGCTTCCAAAAGGGTTATTGAAGTTTCACA
This sequence comes from Bacteroidales bacterium, assembly GCA_003559855.1. Taxonomy (GTDB): domain Bacteria; phylum Bacteroidota; class Bacteroidia; order Bacteroidales; family UBA7960; genus PUKZ01. Next base: position 5,224 of record PWJZ01000048.1, read on the forward strand.
AATATGATAAGTTCAGCCGCACTGCTTTTGAAGAGCAACTTGTTGAGGGAGCACTTTATGGTAAAAATGCCAACGGCACAGTAAACATTCATTTCACGGTATCACCCGAACATATTGAACTATTTCAAGAACATCTGAACAAAGTGGTGAGATCATACGAAAAGCAGTTTGATGTAAGGTATAATATAGAGTTTTCCCTGCAGGATCCGTCTACCGATACAATTGCCGTTGATATGGACAACTGTCCGTTTCGTAATTCCGACGGCAAACTGGTTTTTAGACCTGGCGGTCATGGCGCTTTAATTAACAATCTCAATAAAATTGATGATGATATTGTATTCATCAAAAATATTGATAACGTGATTCCCGACAGGTTAAAAAATCCGACCGTACGGTACAAAAAAATACTTTGCAATATTTTGCTTGATCTGCAAAAAGAAGTGCATCGATTTCAAAAACATATAGCCAAAAACGAATTTACCAACAGGTTATATGAGCAGGCAGTCGATTTTGCCTGCAACCGCCTGAACTTTGACAGATCACTGTTCCGGTGTCAGGCAGAAAAAGGTAAAGAGATCCTTGCCACAATGCTTTATGCCCCAATAAGGGTTTGTGGAATGGTTAAAAATGAAGGTGAACCGGGAGGTGGCCCTTTCTGGGTTCAAGCTGAAGAAAACATAAAAAGTCTGCAGATAATCGAGTCATCACAAATAGACCTTGAGAATCCCGGCCAAAAGGAAATTTTTAACAATTCTACTCATTTTAATCCCGTTGATATTGTTTGCGGAATAAAAGCATGGAATGGGAAAAAATATGATCTGAAAAAATATATTGACCCCGACACCGGCTTTATAAGCCATAAATCAATAGAGGGATATCCGATTAAAGCTCTGGAATTGCCCGGCTTATGGAATGGCGCTATGGCAAAATGGATAACCGTATTCGTTGAAGTTCCTATTATAACCTTTAACCCGGTCAAAACCATTAATGACCTTTTGCGTGAAGAACATCAGTAGTTAAAAAACCCATTGTAAGAAATATTGTTTTTTTTATTAATTTTAACTTATAAAACATAAATATTAAAGGTGTATATACAACTGTACCGTTAAATACGGGAAGAGGGTTATTATGAGGGGTATTCGATAATCCCGAAGGGTCGGGATTTCACTAGCGTTCAATCGGTGATCGGTAACCGGTATTCAGTAACACGTATGACCATGCCTGAATAACGTTGACCGTTTTTCAAGCTAAAGCGAAGGGTTTTTTATAAATCAAAACCATAAGCCATGAAAAAATTCTTCCAAACAACCGCGTATGTTTTAGTTTTAAGCCTGATGTTTCCGGCTGTTGGTTTTTCACAGTTCCAGTTTGAAAAAACTGTATCACACGGAGGTATTTCTCCTGTATTTCACACTTATGATGGGAGCGGCGAATGGCTCAGATGGGATGAAGGAATCAATGAAAGTGCAATTGGTATAACCGGTCCGGGTTGGTGAACTTCCGCTATCGGTTTTTATACCGATGATCTTGCTCCCTACGATGGATGGTGGGTCGCTAAATTCTTGATTTATCAACAGAACTTGGCAGCTGATGTTATTATGAAGCTTTGGCAAGGACCTGATATTAATAACCATACAGAGCATGTCGGCCAATCATTTGAGCAACAGGAAGAATCATGGACAGAGGTTGAACTTTATGAGCCTTATATTATTGATGCCGGCAAGGAACTAGTTTTCGGTATTGAGTGGAATAACTTTGGCAGCGGCTATTTCCCGGCAGGACGTTGGTTTGAGTTATAACATCCGTGTAAAGCTGATTTGGTCATATTAGGAACATATCCTCACGACCCGTGGTTTTGCTTACATGAAATGACACTGTATACATGGAATAAAGCTATATGGGTTGCAGATGATCCCCCACCACCTGAATATTACCTCCTTGAACTTTTCGCTAATCCCGAAAAAGTTGGTACTGTTGACGGTGCGGGTGAATACACGGAAGGCAAAGAAGCGGAAATTTCTGCCGAAGCTAATAAAGGATGGGAGTTCATCAACTGGACAGGTGATACGGAACATGTTGATGACCCCGGGCAAGCAACCACAACTGTAACTATGCCGGCTAAGGATGTTGCACTTACAGCCGAATTCGATGAAAAGGTGGCTGTAAAAGACATAATTGATGCTGAAGTAAAAATTTTCCCCAACCCTGCACGTGATAAGTTTTAAGTTGAGTCAAGTGAAATTATCAACCAAATCCGCCTTATAAACATCAGCGGACAAGTGATCACAGATATTACTGTGGATGAATTAAGCACGGAAATAAACGTAAGCAATTTGCGTCCGTGAGTTTATTTCATTCAAATACATGCTTCGGAAAGCGTTATAACCGAAAGAGTGCAGATAGTGCAGTAAGCTATTAAGCTTCTGCAAGTCTTGCGTCATTTCATACTCCTGAAAATACTTTTAATACATATATGGTACCTTTTAAGTTGCATTTACCGTGAAAATCCGAGTAGTATAAAATAACCTGTTTTAAAAAGGTTGCCGGTTATACAACGAGGTTCCTCATTCCGTTTCACTCCATTCGGAATGACGGGTTACTTTTAAAAGAAGGGGTGGGGGAAAGAAAGCGGGCGCCGCCCACTTTCTTTCCCCCACCTCCCCTATCACACGATTGACCGGTCATTCCGAACGGAACGGAGTGGAGTGAGGAATCTCGTTGTATGACCGGAATCCTCAATCAAAAAACTAATTTCTATATTTAGATATAGGGTTTCACAAAACTCATAACTAACTCATATACAATAGTTTTAAAGCCTTCAAAAATTGACATTTCCTAACTTTTTGTAACGTATTGGTTTTTAAAGTTATACAGCTGTCGTTTTTATCAAATTTAGCCATTTTTTACCCGTTTTTAGCCTTAAAATTGACTGGGTTAGGAAGACAGAGTTTTGTGAAACCCTATTATTATAAAACATAAAAAAATTAAGAGATTATAAGTTTTTATTAAGTGTGGCCACAAAGTGTTCGCAATCTAAATAAATTGAACCTCAATCCGGATAACTTTAAAAAGAGTTATATAGGAGTTTGTAAAGATGTTATGGTTTCAGTATCTGACAAGAGAAATCTTGCTATATTATCAAAACCCTTTGTGATCTTTGTGTTAACCTTTGTGCTGCTTTGTGGTAAAAAATTTAACCGCGAGAACACAAAGTACGTTCACTAAGGTAATTTAAATTAGTACTTCTCTACGGCATAAATTATTTATTAACCACATAGATAATTTAAAAATAAGTTATATAGGAAACTCAAAGACACCAGAAAAAACAAAGAATTGATAATCTTGACTTTATTCTTAGAATTATTTCACTTTGCTCAATACAAGCTTTGAATTTTATTCTTATTTCGACTTCGCTAAATAAATATTTTGCGACAAGATTAATTCTTAACCGGCCACCATTGATATTATGTAAACTTCATAAAGATTCGATCAAAAAAGCACTTTAGGGTCAAAAAGCTTGCCACATTCATATATATATTCAAGTATTTCATTTCTGCCTTCTGCGGTTATTCCGGAAGAGACAAATACTGGCGGCAACGACTCCCAGGTTTCTGAAAGTGTATTTTCATAATTATTGATATTTTCTTTGACTTTGGTTTTATTTATCTTGTCGGCTTTTGTAAATGTTATGGCAAAAGGCAGCCTTTTTTCACCCATCCACTGCATAAAGTTCATATCTATTGGTTGGGGTTTAAGACGAATATCTATCAGAAAAAACGTGCACATTAGTTGTTTTCGTTGCAAAAGGTATTGTTTTATCATTTCGTCCCATTTTTTCTTTTCTTTTAAAGGAACTTTGGCAAAGCCGAAGCCCGGCAGGTCGGTCAGATACCAGGAATTATTTACCAGGAAATGATTTATAAGTTGTGTTTTACCGGGTGCAGATGAAGTTTTGGCGAGTTTTTTTCTGTTGACAAGCATATTTATTAATGTCGATTTACCAACATTCGACCGTCCTATAAAGGCAAATTCAGGAAATGGCGCCTTTGGACAATCATTTACACTTGCTGAGCTTTTTATAAATCCGGCACTCTTTATTATAAACATTTTTTACAAATGGAAAGTATTATTTCTTGTATGTGTCAATATGCCGCTTTTTCTTTGATGCGTATATATCATCAATCGTAACAAGAATAGCGGTTTCCTCAACACCGCCGAAATGTTCGTTGACAACCGTACCGAAAGTCTTCATTGTCGGGCTTAACCCCATGTAAGAGTTTATCAGCGGAGGGATATTTTCGTTACATTTCCTGACTTCCTGGAATAAACCCTTATGATTTTCTTCAAAGCTATCACCCTCAAACAAAGCATCAAACTCTTCGCAAGGCATCTCAACATGTATAGGTTCGATAGGTCTTACCAGTTTTTCATTATCAGGAAAAAACCTGTGTAAAAAACAGAGGATCATATCCCTTGCCCGCTTATTGAAATGCTTGTACATTGTTACTTTACCAAAAAAATATTTTTTATCGGGATTGTCAACCACCAACGCTCCAAGTCCATCCCATAGGTTATCAAGCGAAAACAAGCCTTTACGGCTATCGCCGCGCGACGGCTGATAGTTGGGTTGTACAAATGAACGGCCCAACTCTATCGTATATGGTAAGTATTCATCAATAAATTTTTGTGAAAACTTAAAATAATTGGAAGTGGAAATTAACGGCTTGCCTTCACTGTCTAATTTTACTTCGTTGCAATGAAAAAACCTGTAACCTCCTACTATTTCCCTTTCCCCCGGATTCCAAACTATTAACTGTTTATAAGGATTAGAGTTTGTATCATAATCATCCACATCTACAGATTTGCCGGTACCACCACCTGCTTCACGAAATGATATTTCTCGCAAACGGCCAATTTCCCTTACCACATTAGGAGCATCATGATGAGTAAACACATAGATCAAATTATCGCCATTATTGGTCTTGCGGAGAATCTTATTCCTTGATAACTCCTCTTCAATTACGTCCCTTTCAACAGGCGGAATAATTGGTTCCATATTCGTTCTATTTTATCTTTAAATATATTGTATTTTTCAAAAAAAAATACGCCGTACTACTTTTTAAATTCCAACTCATTTTCCGGCAAACGATAAACCTGTTCCTTTACTTTTTGTGCCCATTCACGATGCGTTTTATCATTTATAAATATTGTATATGGTATAGGCTTACCAAATGTTATTGTAATGTTTTTTTCCCTTTGTTTTAACATCTCGTCAGGCAAATAAAGCATCTCAATATTTAACCTAATACCGATCTTTTTCCTTAAGCTAGCTAAATTATAGAAAAAATTTGAATTTCTGCCCTGAATGTGTACGGGAATAATATCTCTCTTATGACGTATAGCCTTGGTAATAAAACTCTTCTTCCATTCCAGGTCGCATATCCTGCCCTTTTGACGACGTGATACCAAACCGGCAGGAAATATCAAAACCATCTGGTCCGACTTATATAGATCATCTATCAGCCTTACCGATTCATGACTTTTTTGTCCGTACTTGTTTACCGGAACAAAAAGCTCTTTCAAATTGCGAAGCTCAAAAAGAATATCGTTAACAATAAATTTTATGTCCTTTCTCTTCTTACCTATAGCGTACATTAAGGCTAAGCCATCCAGCCCGCCCAACGGGTGATTCGACGCAATGATATACCTGCCCTTGACGGGAATGTTCTCCGGGTTAACAACATGTATATCAATGCCAAATTCATTCTCGATCAACTCTTCAATAAACTCTAACCCCATATGATCATACAAACGATCAAGTGTCATATTGATCTCATCCTGACGCGTAATATGCTTAATGTATCTTATTAAAATCTTCGGAATAAATGGGTAAAGCTTCCCTCCCTTATCCCTGAAAATTTTATCGATATCTATAAAATATTCCCGCTGATCCTCTTTACTCTTTTGTGTTTTTGATCGTTCCATCAAATAAATATAACTGTTCAGATTCTGTTCGACTAAAATGACCCTGTAACACGTCAAAAATTATTACACAAACAATACTCAAATATAAAAATTTAACCTGATTTAACTAAAAAGTTACACTTCTCTTTTATCGCCAAAATTCAAATTATATCCGTTATTATCAAGTATTGCCGCCAATAAACAGCCAATTCGTGAAAGGTCAACTACAAAAATAAACAATTATTTTGTTTTTTGACTATAATGACAGGTTAATTGTCTCTCATGACTATTCAATAATTTTATTTTTCTGATTACTTTTTTTCTTCCGGTAAAAAAATATTCAATGCCGGTCATAATTATTTATAAACAATATCAAAATTTCTGTTTTTATAAAAATCTGATAAGCAATATTTTACCTTTTTTCGCTGTTGGGTTTCTCAATGTTACGGTAAAAAAGTTATCAACAATGTGGTAAATTGTGGTAAATTGTGGTAAATTTGTTATTATATTTACACTCAAATTATAAAAAGTGTGGGGATGTCATACCTTTTAGGTGAATATAAATGCAGGCTTGATTCCAAAGGCAGATTTGTTTTGCCTGCCGGCATCAAGAGACAGCTTTCCGCTAAGGACCGCGAGAATTTCGTGGTTAACCGCGGTTTTGAAAAAAATCTTACACTTTATCCCGACAGTGAATGGAAGCAAATAACAAATGAGATTAATTCGCTGAATTTGTACAATAAGAAAAACCGTGAATTTGCCAGGTATTTTTTTCGCGGGGCGACTGAACTGACCACAGACTCATCGAACAGGCTTTTACTTCCAAAATCACTAATTGATTACGCAGATATTGAAAAGGAAATAGTGCTCTTTGCTTACGGACAAAGAATTGAAATATGGGCTAAAAATGTTTATGAAGAGATGATGGGCAGCGAACCTGATGATTTTGCATCACTGGCAGAGGATGTAATGGATAAATCTAAAACAAACAAAGGCCATGATACATTATCATGAACCGGTCTTGTTGAATGAAGTCATTGAGGGTTTGAACATTAAACACAGTGGTATTTACGTTGATGCTACTTTTGGTGGTGGCGGTCATGCCAGGGCTATTCTCGGAAAGCTTAAAAAAGGAAAGCTTATTGCTTTTGATCATGATGAGGATGCAACAGCAAACATACCCGATGACGAAAGGTTATTATTTATCAATCAAAATTTCCGGTTCACAAAGAATTTTTTACAGCTCCATAAGCTTTTACCTGTAGACAGCCTTTTTGCCGACCTGGGGGTTTCATCACATCAGATTGACTCATCGCAAAGGGGATTCTCTGCCAGGTTTTCAGGGCCGCTTGATATGAGAATGAACAGATCGGCTGTTAAAACTGCCGCCGATATAGTAAACAATTATGATGAAAAAAAGCTCTTTAAAATATTGAAGTTGTATGGCGAATTAAAAAACGCTGCAATAGTTTCAAAAGCCATTGTTGAAGAAAGGAAATCAAAGAAAATTGAAAATACACGTGATTTGGCACTGATATTAGAACGTTTTGCACCCAAACGAAGAAGAAATCAATTTTTAGCCCGGGTATTCCAGGCTTTCAGAATAGAGGTTAATGATGAGCTTAATGCACTAAAAGAATTACTTGAACAATCTGTGGAAGTGCTCAAAACAAGAGGAAGGCTGGCAATAATATCATATCATTCACTTGAAGACCGACTTGTGAAGAACTTCATGAAGTCTGGAAATTTTGAAGGGATCATAAAAAAAGATTTTTACGGCAACAAAATAGTTCCTTTTAAAGTGATAAAAAAATTAATAGTGCCATCGGAAGATGAAATAAAAAGAAATAAGAGGGCTCGCAGTGCAAAATTACGAATAGCCGAAAAAAAATAAAATATGAGCAAAAACATCTATAAAAATATTGATGAAAAAAATAAAAAAAAGGAAAGTAAGCTATCCGGAAGATTATATTCGGTTATGGACGGCTCTTTCCTTACAAAATCCCGAATAATTGAGTTACTGCCATTTTTCTTTTATCTTATGGCTTTGGCTTTATTATTAATATTCAACTCTTATTATGCAGAAAAAAAAATGAGGGAAAAAGAAGAGTTGCGCAAGGAATTGACAGAGCTTAGAATACGTTATATCAATACCAAATCGGAGTTGATGTACATAACAAATCAATCGGAAATTGCCAATAAACTGAAAGACAAAGGTTTGACAGAATCAACTGTTCCGCCAAGAGTTATTGAAAAACCAAAAAAGCAACGCAGTTTTCTGTTGAATATACTGGAAAGGAGTTTCAGACAAACAGATTAGTACATTTAATAAAAACGGGAATATTTTGGACGATTTTAAGAATGACATATTATGGCGTGTTTATCTCATTTATTTTGTTGTAGCATTATTTGCATTGCTTATTATTGGCAAGGTGGTATATATTCAGGTTGTTGAGGGGGATAAATGGAAGGAGGTTGCTCGCAACACCACATTGCGTTATGCTGAAATTGATGCTGCAAGGGGCGATGTTTATGCCGATGATGGCCGTTTGCTGGCAACCAGCTTGCCGGTCTATGAGATTAGAATGGATCTAAGCTCACAAGTTACTTCCGATGAAATATTTTATTCAAAAGTTGATTCTCTGGCTTCTAATTTATCCCGGCTTTTTGGTGACAGGTCATCCCAACAATATCGCAATGTATTGATTGAAGGCAGAAAAAATCAGGAGCGTTATCTTTTGATAAAGCGTAATGTTGCATACAATGAATTGAACAAGCTGCGTGAATTCCCTTTATTTCGCAGGGGGCGCTTTCGCGGTGGTTTAATAGTCGTAAAAAACACAAGGAGGGAAATGCCTTTCAAAAGCCTTGCTGCACGCACTATCGGTTATGAAAGAGGTGGTTATTATGTCGGGCTCGAAGGTGCATACAGAGACTATCTTGAAGGTATTAAAGGCAAACGTTTAATGCGAAAAACCAGCGGCAACAGGTGGATACCAATAAATGATGAAAATGAGATCAAGCCGGAAAACGGAAAAGATATTCTGACTACAATAAACATCAACATACAGGACATTGTTGAAAGCAGCCTTAGAAAACAATTACACGAGTTTGATGCCGACTATGGAACAGCTGTGGTTATGGAAGTAGCTACCGGCAAGATTAAAGCTATTTCAAACCTGACTGTCACCGAAGCCGGCAGTTATGAAGAGTTGTTTAATTACGCCGTAGGTGAAAGCACAGAGCCGGGTTCTACATTCAAGCTCGCTTCTTTAATGGTTGCGCTTGAAGACGGTGTAGTATCTCCCGGCGATCATATCAATACGGGCAAGGGAATTATAACATATGCCGACCGCACTATGCACGACTCCGAAGCTGAAGGGTTTGGAAAGATCACCGTAAAAAACGCCCTGGAAGTTTCCTCAAATGTTGGTGTCTCAAAAATCATATATGACAATTACAGGGAAAACCCCCAGAAATACATTGACAGGATAAGAGCTATGGGGCTGGGCGAAAAACTTGAAATCGAGATCAGTGGCGAAGGCAACCCCGTGGTAAAAGATATTACAAGCTCCGAATGGTCAGGAGTGTCATTACCCTGGATGTCGATAGGTTATGGCGTCTCTTTTACGCCTCTGCAAATGCTGGCTTTCTATAACGCGGTAGCTAATGATGGTATAATGGTTAAACCTATGTTTATAAAAGAGATAAGGCAAGCCGGGGAAACTATTAAGACATTTCATCCACAGGTGATAAATGAAAGCATTGCTTCCGGGCATACCATTAAACATTCTAAAGAGATGCTTTTAGGCGTCGTTGAAAACGGTACTGCCAAAAATATTTATACGCCGGTATATCAGATAGCAGGTAAAACAGGCACAGCACAGGTTGCCAACACCAAATTCGGCTATATTGGCGAATCAGGCGGTGTTAGCTACAGGGCTTCGTTTGTAGGCTACTTCCCTGCGGATTACCCGGAATTCTCAATGATCATTGTCATTCACAACCCTAAAGGCAGAGCATTCACCGGCCGCCAGGTCGCAGCACCGGTATTCAGGGAAATAGCCGATAAAATTTTTACCACCCACATCAACCTGCCGCAAAAAAGTATCGAAACACCTTTAATGGCAAATCTTCCCGTTTTCAGAGCCGGTAATTATCACGATATCCTCAAAATATACGAACATTTTAACGGTCATCCATCTAACGTACCCGAAACACAATGGGTCTCAGCACACATTAATAAAGATACGGTTACTTTTCGCGACAGGGAATTTATCCAGAACCTCGTACCCAATGTCGTAGGAATGAGCCTTAAAGATGCATTGTATATACTTGAAAATGCCGGAATGAAAGTAGAATTTACAGGTAAGGGAATTGTACGAAAACAAAGCATAAGACCCGGGTTAAGAATTAAACCCGGGCAAACTATAGTTTTAGATCTGTCTTGATAAACAACTGGAATTTGAAAAATTTGAGCGACATATTATATAAGAGCTGCCTGAATGAAGTTATTGGCAACACTAACGTTCATATCAGCAATATCGCTTTTGATTCCCGTAAGGTAAAGCAAGACAACCTTTTTGTTGCTGTGCGTGGCATTAATACCGACGGTCACTTATTTATTGATCAGGCAATAAAAAAGGGAGCTATAGCTGTTGTATGTGAAAAAATGCCTGAAAAACGCCCTGAAAACATCACCTGGATAAAAGTAAAAGACAGTTCCAAAGCACTGGGCAATATAGCATCCAATTTTTATGACGAGCCATCTGCCAGACTTAAGATCATTGGTATTACAGGAACCAATGGCAAGACCACCATTGCATCACTGCTGCACAGGCTGATATCAAAAACAGGAGAGAAAGCCGGACTTATTTCCACAATTGCAAACATGATCGCAGACGACAAACAACCATCTTCACTTACAACCCCCGACGCATTGGAGCTCAACAGCCTGTTCAGCAAAATGTTACAGCAAAATTGCAGCTACTGCTTTATGGAGGTCAGCTCGCATGCCATATCCCAAAACCGTATTGAAGGAACAAGGTTTGAAGGAGGAGTTTTTACAAACATTTCCCTTGATCATCTTGATTATCACAGATCTTTTGACAAATATCTCGAAACAAAAAAAGAGTTTTTTGATAACCTGGATAACAAAGCCTTTGCTCTTACAAATATTGATGATAAGAACGGATTGGTGATGCTGCAAAATTGTGCTGCAAAAAAATACCGTTACAGCCTTAAAAAAATGGCTTACTTTAAAGGCAAAATAATAGAAAACCTGGTTTCAGGCTTACACTTAAAAATTAATGACCGTGATTTATGGTGCAGGCTTGTTGGCGAACATAATGCATATAACCTTTTGGCTATTTATGCAACAGCCGTTTTGCTGGGCTTTGACAAAGAAAACATCCTGAAATTGCTAAGCAACCTTGAAGCGGTTGAAGGACGTTTCGATTACTTTGTCAACGAAAAAAAAGTTATGGCAATCGTTGATTATGCCCATACCCCCGATGCCCTCCAAAACGTGCTCAATACTATAGCCAAAATGCGTACACGGAATGAAAAAGTGATAACTGTTGTAGGTTGTGGTGGAGACCGCGATAAAGAAAAAAGACCACTGATGGCTAATATAGCAGCCAAACACAGCGACTGCCTGATTCTGACTTCTGATAACCCGCGGTTTGAAAACCCTGATGAAATAATCAGGCAAATGGAATCCGGACTTAACCCCGTTGAAAAGAAAAAAACAATAAACATCACAGACAGATATCAGGCTATCAAAACTGCCTGCTCAATGTCTGATAGTGGCGATATTATACTCGTAGCAGGTAAAGGACACGAAAAATTCCAGGAAATAAAAGGTGAAAAAAAACCATTTGATGATAAGAAAATACTGAAAAAAATATTATTATGATGATCAAACCCTTAGTCAACTAACGTTCACGATAGCAGATAAACTCAGTATAATTAGCCGGGTGATCTGACAAGCAATGTGGGTAAACGATCATACGATGGAAGAGAATGATAAAGCATAAGGGTTATATTGATTAAGAACCGATAATGCAAATATTAAACAATATATATAATTAAATATCAGCAGTTTAACTATATCTTGTACAAATAAAAGTATTTAAAACAGAAATAAGTAACGTGTAACGAAAAAAATAGTTGCAGACTTATAATAACGTGATTTTGCGCGTTACACAAAATAAACAGACAAACGTTTTATTGTAAACTTAATATCAGAAAACAATATAATCATAAACAGATAAACAAAGATGTTTTATTACATTTTCGACTTTCTGGATAAAAACTTTGATATACCGGGAACAGGCTTGTTTCAGTATATCTCATTCAGGGCGGGTATGGCAGTGATATTATCATTGCTGATATCATTATTTATCGGAAAATGGATCATTGATTATCTGAAAAAACAGCAGATTGGCGAAAGAGTTCGTGATCTGGGTTTAAAAGGGCAAGACCGGAAGCAAGGAATACCCACTATGGGCGGAGTGATCATTATTGCCGCCATCCTTATCCCAACCTTGTTTTTTGCCAAGCTAAACAACGTATATATTGTTCTTATGATAGTTACAACAATCTGGCTGGCAATCATTGGTGTGGCTGATGACTATATTAAGGTTTTTAAAAAAGATAAAAAGGGATTACACGGAAAATTCAAGATCATAGGACAGGTTCTGCTGGGAGTAATAGTTGGCACAACTCTCTATTTTAACGAATCGGTTGTTATCAGGGAAAAAGTCAAGAGTGAGTTTGAATTTGTAACACCTACCGGAATACTGCAGATTGACCAGCCCGAACAACCCGCTTCACCTTTTGCAAAAGAATCGGTAAAATCAACCAAAACAACTATCCCTTTTGTAAAAGATAATGAATTGGATTATTCCGTATTGATTACGTGGATTTTTGGCGAAGAATACAAAAAATATGCTTACCTTGTTTATATTCCTATTGTTATTCTGATTATAACAGCCGTTTCAAACAGCACCAATCTTACCGACGGGCTTGACGGACTTGCTACGGGCACATCAGCCATAATCGGTGCTACATTGGCTGTACTTGCATATGTGTCGGGCAATATACTTTTTGCCGATTATCTTAACATTATGTATATCCCTAAAACAGGTGAGCTTGTAATATTTATGGCCGCATTTATAGGTGCCTGTATCGGGTTTTTATGGTACAATTCATACCCGGCACAGGTTTTTATGGGTGATACCGGCAGCTTATCCCTTGGTGGAATTATTGCCGTATTTGCCATAGTTATAAGAAAAGAGCTGCTGATACCACTCTTATGCGGTATATTTTTTATTGAAAGCCTGTCGGTGCTCATACAGGTAACGTGGTTTAAAATTACTAAACGTATATATGGGAAAGGTAGAAGAGTTTTTAAAATGGCGCCTTTACATCATCATTATCAAATGAAAGAACTTCATGAAACAAAAATAGTACAGAGGTTTTTCATTATTGGTATTCTGTTAGCTGTTTTTTCGGTCATAACACTTAAAATAAGATGAAAGCCGGCACAAAAATAGTCATTCTGGGAGGTGGTGAAAGCGGAACCGGCGCCGCAGTTCTGGCAAAGAAAAAAGGTTATAATGTTTTCGTATCAGACGCAGGAAAAATAAATGATAAATATAAAAACGTTCTTTCAAATTTTGATATCAACTGGGAAGAGTCAAGTCACAGCATTAATAAAATCCTTGCCGGCAAGGAAATTATTAAAAGCCCCGGCATTAGCGAAGATGTGGAAATAATCAAATCGGCAAGGAACAATAAAATACCGGTAATCAGCGATATCGAATTTGCAGGCAGGTATACCGGTGCAAAAAAGATATGTATTACAGGCAGCAACGGCAAAACAACCACCGCAAAAATAATCTTCCACATTTTGAAAAAAGCCGGAATGGATGTTTGCCTTGCCGGAAATGTAGGCGAAAGCTTTGCATGGAAGTTGGCTGAACGCGATTATGACTACTTTGTACTGGAAATCAGCAGCTTTCAGCTTGACAACATGTACAAATTTAAGGCAGAGGTGGCAGTTTTGCTCAATATCACAACCGACCACCTCGACAGATATGACGATGATTTTGAAAAATATTGCAACTCCAAGTTCAGGATCATTCAAAATCAGGAATATGGCGATTATTTCATTTTTAATGCTGATGACAAGGTGATTACAGAAAAAATGAAAAAAATAAATACCAATTCATTATGCCTGCCCTTTTCACAAAAAAACTTTTATGAAAGGGGGGCATGCATTGTTAATGATAAAATCAGATTTAAAACCAACAATGAGGAGTTTAATATGAACATAGCCGATTTATCACTTAAGGGAAAACACAATATTTACAATTCAATGGCATCGGGAATAACTGCCCGGTTATTTGATATTCGTAAAGTAATAATCAAAGAGAGCTTAAGCGATTTCAAAAATGTGGAACACAGGCTTGAACTGGTTGGAACTGCCAGGGGCATAGAGTTTTTTAATGACAGCAAAGCCACCAATATCAATTCTACATGGTTTGCCCTGGAGAGCATGACCAAGCCTGTAATATGGATAGTAGGAGGAATAGATAAGGGCAACGATTATTCCGAATTGCTGGAACTGGTCAGGAAAAAGGTTAAAGCCATCATTTGCCTTGGGAAAGATAACAGGCGGATTGTCGAAGCTTTCGAAGAAGAAGTATCAACGATTATTGAAACGAAGAGCGCCATGGATGCTGTTAAATCAGCTTATTACCTTGGCAACCCCGGCGATGCGGTATTGCTGTCGCCCGCATGCGCAAGCTTCGACCTGTTCGAAAATTATGAAGACCGCGGAAACCAATTTAAACAAGCAGTCTATGACCTGTGATAATTGAAACATTTATCAGTCATAAGATGCAGTAGTAAACAAAGTAAAACAACATGAACGGATTTTATAATAAAATAAAGGGAGATAAAACCATCTGGATGGTTGTTATCTTTTTATCGGCAATCTCTGTTCTTGCTGTTTACAGTGCCACGGGAACATTAGCTTATCGCTTCAGAGCCGGCAATACCGAATATTATCTTCTAAAACACTTCATCATCCTGATTTTTGGATTGGGTTTGATGTATCTTGCACACCGGATCAAATATACTTACTACTCACGCCTTTCACAAATAATGTTGTACATGGCAATACCATTGCTTATTATTACATTATTTCGCGGCACAACAATTCACGAGGCTAACAGGTGGCTGACACTTCCCATTATTAACATAAGTTTCCAAAGCTCGGATTTTGCAAGGCTGGCATTGATAATGTACCTTGCAAGGCTTCTGACAAAAAAGCAGGACCAGATAAAAGACTTCAAATCGGCTTTTCTGCCGGTTATAGTTCCCGTTTTTATCATATGCGGGCTTATATTACCTGCAAACCTGTCTACAGCTATAGTAATATTCCTGACATGTGTGGTGCTTATGTTTGTCGGAAGGGTTAATTTCAAATATATTTTGGCAATGTGTTTTATCGGGCTGATCTTGTTTTCAATATTTGTTGTCATATTACTGGGGTTGCCCGACCAGGGGAGGCTGTTTACATGGCAGAGCAGGATAGAAAACTATGTAAATAAGGAACACAGCGACACATATCAGAGCGACCAGGCTAAAATAGCAATAGCTACGGGAGGTGTATTAGGCAAGTTGCCCGGCAACAGTACCCAGCGCAATTTTCTGCCACAGGCATTTTCAGATTTTATCTATGCAATTATCATTGAAGAATATGGTATGATCGGTGCAGCAGTAGTGTTATTGCTTTATATGATACTGCTTTTCAGGGGAATAAAAGTGGCGCATAACAGTCCGGGGGCTTTCGGAATGCTGCTTGCCACCGGGCTGACATTCAGCCTTGTATTTCAGGCAATGATAAATATGGCGGTAACCGTCGACCTGATCCCGGTCACAGGTCAGCCACTGCCGCTTATCAGCATGGGAGGTACATCATTATGGTTTACAAGTATCGCAATCGGAATTATACTTAGCGTCAGCCGTAAAATTGAAGAAAACAGAAATGAGATCAAACCCGAAGGAGGTGTTTATGCATCAGCGTGAACATTTAAAGATCATTATCAGCGGCGGAGGAACAGGAGGACACGTTTTTCCTGCTATCGCTATTGCCGACGCCCTTAAAAAGAAAATAAAGCATCCTGACATCCTTTTTGTCGGAGCTAAAGGAAAAATAGAAATGGAAAAAGTACCCAAAGCCGGATATAATATAGTTGGATTGAACATATCGGGGCTGCAACGAAGGTTCACATACAAAAATCTGCTGATAATATTCAGGCTTTTATCAAGCATTATAAAGGCAGGAAAAATAATAAAAAGATTTGATCCCGATGCAGTTATAGGAGTGGGCGGATACGCCAGCGGTCCGGTTCTTTATGTGGCAGCAAAACGACGCATTCCGACAATAATACAGGAACAGAACTCCTATCCGGGACTGACCAACAGGCTGCTGGCAAAAAAAGTCGACAAAATATGTGTCGCATACGATAGTATGGATAAATATTTTCCGGCATCAAAAATATATTTAACCGGAAACCCCGTAAGGCATGATATTACTAACATTGAAAAAAAATATAATGAAGCACTTGTATACTTCGGGCTTTCATCAAAAAAGAAAACCCTGCTCGTTCTGGGAGGAAGCCAGGGTGCCCGAACTATCAATCAAAGCGTTGAAGCAAACATGAAATTGCTTTTGGATAATGATATACAATTAATATGGCAAACAGGAAAATTATATTATAAAAAAGCTTCGGACTTCATTAAAAATATCGATAGAAGAGATATTACGGCTGTTTCGTTTATTGACCGGATGGATCTGGCATACAGCGTGTGCGATATGGTAGTTTCAAGAGCCGGTGCAATAACTGTCAGTGAATTATGTATTGTGCAAAAACCGGTTGTTTTTATTCCGTCGCCTAATGTTGCCGACGACCATCAAACCAAAAATGCACAAGCTTTAACCAATCATAACGCTGCGCTGATGCTGGAAGATCACAATGCCATTGAAAAGCTTGGCAAGGTAATACTTGAGGTGATTTTTGATGAAGAAAAAAAGCATCGTTTGAAGGAAAAAATGGCGGGATTCTCTATAAAAGATGCTACCGACAAGATAGCAAGTGTAATAATGAGTTCAATAAACTGATATTATAGTGGATTTAAAATCATTAAATAGTGTTTTTTTCATAGGTATCGGAGGTATCGGCATGAGTGGTCTGGCACGTTATTTCACCGAATACGGCGTTAACGTTGCCGGCTATGACCGCACCCGGTCTCCTGTTACTGCAGATCTCCGGAAAATGGGTATCCCGGTTATTTTTGACGATAACCCCGCAAAACTGCCAGACAACATTGAACTAGTTATTTACACACCGGCCGTAAAAGATGAGCTTAATATTATCAAAACCCTGAAAAAACGTAATCTGCCGTTTGCAAAAAGAGCCCAGGTGCTTGGCCATATCTCAGAAAAAATCCCCACAATTGCCGTCGCAGGAACTCACGGAAAAACAACGGTAAGTTCAATGATTGCACATATTCTGAAAACCGCAGGTATCAAAATAAAGGGATTTATCGGTGGTATAACTAAAAACTATTCCTCCAACTATATTGGAGATAAAAACCCGCAATGGATGGTAGCAGAAGCCGACGAGTTCGACAAATCATTCCTGAATCTGAAACCCCGCCTCGGAATAGTTACGTCTATGGATGCCGACCATCTTGATGTGTACAAAGACCACCGGTCTTTGAAAAAAGCCTATTTTCAGTTTATTGAAAAAATTGACAAAAACGGCCATCTTGTGCTTAAAGAAGGTCTGAAATATCCCGGCAAGTGTAATGTTTCGCTGACTACCTACAGCACTGACAATAAAGCCGACATTTTCGCCAAAAACATCGAACAGTCAGGGCCTGTCAACTACTTTGAAGTTGACGGTATAATAAGTACCGGTAAGATAACTCTTAAGCTACCCGGAAAACATAATATCGAAAACAGCCTTGCGGCAATTGCCGCAGCTCATTTAACCGGTATCAGCCCGGGCATGATAGTAAAAGCTTTTGACACCTACGAAGGTATTCATCGCAGGTTTGATATAATATTTTATGACAAAAATATCTGTTATATTGATGATTATGCCCATCATCCGGAAGAGATAAAAGCACTCGTTTCGTCAGTAAGAGCCATGTTGCCCGGCAGGAAGATAACCGGAATCTTTCAGCCGCATCTTTTCTCGAGAACAAAAAAATTTGCCGATGAATTTGCCGAAAGCCTGCAATTGCTTGACGAACTGTTGCTGCTCGATATATATCCGGCACGTGAAAAACCAATAGCAGGTGTTTCAAGCAAACTTCTGCTTGAAAAAACAAATTTGAAAAAAAAATACCTGTTAAAAAAAGAACAGGTGATTGATTTATTGAAAAAAAATGATTTTGAAGTTCTCCTTACAATAGGAGCAGGCGATATCGACAGGCTGGTTGAGCCTTTAACAAGTATGATAATGCAAAAAACCAAAAATTATCACGATGATAAGGAAAGTATTTAAAGCTTTTTATTATTTGCTGTTGACAGTAATTATATTTCTATTGCTCGGTTTAGCGATAGAAGCCAACAAATCGCAGGTTTGCTCATCATTTAGCGTTCATGTTGACCATTCATGCGGCAATTTCTTTGTTGAAGCCGGACAGATAAAAAATGAAGTATACCTGAAGTTTGATACATTGAACGGACAAGACCTGGGGAATATCAATTTAAACAAAATTGAAAACCTTATCGATAGGATGACATATGTAAAAAAAGCGGAAGTTTACAGGACCATAGACGGCAAAATAAAAGCCAAAGTAACGCAGCGCAAGCCATTGACAAGGGTTATTGACAGATACGGACACAGTTTTTATATAGACACCGATGGAAGATTAATGCCGTTGAGCAGCAATTTTACGGCACGTGTTATTATAGTTACGGTGCCAAATGACATCAGGCTTGCTCCATTTATTGATCAGGGCGGGTATTTGAACGATATTACAGGCGAACGGAATAAAAAGTTGTTGAAAGATGTTTTTGAGTTGGCAAAATATATTGAAAATCACCGGCTTTTAAGCGCCTACATTGATAAAATTGCTGTTACCCCGACCGGTGATTTCGAATTAATACCAAAAAACGGTTCACATGTTGTTGAACTTGGCAGCACTGACCGGATGGAGCAAAAGTTTTACAAGCTGCTGGTGTTTTACGAACACGGGCTGACAAAGATAGGCTGGAACAAATATAATAGAATAAACCTCAAATATAAGAATCAAGTTATTTGTGCAAATCAATAAAAACTCAGAAATATGACAACATCAGAACTAATTGCCGGACTTGATATTGGTTCAACAAAAATAGCCTGTATAGTCGGGCGTAAGAATGAGTATGACAAAATAGAAATACTTGGAATGGGCAAAAGCGATTCTTTAGGTGTTAATCGCGGTGTGGTGTCCAATATTCAACACACCGTCGATTCGATGCGCAACGCCGTCAACGAGGCAGAAAAGAGCTCGGGTGTTGAAATAAGGGTGGTAAATGCCGGCATAGCGGGTCAACATATTCGCAGTCTTCAACACAGGGGAAATATAATCCGCAACAGCGTGGAAGATGAGATCAACCAGAAAGACATAGATACGCTTGTGGAAAACATGTATAAACTTGTTTTGCCGCCCGGTGAAGAGATCATTCACGTCATACCTCAGGAATACATTATAGACAATGAGCAGGGTATACGCAAACCTATCGGCATGTCGGGAATTTGTCTTGAAGCGAATTTTCATATCATTACGGGTCAGATCGCTGCTGCAAAAAATATTGAAAAATGTGCCGGCAAGGCGGGTCTTGAAATAACCGAGATGATCCTCGAGCCACTGGCATCAGCCGAGGCAGTACTCAGCAGGGAGGAAAAAGAAGCCGGTGTTGTGCTGGTTGACATAGGTGGAGGAACAACCGACCTGGCGGTTTTTCAGGATGATATTATCCGCCATACGGCTGTTATTCCGCTTGGAGGAAACGTGATCACCGAAGACATAAAAGAAGGTTGCTCAATTATCCGCAGCCAGGCAGAAGCCCTGAAAGTCAGCTTCGGCTCAGCCCTGGCAAGAGAAAACAAAGATGAAGAGATAGTTTCTATACCGGGGCTTAAAGGACGTGAACCAAAGGAAATATCGCTTCGAAACCTTGCACATATTATCCAGGCAAGAATGGAAGAAATTATAGAACATGTCTATTATGAGATAAAAACATCGGGATATGAGAAAAAGCTCATAGCAGGTATTGTCCTTACCGGTGGCGGAAGCCAGCTGAAACATGTGGCCCAGCTTGCAGAATTCATAACGGGTATAGATACGCGTATCGGATACCCCAACGAACACCTTGCAAAAACCCCGACAGGAGAAGCAGGAAGCCCAATGCATGCCACAGGAGTAGGTTTGGTAATTCAGGGATTTCAAAATATCGAAAATAAAAAGAAAAAAAAGTTTGGAATTGTCACACAAGGGCGCATACTGAAAAACGGATTTTTAACGCGGATAAAACAATTTTTTGAGGATGAAGACACCGGCGCTTGATTTGAAAAAAATATAAACGAAAAAACAAACAAATAAAAAACGATACTATGATAAAATTTGATTTACCAAAGAACCAATCCTCAATAATCAAGGTATTAGGGGTTGGCGGTGGTGGCAGCAATGCCGTAAACCATATGATCAGGCAGGGAATTGAAGGTGTTGATTTCATTGTATGCAATACCGATTCCCAGGCTTTACAACAAAGCCCTGTTCCGAATAAGATTCAGCTCGGGGCAAGTCTCACTGAAGGCAGGGGGGCAGGGAGCCTCCCTGAGGTAGGAAGGAATGCGGCTCTTGAAGATATTGACACTGTCAGGGAAGTTTTGGAAAAGAACACAAAAATGATATTTATCACTGCGGGTATGGGCGGAGGCACGGGAACCGGAGCCACGCCGGTAATAGCTGAAGCAGCTAAAGAGCTTGATGTCCTGACGGTAGGTATAGTAACAATCCCGTTTGCCTTCGAAGGAAGAAAACGGAAAATGCAAGCCGATGAAGGAATAAAAAAATTAAAAGAAAACGTTGATACGCTGCTTATTATTTGTAATGACAAGTTGCGCGAACTCTACGGCAACCTGTCTGTTTCGGAAGCTTTTGCAAAAGCCGACAATGTGCTGACAACGGCAGCCAAAGGCATTGCAGAGATCATTACACGTACCGGGTATATTAATGTTGATTTTGCCGATGTAAAAACCGTTATGCTTAAAAGCGGCGTGGCTATTATGGGTAATGGCACGGCTGAAGGCGAAAACAGGGCAGTGAAAGCAGTAGAAACAGCTCTCGCTTCACCACTGCTTAACGATAACGATATAAGAGGAGCAAGTAACGTGCTGCTTAACATCACAAGCGGCAAAGAAGAAGCTCTAATGGATGAAATCACCGAAATAACAGATTATATCCAGTCTGAAGCAGGCTCAAATGCAGAAATAATATGGGGCTTGGGTAAAGACGAAAACCTGGGTAATAATATAAGCGTTACACTCGTAGCTACAGGATTTGATGCTAGTACAAAATTCGGATATGACTTTGAAAACGAAGAAAAAGAAAAAAGAGTAGTTATTCTTGAACCCGAAAAAACACCCGCAAACAAAAATCATGAACTGCAGCCACAATCAACCGATGATATCAGAATGATCAACAAAGGCGAACAACAGGAAAAACAAAAAAATCAGAATGCCGATCAATATATTAAAAAAAATAAAAACCTGACAATTGAATTTGACCTTAACAAACAGGATGATGATGAACAAAAAGATCATAATGATAATAAGACATTCGCAGAAAATTACGATGGCAAAATAACCGGAAAGAAAACTTACAGCGAAAAAGAGTTGCAGCAAAGAACCCACGAACGTGAAAAAAGACTCAGAGAACTGAGCCTTAAGCTTAAAACCCCGGAAGGACTGAAAGATGTGGAAAATGAACCGGCTTTTGTCCGAAAGAATGTTGTACTTAACAAAGTGCCTTCCAGCTCCGAATCCCAGCTTTCGCACTATACACTTGATGTGGATAAGGAAGATAAGGTGAAGATCAAATCCAACAATTCATTTTTACACGATAATGTCGATTAATAAAATAAAACAACAATGAAAATGTCAAGCATAAGAGAACTGAAAAAAGAGATAAATTATCTTATTGACGAGATAATAGGCAATTGTTTTCTGCAATATTATTTTGTTGAGGAAAGCCAGCGGATAAAGATCGAAAAATTAATTGAAGAAATAGTTGCCTTCCGTAATGACTTGATAAACAGGGTTAATAATCCTTCTGCAAATTTCGAAAACAAATCAAAAAGATCATATTATCGTAATATACGCAAAGAACTTTTCGAAAAAGCAAACACTGCTTTTGAAAAAATAGACCGGCTAAATAAGCCTGAATAGAATTTTATTTACTTTATCTGCCAAACCGGTAAAATTTTCAGTGCTGTTTGAAAGACCCGGTTCATTGTCCTTTCGATCTTATTATAGCCATTAATATTGCTGCTGCAACTGAAACATTCAACGAATCAGGTTTAAAACCTCTTCCGTCATTGAAATTCCGAATGGTTATTTTATGCGTTACAAATTTTTCGGTTTCAGCTGAAATACCCTGCGATTCATTACCTAAAACAATAATTGCATTTTGCTTAAAATCGAATCTGAAAGCATTATTTCCTTTGAGAAAAGAACCATATACCGGCACTTTATTTCTATGCAACCGAAGGTAATCGATAATATCAGCATAAAAAACGCTTACCCTGCAAAATGAGCCCATAGTAGCCTGGATGACTTTTGGATTATACAGGTCAACGGTATCTTCCGAGCATATCATATTCTTTATTCCAAACCATTCAGCGGTTCTGATAATTGTACCAAAATTGCCGGGGTCCTGTATATTTTCTGTTATAAGTATCAACTGATTACCGGGCTTGGGAAGTTCCCGTTTTTCAGGCATCTTAATTACGGCAATAACACGGTTGGGTGTTGTTTGACGGCTAAGCCCCTTTAATTCATGTTCAGTTATTTGTTTTACGAAACAACCTTCAGGAACTTTGTCCCTGTTTTCATCCAGCCATGAAAAAGTGGCATAAATACCGGTTATTTGAAAAGCGCTTCCTATTACCTCTTTTACGAGCTTATCCCCTTCTGCAACGAACTCCCCGTAACGGTCACGATATTTTTTTTGACCCAGTGCACGGATTTTTTTTGATTCGTTTTTTGTCAGCATACCTATAGAAAAACAGGAAGAATTAGCCCATATAAACCGGCGATCGAGCAAAACTGCAATATGTGGATATCTTTCACTCCAAACATGATACGATAAATGCAAAAAACACAAAGGATATGTACAATTACATGATCTATTCGGCAAAAACCTCAAATTTCACATCAACTCTAACATCCTTGTGCAGGTTGATTTTCGCTTTGTATTCGCCCAGCTGCTTTATTGAGTCACCATCGAGAAGGATCTTTTTGCGGTCAATATCAACATCAAACTGTTCCTTCAGCGCCTCGGAAATTTGCAGAGGATTTACAGATCCGAATATTTTGCCCGAAGTTCCGGCCTTTGCACCAATCTTTAAATGAGCACCTTTGATCTTTTCGGCGATCTTTTCAGCCTCCTTTTTGATATTCTCTTCCTTGTAAGCCCTTTGCTTCAGAGTTTCAGCCAACATTTTCTTTTCAGCACCTATTGCCATTACCGCGTAACCCTTTGGAATAAGGTAATTTATAGCATAACCGTCTTTTACCGTAACAATATCATCCTTAAAGCCAAGATTGGGAATATCTTGTTTTAAAATAACTTCCATCTTTTAACCTCCTTATTATTTTAATAAATCCGCTACATATGGTAATAACGCAAGATACCTTGCCCGCTTAATTGCTTTTGAAACTTTTTTCTGGTATTTTACCGACGTTCCGGTAATCCGGCGAGGTAAAATTTTACCCTGATCGTTTACAAACTTCATAAGAAAGTTGGCATCTTTATAATCAATATACTTTATTCCGGACTTTTTAAAACGGCAATATTTTTTCCTCTTTATATCAACCGCTATCGGAGCCAAATATCTGATTTCTGAATTCTGTTGTTGTGCCATAATATTAATTATTTTTTATTTGTTTTTTTCCTTTTCTGAAGCCTGTTTTTCATCCTCTTTGTCTGCTTTTTCCTCATCCTCTTTATCAGCCTTCTGCTCAGCATCCTTGTCTTCCTTTACTTCAGACTCTTTGTCAGCCTTCTCCTCAGCATCCTTGTCTGCTTTTACTTCAGCCTCTTTGGCAGCCTTCTCCTCAGCATCCTTGTCTGCTTTTACTTCAGACTCTTTATCAGCCTTCTCCTCGGCATCCTTGTCTGCCTTTACTTCAGACTCTTTATCAGCCTTCTCCTCAGCATCCTTGTCTGCTTTTACTTCAGCCTCTTTGGCAGCCTTCTCCTCAGCATCCTTGTCTGCTTTTACTTCAGCCTTTTTATCAGCTTCTTCCCTGACCTCTTTTTCGACTTTTTCTTCCGACACTTTCTCAGCTTGTTCTTTTACCTTTTTATCGCTTTTTTCTTCAGTCTTTTCATCACTTTTTTCCACTGCTTTTTCCTTTTCCATTCTCTTTTTCTTATTATAAGCAATAGCATGTTTGTCAAGAGCCACCGTAAGAAAACGTATTACCCTCTCATCACGCCTTAACTCAAGCTCAAATTTAGCTATCAATTCCGGTTCAGCCTTGAATTCTATCAAATGATAAAAACCTGTGGACTTTTTTTTAATTGGATATGTAAGCTTGCGAAGCCCCCAGTGATCCTCATAAACAATCTCCGCCCCATTTTTTTTCAAATACCCCTGAAATTTACTTACCGCTTCCTTCATCTGTTCATCAGATAAAACGGGAGTCATAATGAAAACGGTTTCGTATTGTTTTTGCATCTTAAAATTATTATTTAAAATTAATACTCATTGAATAAAAATTGCCCTGTCTACATGTGTAAAACGGAGGGCAAAAATAGTAAAAAATAAATTAACAGGGATAATAAAATAAAGAAAAATTACAGCATCTGTATCCGAAATTGAAAACTATTACGATTATACCAATAAAACAAGAAACTTCTTAACTTTAAATAAGATATTTTCGATTAAAAAATATCGTTTCCGCAAATCGAAAATAAAGTAACCTTAACCCGAAAAATCAAATCTTGTAAATTATATAATCGGCTGATAAAATATTCTTTATTATCTTTAACTGATAATATCAATATTTTTTACATGTAAATAATTATTGGGCATTGCCGCTGATTTCTTTTGATCTGTATTCAACTTTTTCGCCTGTGGATAATAAGACTATATTAAATTAAATCTTTCGGCTTTTATAATTAATTTTATAACCCGATACCGGTCACTAAAAAACAGATTAATGCAACCCTCATCTGCTACAGTTTACAGGAGAATATGAATAAAGCATCAGGGTTGCATGTGTTAAGCACTAATAACGCAAAAATTATCAATATATTTATCAGAAATCAGAACTTTAAAAACATTTTATACTAATGAAAAATTACATACTGCTTCTTTTGTTGACGGCTTTTCTGGTTTTTGGCTGCGAGCCTGCGGAAAAGCACAATTTGACACTTAGTCTTGATGTTGGCAAGACCTATACTATAGAGCAAGAGACCAGCCAGTTTTTCAGGCAAAAATTCATGGGGATGGATTATGAGATGAAGCATCGTTTCAACGTGATTTACAACCTTTATGTGAAGGAATATGATAATGAGCAATATTTGCTTGAATTTGAATACGATGATCTGACCATGGATGTTGAAGGCTCGGGTATAAGCATGTCTGCGGGTTCGGGTAAAAATTATAATACTGAAGACACCCTAAACCTGATATTCAGGGCTTTTACCAAAAAGCCTTTTATGGTTGGAATGACTGTTAACGGCGAAATTACCTTTCTGGAGGGCATTGAAGAGTTTTTCGATCTGGTTATTGCGGACCTTGAATTTGATGTTGATGAAGACGGGCGCACCGCCCTGGACGCTTTTGACCAATTTATAGGTAAAGGAGGTTTTAAAGACAACTTGAGTCAACTTACCGGTTACCTGCCCGGCAAACCCGTTGCTGTCAGACAAAAATGGGAAAACGAATATATACAAACAAATCTGGCAAATCTGGGCTTTTCAGGAAAATGGAAAAATAAATGGCAACTTGTAGAAATTGATGATGATATTGCAAATATTACAGGTACCTCAAATTTTACTATTCTTAAAACCGATGATACTGATCAGGAAACAGGTTTAATGACGCTATCACAATTAGGAATGGATATTGAAATGGAAGGCGAACAAAATATGGATCATATTATTGACAGAACTACCGGATTAATTAAAGACGGAACGGTGGAGGCTAAAATGGACGGATATTTTAAAATGGGTCAAATTGATAAAAGTATGAACATTCCTGTCAGCTTCGAGATCATTTCAAAGATCAGACATATAGAATAAATTGGTTTATCATTAATGGATTTAAAGCAGATTCTGTTAAAATACTGGGGTTATTCATCTTTCAGACCTTTACAGGAAGACATTATCAAGTCGGTTCTTGATGGCAGTGATACGCTGGCATTGATGCCAACCGGTGGCGGCAAATCAATATGTTTCCAGGTGCCGGCATTAGCAAGGGAAGGTATTTGCCTGGTAGTAAGCCCTTTGATAGCACTTATGAAGGATCAGGTTGCCAATCTTCATATAAAAGGCATTAATGCTGTTGCCGTTTATTCGGGGATGTCATCCGGAGAGATAGATATTACGCTTGATAATTGTATTTACGGGTCGGTAAAGTTTTTGTATGTTTCACCCGAACGCTTGACTACCGACTTGATGCGCAGCAGATTACAAAAAATGAATGTAAACCTGGTCGCAATTGATGAAGCGCATTGCATCTCGCAATGGGGCTATGATTTCAGACCACCATACCTGCGAATAGCCGAAATACGCGAATATACCGGTAAAGCACCATTTTTGGCTCTGACAGCTACAGCTACCAAACAGGTTATGAACGACATTTGTGAAAAACTAGATTTCAAAAAACAAAATGTCTTTATAAAAAGTTTCGAACGGAAAAACCTCGTTTATGCCGCCGTTAAAGAAGAAGATAAATTGAAAAGACTTAAGGTGATGTGCAGCAAAGTAAAGGGAACAGGTATAGTGTATGTCAGAAGCAGGCGTAAAACCAGGGAGATATCTGATTTTCTGAACAAAAACTCCATATCAGCCGATTATTATCATGCAGGGCTTGATAATATCACCAGGGAAAAGAAACAGATCGGATGGATGTCGGAAAGAATCAGGGTCATTGTTGCCACTAATGCTTTTGGCATGGGTATAGATAAGCCAAATGTACGCTTTGTAGCACACATGGATATGCCCGATTGCCCCGAATCATATTTCCAGGAAGCAGGCAGGGCAGGAAGAGACCTTAAAAATGCCTATGCTGTCTTGTTGTTCAATGAAGCTGATATACTTGATGCACGTAACTTTTTCGAATTATCATATCCGACGCTGAAATTTATCAGGCAAGTCTATAGCACCATAGGAAACTATCTGCAAATTCCTATTGGCAGCGGTAAGGATATAAACTACGACTTTGAACTGCGTTCTTTTTGTGAAAATTACCAATTGAATCCGGTCTTAACTTTTAATGCGATAAAATTCCTGGAAAAAGAAGGTTATATTGCCGTTTCCGAAGCTCTCAGAAATCCGTCGCGAATGATATTCCTCCAAAATAAAGAGAACTTATACCGTTTCCAGGTGGCCAACCCGAAATACGATACTATCATAAAAACCATGCTCCGTTCATATACCGGCCTTTTTACGGAATACAGTAAAATTGACGAAAATGAGATAGCAAAACGTTTGAATGTCACTAAAGAAAATTTTATCAATCAATTGCTGAAATTAAAAGAATTTGGCATCGTTGATTATCAGCCTCAAAACAAAAAACCGCAAATAACTTTCCTTACGGGCAGGCTTAATGAAAAGGATATTATTATTGCAAGGGAAAATTATCATATTCTAAAAGAATGTGCCCATAAACGGATGGATGCGATGATCAATTATACTAAAAATGAGAATAAATGCCGCAGCCTGATGCTGCTTGATTATTTTGGAGAGAAAAGCGAAAACCGTTGCGGCAAGTGCGATGTTTGCCTTGAACGTAACAAGCTGAAATTAAGTAAGCTGGAATTTGACAAAGTAGTCGAACTCATTAAGCCTATACTGCGTGAAAATCCTCAATCGTTAGAAGAGCTTCTCTCAAAAACAAAAACAAACATACCTGAAAAAAAGATCATCAAGGTTATACGGTGGCTGAGAGACCAGGGCAAAATTGTTTTCGACAATGATGAAAACCGGTTGCAATGGAAAAACGGCAAATAATAATGTCTCTTCTAAAACGGTTTACTTCTGTATGCAATCACCTGATTGTAAAAACCTGGTAATCCATTCTTCTGATATCCGGCTCCATAGAATATATCCATTTAAAAACCTCTTCCTGAGTAGTAAGCTGATATTCTCCCTTGTAATTCAAAAATTCAACCGGTTGTTTTGTAAATACAAATATCAGCCTGTTGACTTCAGGGTCCCTGCCGCTTTTTTCCAGGTAATAGTCGACATATCCGAAAGGAAATTCCACCTTTTCCCTTGCCGGCATAATCATTTGATCTTCCCATGGATTCGGATACATCAGCACTGTTTCAGCGTCGGTGATATTAAATATATTAAGATAACTGTTAATGCTTGAATAAACCGAAAATGAGAGTGTTTCACCGCTTTCATAAACGCCTTTAATTCCTTCAACGCTAACGTTAAAAGCCGGGTCGGGGCGTGAGGAATATAAAATAACCGTGGCATCTAACGCAACTTCAACAGTAAAAAGGTTTGAATGAGGACATATTTTCCTTTGTTCATCAACAATTTCATATTCCAAAACCTGCCCCTGTAATTCGGCGTGTATATCGGTACTGAAAAACTCGCTGTAATCCCTGTCGGTTTCACTTCTGAATAACAGTTCATATGATGAAAGATGTTCGCTAACTCCTGCTTTTCTTAAGGCTTCGACTTTTGCATCGTTGACAGCTTCACGGCGGGCATCGCGTTCGCTTAAACCGCCGGCAATAATGCCAACTCCTGTAGCGCCGCTAACTTGCAGGGTTTCCTGGCTGAACAAACTACTGCTAATAAGCAAACCTATAATTGTTAAATAAATAAATGTTTTTCTCATTTGTATAAAATGTATTTAAAATAACTTCTATATTGTTGAATGACGAATTAATACAAATTTACGAATTACTAATAATAGTCATTGGTCATTTGTTTATTCGTTTATTCGTTGAGCGTTTAATGTTGTTATAGGCATTGACAACTATCAAGTGTCAACTATGTTTTGCCGGCTGCCGATTGAGCGTTAGTGAAATCCCGACCCTTCGGGATTACCACCCACGCTCCCACTCTCCCGCAATTTATTTTCGTTCAGTGACTGAGGGTTTTATCGAGCTTTAACCTATCTTGTTATCTAATTACTCCTTTCTTTTTCCAGCTTTTCCATTTCTTCATCAAAAATTTGCTCAAATTTTTTCTTATCAAACAACAAATCGGATGTTTTTTCTTTGCCGATATCTTTTTCTATATTGTTAATAATATCGCCGCGGGGTGTTTCAACGGCAATATATACGGTATATCTTCCATTATCAAAATCAGTTTCACTGCATATAATTTCAACATTGCTAAGCTCCTGTTCTGCAACCGAACTTGTTATGTCTTCAAACCGTTCGCTTGATACTAAATCATCCCCGACTCTCACCTCGGTAATGTATCTTTCCGTTACCGATTGCACTGTTACACTTATTGATGCAGCTAAATTCGCATTGGCGTCAAGCCTTGCCATTCGTTGTGCTGTTCTCAGATTTGGGTTTGCAGCTGTGCCCGTAGCCCTGAAATAATACCTGTCAGAAGAATACTGAACTCCATGGCATGGCAAAACAATCATGTCAGACCTTGGATCTTGCAATTCATTTTTGAAGTTAAATATTGAACCTCGTAAAGTAATGCTGATTGCTATTAAACTTACAAATACAACAAAGTGTAGCTTTTTCATCTGTATAAAGTATTTTTACTGTTTTCTCACCTTATTTTCCAGTTCAGCCATTGATCTTCAACAGCCGGGCTTACGTTAGTTTGTGGTGTTTGTTCAGTATTGTTGATAATAGCCGATCTTACACCAATGGTTGTTGAAATATAATCAGACAGGTCTTTATATAAAATATTGCCTTCTGTTTCCCTAAGCTTGTCAAGCAGAAAGTATGTAAATATTCCATGTTGCTTGTCGCGGTAGGGATGAGCCGACTGGTTATCACTGCTTGCTGAAAACACTACAAGGTTTCCATGCAGAAGGTGATCCTGGGGCCTCACTCTCACTCCGCGTGCTGAAACCAGCCCTACATTACGTGCCCCACCGCTGAAGCAGGCATCCAGAAATACGGTGATGCGTTCTGAAGGATACTCGGTAAGCTCCCTGTAAAGGTCATTGATCCTAACTGCAAAACGCAGGTTTGTTCCGGTAACATCAACCGGCATCAGGTGGGGCTCACGTGTCTGCTCATCAGGAAAACCATGACCTGCAAAATAGAAAATAATCTCGGCTCTGCCGTTAAGTGCTCTGATAATATGTTTTATCTTGTCTATTTCGTTATACATTTCAATAGCCCTGGCATTGGTAAGAAACAGAATGTTATCCTCGGGTACTCCAAAAACTTTAATGGCATATTCACGAAACACATTTGCATCACGTATGGCATAGTCAACATTCGATTCCGATTGCAAACCAACCTGGTAAGAGCTATAATCCTCATTACCTATTATCAGTGCAAAGCGGTACGGATTGGGTGGGTTAACAAAAGGTATGTCAAGCAGCTCCGAGTCAACAGTTACCGGTTGAGGAATGAGTGTTAATTCTTCAGGATCAGGTTTCTTTTCAGTTACCGCCAGCTCTTTTGCAACTACAGCCGTCTCATCTTCTTCAGGCAATTCGACAACTTCCTCTGAAATTTCCGCCGCTTCCTCCTCTTCAGGAAATAATTCAGCTATTTCCACCGGTTTTATATCTTCAACTTCTTCAGTTACAAGGGGTTCTTCAGCCTCCTTCAATAATGCTTTTTCAATTTCAGCCACCTCTTTCTCGATCATTTCCTCATCAATATGCACCACCAGCTCTACCCTTACTTTTTCCTCGACAACCTCAGCAACTTCAGGCTTGTATTTAATATTCAATATATCGGAAGTGACAACCCCACCACGGTAATAAAGCTCTAATTTTGCGGTATTGTTCCCTTCATCCAGGTAAAGAACGCTTTCATCTTCAAACCATTCGCCGGGAAGGAACAGAACGTGTTCTTTACTTGAATATCTCTGTCCGTTTAAATATAGCACAATATGATCAGCCGGATATCCCGATCTTATCCTGTAATTTGCCCTGAAAGTAAGGTTTGATGTTGTAATATCGTCTTGAGTTATCCATTCAACAACGGGTTTAGGTCTGGATTTTAAAATATCCTCGGCAATTACATCTTCAGAAGGCGGTTTAATACCAAGTGCTTCGGTATTCCATACCATAACATCTTTTGAGTATAGTGTGGAAGAGACAAACTCCTTACCGTTAGGATTAAATGAGACCGACAGCACATAATAAGACTGTTTTTCCGAGTTAAAAACTATTCTTCCTGAATTTACCTCAATCATAATAAGGTAATTGTCGTGACCACCGCTTACCAGATACCTTCCATCGGGGCTAAAGTCAAGCGTTTCCACCCAACCTTCATGAGCAATTATTGAGTTTTGAAGCTCAAGGTTGTGAGCATTCCATATATTTATTTTATAATCATCGCCTCCGGTGGCAATAAAGTTGCCATTGGGGCTATAAGCAACAGCTCTCACCCAGCCCTCATGAGCATTTACAGACCTTATCAGTGAACCGTTTGCAACATCCCATTCCTTAAGGTTTCCATCAGCACTGCCGGATATTACTTTATTTCCATCCGGATTAAAAGCAGCCGACATTACTTCGCCTCTGTGTCCGGACAGTGTATGTATTAAACGGCTGTCGGAACGCCTCCATATTCTTACTGTTCTATCATGGCTTGCTGAGACAATATAATTATTATCGGGGCTGAATGCAACGGATGTTACATCGCCTCTGTGACCTCTGAGTGACATAAGTTCATTGCCGGCATGAAAATCCCATACAGTAACCCTGTTATCCTTGCCGCCCGACACAATATAATTGCCGTCATTGGAAAATCGTACAGAAAGCGGAAACCCGCGTAGCCTTCCCAGCTCTTTGTACATTGTACCACTCTCTGCATACCATATATAAATCCTGTTGTCTAAACCGCCGGTAACTATATATTTGCCATCGTGGCTGTAATCGGCACATACTACCTGATGCCTCCGCTGACTTAATGTATTTTTCAGGCCTACCTGACTGTATATGGAGGCGAAACCTAAGCAGAAAATTGATAAAAATATTAGTTTTTTCATCCTATTTAGACTTTAATTATTTATGAACGGAATGTTATTGTTTAGTTCATGATTTATCATAAAGAAATAATTTAAATTAAACCGGACTTGTCATTGGTTAACAGTTATTTTTTCATTTCACTTTTGACCTTTCGGCTTTGTTCAGGGCATGCTTTTAGTTTATAAAGTTCTGGCTTTAAACATGCTTATGTTTATTCCTGCCTGAAAATACCAGCTCATAAGCATATCTTCCGTATGATTAACTCCCTTGATACCACCTTGTAAAAACAAAGCGAAATTGTCGGTTAATGCAAAATCACTACCCAGGCCGGCTGTAAAGCCAATTTGAGTTTCCCAATCCATCATTGGTATATTTCCGCCAGTCATACGATAATAATTCAAACTTGCACCCCCATATACATAGGGATTGACACTTGTATGAGTCAAAAATCTGTATTTTGGACATAAACTTATTCCCATGAGATTATAATTGGCATCCGGAGCAAAAAACTCATCATGAGAAATAAAAGTAGAATACTTGACAAGCATCACCATACCGAAAGACCGGCTGAAATTATACTGAGCGCCGGCATCTAAAGAGAACCCGTTATGAAAAACTTGTGAAAAAAATTCCGGCTGCATAGCTTGTACGTAACCGCCGGCTGCCTGAAAAGTAAATTTTTGCTCAAATTGTGCCTTTGAGCCTGTGTGATTCGATAAAAACAAAAGTATTGTAAATACCGTTAATAAAGTTGGTTTGAAAACTTTCATGTTAATTATGGTTTGGCAATTATTTATTATAAAGTTCTGGCTTTAAACATATTTAAATTAACCCCCATCTGGAAAAAGAAAGAGTCAATATATACTTTGCCCTGGTCAACGCTGTTAAAGCCTCCCTGGGCAAACAAGGCAATGTTATCGTTTAATCTGAGATCACCACCTGCGCCTGCTATAAACCCGAGACATAACGGTGAAACGTTAGAAACGGATTCTTCACCGGCAAACCCATGGGTTATGCTTATATAATTTACACTTGCTCCACCATAAATATAGGGGTTAAATCTGCTGTGAGGTAAAAAGCGAAGCTTTGGGCATAAATTTATTCCCAGCAAATTAAATTGCAACACATCGAGAATTGCATGAGGGTCTGACATATCAAGGAATGTGGAGTATTTAGCCATTGCAACAATAGCGGTTCTGCGGCTGAAGTTATACTGGATACCCGCGTCAATTGAGTATCCGAGATTGTGAAAAATATCAAGCAAAGATTCCGGTCCTTGCGCAATTGTCATGCCGGCAGATGCCTGCAGGGTTATCTTTTGCTCAAATTGTGCAGACAGTTTCCCCGGGCATATAATAGCCAGTATTATCAGGATCATTGAAAGTTTTAACAATATATTCTTCATTTTTTGATAATTTAATGTTGCCAATTTATTTGTCTTTAATACATCTGACCGAGAATCCGTGTAAAGGATGAAAACGGCTATAGCCGGCGTATGCTCGATCATGGTGCGCTCCAAAGCCATAATAATGAGTGGCATCATGAACTGATGATGTCCACCAAAAAGCATGCGTACCAAGGTCACGTGATATTCCATGCGGATCAATTCTTCCGGCAGGCAGAGCGGAGAATCCACTTACATTGCTTGCACCTGTGTTTGGGCTATCCCATCTGGGATGGTCATCGTGTGGTGCCTTCCTGGTGCTTTTCAATTTTCCGCCTGCATTGGTTCGTGTACCAAGATAAACGGTCAGTATTTCCCACTCTTCCCTGGTTGGCACACGCCAACCAGCCGGGCAAAGACCCAAAGGATTGTCAATTACATATCCGTTATACAAAGCCCCATAATGAACACCATAATCTTCGTAACTAAATTCATACCATGAATATAATCCTTCAGATGCATGGTGCCAGTCATTACTGTTCGAGACAAATTTGATCAGGGTGCCATCATTGTAGCGCGTTACCCTTAAATCTTCAGCCATCCATTCCTGCTCACCCATATCAAGCCATGGATGTCCTAAAATTACTGTTTCATAAACATTCCCGTCAATGTCGGTGACCTCGCCCGTGGCTTTTAGATAATCATGAAGAACATCTTTCTCACATCCGTTGACGATCATTAAAACAAGAGCAACAAAACTCAAGCAATAAATCCGGTATAGTATTTTTATCTTCATGTTCATTAATTTAATCAAAAATTGTATTAATTAATCATAATATTCAAAAACATAAAAACTGACAGGCAGCCAAAATACAAATTATTTTATTTTAAAATTTCAGTAAAAAACGAAAAAGGTGTATTTATACTGAAAATAATAGAATAAAATGAACCATTTTATTTATTAACACAAATTGATTATGTAGTAAAACTTTTGATTTTTTATAATATATTTTGTTATTTTTGGTGTATTATTTCTTGATTTATACAATTCTAATGGTTTTTGCATCTATTTTTGCAAATTCTGGTGGATAAGGGTTTCATTTTCTCAACACAAATTCAATTATTTATAAACAATAAATAAGATCGTCTATGAAAAAATCATTTTCACTTTTAATGATATCCTTGTTTATAATTCCTGTGATGGTATATTCACAGGATGGCAGGGCTTTAAGAGCTTCAAGGAACAGTTTCAGCTCTGCACAGGATAATTACAATAAGGGCAACTACCAGCAGGCTATCCGGGAATACAAAATTGTTGTCAACACTGTCCCTGCGAATATTGATTCGCGGAGAGATTTAACTAACAGGCTTGAATCTCTTATTGACCTTATAGATATTTATTTTTACAAGCATGTAAATATCAGCAAGGCTTGTGAATATGTGCATATCTACAATAGAGATATGAATACCATAAGGGGTTCGGGTGTGCTTAGAGCCTACCGGCTACTGGAATTTCAGAAAAAAGAACAGGAATATGTTGACAAATATATGCCCAAATGTAAAACCTATGAACATATCGATGATGATATGGACAAATTCAGAAGAAAGTTTGATGAAGAAATGAAAGATAATTAGATGGGCAACTCGTTTTTGCACAGCTTACAACAAAAACATCAAAAACTCCTGTAAATAAGAGATACTTTTTTTACTAAAACTCAAAAAGCCCTGCAGGCAGATTTCAAAAACCGCAGGGCTTTTTACCGTCATAAAATATGTAAAAAAGAATAATGTTTCCTGTATATCAAAAATTCATAAGCCTTTTATTACCGTACTATCTGAACACGTTCTGTTATGACACTCCCGGCAGTATGTATCTGCATGACGTAAATGCCTGCAGGCAAGTGCTGTACGTTGATTTCTAAGCGTAATTGATCGACGGCAACATTTTTTATTACCTGTCCGCTGACATCTATAAGCCTTAAATTACCGATCATTTCACTTGATTCAATGTAAAATTTATTACGTGCAGGGTTAGGAAATATTTTTACTTCTGCATCAGTAATATCTTTCACAGATACATCATCTTCGAAATTGGCTGTAAGCATGGCATCTTTAGCTGTCATAGTATATACAAAGCTTTTATTGTCACTTACCACATTTCCTGTTGTATCAGTCCAGTTGATAAACTTCCAGCCTTCATTAACAGTAGTACTGACATTTACTTCTTCACCAGCGGGATATTCGCCTTCACCGCTGACAACACCTCCTTGTTCAGGAAAAGCTTTTAATGTCAGGGTATATGTTTCGTGATCCAAAGCAACATTCACATTAACATTCTCCTTATCCACAACAAGTAAATCCTCCACGTACTTGTATCCCTTTTTTGTTACAGAATAATAGTAAAAACCAACTTCAACATCCTCTATAACCACTTTACCCTCACCGCAGGTTGTATAGGTTTTCTCATCGAAAGTAACTTTTGCATCTTCAACAGGATTTTCATCAACATCAGTAACGATAAATGTAACAACACATTGCGGGTCATCACCTTCATTTAGTGTTGCCTCTATGGTAATATCCGAGTCAACCACCTCAAATGTTCCCAGTTCGTTCTTATAGCCATCCTTGCAGATTATATACTTATACTCACCTTTCAGTGCCTGAAAGCTCACATAACCGTTGGTATCCGTATATAGAACAATATCTTCCACAAATGCCTGCAGGTTCCAGTTAAAATCAAGGTCATATTCCTCATACATTGAAACCCATTCCTGCCCGATCCTGATCATATCACCCTTGCCTGCCACAGCGGGGCCTCCATCACATCCGGCAGGAAATCCATCTTGTGTATTAAGGATCAATCCAAACCATAAAATATAAGAACTATCGATTATAAAAGGAGTATCAAGTTCAACGGTATTCCATTCTCCAACCACAACATTCTCAACTTCCCGGGAATAGGCTTCTTCAGCATCCTCTCCTACCCATATTACTATTGTGTAATCACAGTTTTCGTAATTGGGGAAAAAGCTGACCTTTGTGATCAGCTTTGAGTGATGTTCAGCTATATCCGGAGGTTCCCAACGGCTTGCTATTTCAAAAACTGCTGCACCTCCCATACCTATGGCCGTTACGTTTTCCCCGCTGTCCCAGTGGATCCAATCCCCTTGGCTCTCCGTTCTTGAAACAAAAGGCGACGGATATGCCCTGTTAAGTGAAGAAGGCATTTTATAGACCGCCTGAGAAGAACCCGCAACGGAAAAATGGTGTTTCAGAGATTCACCGTAGACCCCTTTCAATGACCTGCAATCTCTTTTGACAGTTGATACGCTTATTTTGGCATCTTGCACGGGATCATTCATAACATCAACAACACTG
This sequence comes from Bacteroidales bacterium, assembly GCA_003559855.1. Lineage (GTDB taxonomy): Bacteria > Bacteroidota > Bacteroidia > Bacteroidales > UBA7960 > PUKZ01. Next base: position 42,627 of record PWJZ01000048.1, read on the forward strand.
AATGTAACTATCAATGCTTCAGAAGAAAAATTGGCAGTAAGTGTTATATCATCACCGGGCATTTCGTAATGAAAATTGGGTTTATTACTTATTACCATTCCTTTTTCATCTGTCCAGGTTTCGAATCTAAATTCGTAACTCGCACTTGCTGCAATATTTACCAATGCGCCTTCTGCAAAACTGCCTTCTCCGATAACGGTTCCTCCCTTTTCGGGATCAGCTGTAAGATGAAGAGTATAGAGTTCGGGGTCGGTTTCCTCCTTATAAGCCGCTATAACATGCTTTATTTCCCTTAAAGTACGGGCATTATCGCCATGTTCAGGATGCCCCGCATAATCGCCCATATATTCGATGTCGGGATTGGAAAAATATGGAACAGTTTCAGCATCAATACCGTCTTCAAAAAACTGCCCGCCTGAATAAGTCATAACGTTACAATACATCTGATTATCATCTCCCATCCATCTCCAGCCTGCCGACCAAATATTTTCCTCCCAGTCATTCCATTGCGTTGGTCCGGGACTTGTATTTTGTTCTTTATGATGATGGCATCCCATATTGTGACCCATTTCGTGAATATGAGTATATGCTATACTTGCTTGTTGTACACGTGTAAGTGAAAATCCAAGCTCAGGCATCCCTGTTTTCCATGTAAGCAGCCAGGCAAGTCCTCCGACATCAGAGACGTTTGCAAAAATTGCCACCAGATCCGCTCCATAAATTTCCCGCCAGTCATGTACCTCTTCCATGTAACCCGAAATCTTATAGCCATTCCAATAATCACCCCATGGATTGTAATCAGGCGATGCCGTTAATCTTATCAGATCCACTGCTGAATTATCCCCAAATTCTTCATAATTGACCAATGCCGAATTTACAAGTGTAACAGTAATACCTGTTTCACTATTATCCAGTACCAGTTGAGCTTTTGCCATAGACTGTGCAATGGTATTAAAAATAGATCCCTCATTTTTGTTGGCCCATAATGCGGCAGCAGGTGTATATACGATCATCACATCAATATTGGCAGTGTCTTCCCCGGTTTTTGCGGCAGCTGTCTTTAATCTTTCCAATTGACTTTCATCCGGCTGCGGATATATGCCGGGAATTAACGGCGGACCTGACTCAATAACTACGTTTCGCAAATCATCAATATGCTTCAGGTAAGTATAACCACTCCCGGCATCAGTCTTGATAACATACTTTGCATCCTTTTCAGGAATCCTTATTGTAGCAGTAATCAGATCGCCGGTAGCAGATAAAATCAAATATCCCAGCTGATGATCATCAAACCTGGCACGAATCGTCAAAGTACCGTTAATATTACGGCTGATGTAATCAATTGTAGCCAGATAAGAATGATCATCAAACAGGTCTATTAACAACTTATCGCCAACATCGTATGACTCCTCATCCAATATTCGATTATTAAGCTCGATAACACCTGTTTTTTTATAAGGCAAATGCAGGTCAACATCTCCTAAATCACTCGAATCACCTAAACTTTCGAACATTCGAACAGTTTCCTGACCGGCAAGAAATAAAACCGGAAAAAATTGTAACAGCAATAAAAATAAAAAAATGCGCCTCATAATATGTAACGATTATACATTAAGCACTGATTTGCCAGAATCAAATCCTGACTTGATTTCTACCCCGGAAAAAACATGATCGATTCCTGAATACACCAACATATATGGCTAGCCTGCGAATTATCACAAGCACAGCTTAAGGTTTCAGAGCAAAAACTTTGGAGGTTTTGAAAACCTCCAAAGTTTATTATCACTATTTCTAAAGGTTTGGCAGAAACGTAAAAGCGTTTCATTTATCCCAATGCTTATTTGAGCAAGGATCGCTTAATTTTGGGTTAAAGCTTACCTTGCAACCTGTACACGTTTGGTTATCACGGTTTCTCCTGTGTGTATCTGCATAAAATAGACCCCTGTCTTGAGGTTGTTTACGCTGATTTCTGTATTTAATGCATCCACGTGGATATCTTTGACCACTTGCCCGCTGATGTCTATCAGGCGGATATGCTTGATCATTTCGCTTGATTCTACGTAAAACTTATCACGTGCAGGGTTGGGGAATACCGACAATTCAACACCTGCAAGGTCTTCGACGGATACAAACTTAAAGTTTGCTGTCAGCGTAATATCCTTGTCAGGCATAACAACTATTGTTGTTGCTGATTCCGGGTCATCAACATAGTCAATATCACCTGACCAGTTTTCGAATTCCCAGTCAACATCAACGGGTGTTGCTTTAATATCCACTTTTTCGCCGGTAATATACTCGCCTTCACCTTCCACGGTACCTGCTTCTTCGGGTTCTGCTTTAATTGCAAGTGTGTATGTTTGTGGCGGTTCGGTGTCGAAGTTGGCAATCAGTGTGATATCGTCGGTGGGCATTGTTACTGTTGTTTCAGCCTTTTCCGGGTCGGCTACATAGTGTGTATCTCCTGTCCATTCGACAAACAACCATCCTTCGTTAGGTTCTGCCGAAATTTCGACTGTTTCACCTTCCTCGTATTCACCATCACCGTGAACGTTGCCGCCTTCCACGGGGTCGGCATTAAGTGCAAGGGTATAAAGTATTTGATAAAAGTTAGCTGTAAGAGTGACATCATCATCCGGCATAGTTACTGACGTGGCAGCCGAATTGGGGTTTTCAACATGTTCCGTATCGCCTGTCCATTTAACAAATTCCCAGCCTTCATTGGCTTGTGCAGAAATTGCCACTTCCTCTCCCACATAGTATTCACCCTCACCGTCTACCGTTCCGCCTTCTTCAGGGTCAGCATTAAGTGCAAGGTTGTAAGGTGTTTGGGAAAAGACAGCTGTCAGGTTGACATCATCATCCGGCATAGTTACAGTTGCTACTGCAGATCCCGGCTCATCAACATGCTCAATGTCGCCTGTCCATTCGACAAACAACCATCCTTTGTTGGGTTCTGCCGAGATTTCTACTGTTTCCCCTTCCATGTATTCACCATCACCGTGAACGTTGCCACCTTCCACAGGGTCGGCATTAAGTTCAAGGGTATAAAGTATTTGAGAAAAGTTGGCTGTAAGAGTGACATCATCAGCCGGCATAGTTACTGACGTGGTAGCCGAATTGGGGTTTTCAACATGTTCAGTATCTCCTGTCCATTCAATAAATTCCCAGCCTTCGTTGGCTTCAGCAGAAATTTCCACTTCCTCTCCCACATAGTATTCACCCTCACCGTCTACCGTTCCGCCTTCTTCAGGGTCAGCATTAAGTGCAAGGTTGTAAGGTGTTTGGATAAAATTAGCTGTGAGAGTGACATCATCATCCGGCATAGTTACTGTTGCTATGGCAGATCCCGGATCATCAACATGCTCTATATCACCTGTCCATTCAACAAACTCCCAGCCCTCGTTAGCTTCAGCAGAAATTTCCACTTCCTCTCCCATATAGTATTCACCCTCACCGTCTACCGTTCCGCCTTCTTCAGGATCAGCATTAAGTGTGAGAGTGTGCTCCACATATTTATAAAGCGTCACGTGAATGTCCTTATCTTCATTTTCAACTGTGAAGTTACCCTCAAAGGTTTCATGTTCTTCTTTTTCCACATTGAAAACGTAATCGCCGGGTTCTGCTTCAAAAGAGGCAATACCGTCGCTATCTGTATAAAGTATAATAGAATAAGCATCTTCTTCAACATATAAAGCCATATTCCAGTCACCTAAAATACCATAAACATTAAGATAATCCCAGGGTTCAGGATATACGCCAAGGATCACTGCATCACCCTTATTCGGATAATTCCCTACGTCATCCAATCCATGAGGGAAAAACCCATCGCCAATGTCGTTCCATTCAATACCAAAGATAAGCCATTGGCTGGCATCAATATTGAAAGGATCCTCCAATTCAATCTCATGCCATTGATTCAACTGATCCGAGAACATTTGGCTCACTTTTTCTGTCAGGTTGTTTATGTCAGGACCCTGCCATATCTTAATTATCGGTTCACCATCCATGGTGGGGTCTTGTTGATACACTGTGACTTCCGTGACCAGCCATCCGTCATAATCTGTGATATCGGAAGGTTCAAAGTGTATAGCACCTGTCCACCAACCCGGAGAAGTTAAACCAACTGCATTACCCTGGTTAATTCCGTCATCCCATCTGAGCCATTCGCCATCTCTGTCACTAATGTGATACACAGGAGAGATAATTTCGTCTGTTTCAGATTTTTCCAATACTAAAGCAGTGCTTTCGGATGTATAAGCTTTAGAATCTGTTTTTATAAGAGGTTCGTTAGATAATACGTTGTGGTTTTCTTCTCTTTCGTGATTTATGGATATTTTAGCATTTTCCACGGGATCTCCAAACTGGTCACTAACTATAAAGGTTATTAAAGGTTCTTTTTCGTCAGTAACATATATATAATCTTCTTTTGTTTCGGTATACTGTCCATCTACAGTAAGGCTTACTGTTTTGTATCCCAATGTATTATATATCACTTCATGGGGTCCCTGACCTGTTGCTGTGGCAGGTTCGGCGTCTTCGCCAAAGTTCCACTCCCAGGTTGAGAATTCGCCCCCTCCGGAAGCATCGGTAAAGGTTACCGTTTCACCGGGAGCCACGGTAGTTGGTTCACCGACAAAATCGGCATATGGTTCGGTTTCGGTATAATAATAAACCGTTATTTTCCATGTGTTGTTGTCAACTTTATTATACGTTGTATTACATCCGCTGCCACCCCATGTTCTTCCGGCATGCAGTTCAAATACGATATCTCCTCCTCCCGTAACGCCATTAGCTATGTCGAGCCCGGTACGGCTATAAGAGTAAGTTCCTCCGGTAGTTCCTGTACCAGTTACAACCGATGGTTCATCTGCACCACCGGGAGATACACATCTGAGTTGTGATACCTGGTCAGCCATCCATCCACCAGCCTGGGCAGTCATATCGTACTCAACATCAACACCGGTTATTGTTGCATCAGGAGGTATAGAAACTGTAAGAGTGCCAGGACAGCCTGAAGATCCGGGCAGTCCGGTGAAATTTCTGTCAGTATCTATATCTCCATATGTATAGGTTGCATCAGAGGCTTCGGTAAAGTTGGCGGTTACGGTTTTATCCCCATCCATTACCAGGTTTTTGGGATTATCTGTTCCGGAAAGGTCGCCGGTCCATTCATGGAATGCCCAGTACGTGGCAGGAATAGCCTCAAGGCTGACCGTTGAGTTTTCCGGCAAAGACATAGGCTCTGTATATTGCGTACCGTCTACTTCTACATGACCTTCACCATTTATTTCAACTGTCAGGGTAACAATATCATGTACAGTGATATAATCCTCTTTGACCATTTCATATTGATTATCAACAAGCAGGCTGACGGTTTTTTTGCCCGGGGTATGATAAATAACCTCATGAGGTCCTTGACCTGTTGTTGTTGAAGGTTCAGCACCTTCGCCAAAGTCCCATTCCCATGTTGAAAATTCGCCTCCACCCGAAGCATCGGTAAAAGTTACTGTTTCACCGATAACAACAGTAGTTGGCTCGGCGGTAAAATTAGCATAGGGTCCGTCAACAATAACAGTAATATCATCATTGATATAGGTTACTTTATTAAAACCGGTAATAGCAAGGGTCAGTATTTCACCTACTTCGAGCTCTTTTTCAATAGGTACTTCAGCAATACCACCCTGGGCTATTGCAGTGCCTATTATTTCCACCTCACCTTCAGTATCAATCCTTGTGAGGGCTACTGTGGCACCATCGTCAACGGATGTAACGGTAAAATAGTTCCATCCAAACATAACCTGCTCCGGGTAATCTGCTGTAAAAGGTGTAGGCACGTCAGTTCTTACCATCAGTGTCGGGTCGCCGAACAATATCCATGTTTCGTGTGTGTTAATTCCTGTACCGCCGTATTGGGGTATCATAAACATGCTTCCGTTTGCGGATACGCCGCCGTATGTTCTTTTTATTGTGCTGCCATGTACGATACTTTCCTCTGTTTTAATGCTTACCATTTCATCCTGGCCGCACATGGGAGGCTGCCATGGCTGGTTGATGGTAGCTGCCATCATTCCTATAGCTCCTGTGGGTTCGCCATTGTGAGTGGCACGCAGCCAGGCTTCTGCAAAACAAAATTGATCAACAAAAGCGCCGTTTACACAGGCTACCGATGTAATATATGGTAGTCTGCCGACATTGGTAAGCTGGTTTACATGAGTGATATTGTAATTGGCAACACTCCACCCCGTAACCGAACCGTGGTTACAGAAATTGATGGCAGAAACACCGTCATTGATATGTCCTGTAATTATGGCGGCGGAAGTGCTGTATCCGGTTCCGTCATAACAGCTGTGAACTTCATCATAAGTGAAGTTAAGCAACGTATCTTTGATAAAATTCATGTGCTGAA
>PWJZ01000079.1 GCA_003559855.1 Bacteroidales bacterium
AACTGGAACTCAATCTGCTTCTGGGGATTTGAAGTGAACTTCCTGCTGAGGGCTTACGGCGAAAATCACGGTGAAATAACTTTTGAAATGCCTGCCAAAATAAAAACCCCAACGATCATTAAAACCGAAACCAATGAAAAATCAGCCGGAGATAATAACGAACCCAAACCTCTGCTATTTACAAACAACAAACCTTATTATCCCGAACAAACCGATAAACAATCTACAAACTCCAGGGCTTTCAACGGTTGGAATGTATACTTGAACAACGAGAAAGTAGCCGACGAATTGGAAGAAACAGAACACCTTTTCAAAAAACTGCCCGGTGGCCAACATACCGCCGGAGTTCAATCAGTATATACTACAGGCTCTTCCGATATCATTGAAATTGATTTTGTTATCGAAGAAGGCGCCAAATTCACAGTTGAATTTGATGTTAAAGATGAAAATGGCAATGAGTTGAAAAATGCCATTGTAACTTTTAACAATAATCAAAATGATCCGGGAGATTACATATTTGAAAACATAGAATCCGGAACCTATAATTATATAGTGGAAAAAAAAGGATTCCTCACCGTTGAAGATGAACTTGAAGTGGCAGGAGATATTAACGTAAGCGTTACAATGACCGAAGTGTTTACCATTACCTTCGATATTACAGGCAAAGATGGTAATGAAATTACCGGCGCCGTCATTACTTTCGACGGTGAAACCAACGATCCGGGCGAATATGTATTTGAAGAAATAAAAGAAGGAACATATCAGTACAAGGTGGAAAAAGAAGGATTCCTCACCGCTGAAGAGGAAGTTTATGTTGATGATGATATTACTATATATGTTACAATAATACAGGTATACACAGTTACCTTCGATATTACCGGTAAAGACGGTAATGAAATTACCGGTGCCGTCATTACTTTCGACGGTAAAACCAACGATCCGGGCAACTATGTATTTGAAGAAATAGAAGAAGGAACATATCAATACAAGGTGGAAAAAGAAGGATTCCTCAACGTCGAAAATGAACTTACAGTGGAAGAAGATGTTACAGTAAACGTTGAAATGACCGCACTGTACACAGTTACTTTTGATATTACCGGCAAAGACGGTAATGAAATAACCAACGCTGTCATTACTTTCAACGGTATAGAGTACGAACCGGGTCATTATGTGTTTGAAAATATTGAAGAAGGAACTTATGATTACATAGAGGAAAAAACCGATTACGTTACCGTTGAAGGCGAAATTACAGTTGAAAGCGACAAGACGGTAGAAGTGAAAATGGACTTCGACACTTACGTTGATACTCCAAAAGATGTTGAATTGTCTGTATTTCCTAATCCCGCACGTGAAAAATTCTACGTCGAATCAAATGAAAATATCCAAAAAATAAAATTAATAGATGTAAGCGGCCAGGTGATCCTGAATATCGTCGCTGACGGGTTACGACACGAGATCAATGTAAGTAACCTCAACGCAGGTATTTATTTTATGCAGATACACACAACCAACAGTGTTAAGACTCAACGCGTACAGGTGACACGATAAAAAACGGGGCGGAAAAAAGGGCATAGAAGAGCAAAGAGCACGGGTAAAAAGCAAAAAAACTTTATGATACTTTGTTTAAAAAAAAACCCGGTCAATATTTGTTATCTGAGATCCCAAAAATGTTCAATGCTCAATAATGAAAAATCAAATGTCAGAATAATAACTCAATGCTCTTTGCCATTATTTTATAAATTTTCACTCATGAGTATGAAAATAATATTGATAAAAAAAGTTACCCTTAAGAAAGATATTGCGGGTGACACCTCTCTGTTTAAATAAACAATTTCAGTTTAAACAGAATTATTAATTTTGCTGCATTAAATATATATTATATAAATGCTTTTATCATTAGTATTATATAAATCAATATATATTAACGCTAAACATTTTTTATTAATTAAATTTTAAAAAGCTGTTATGTACAATTTAAAATCATTTTTTTCTGTTTTAATTATTTGCACTGTTTTTTTCATTTCACCCTTTGGGGCTAATGCTCAAAACTCAACGGGGGAATACGAGGTCAGATTTGGCAAAAGACCACAACTTGATTTAAAAAACATTCCTGAAGATACATACCATCAGGGAATAATTCGCATTCAATTCACACGTGATTTTGGAAGAACCCTGGAAAACATCGTTTTTGAAGTTTCGGACAACGACTATGTTACAACAGGTATACTCTCACTGGATGAACTTAACAGGGCATATATAGTAAATGAATACATACCCATGTTAGGGGAGTTGTATGAGATATCGGAAGCTTCACTTCAATATAAGGAAAGGCACAGGGCGTGGGGTTTTCATCTTTGGTATGAACTCAAGCTTGATGAGGGGGCTGATATAATCGAAGCTGTAATTGATTTTGAAGGACTCGATGAAGTAAGAATTGCCGAACCCGCTTTTATAGAAAAGCTTATAGAGCCTGTTGAAAGCAGGCCTGTAGAAGAGAAATACTCATCAGGAAGGTGGTCTCCCAACGATCCTTTATATTATAACCAATGGCATTTTCATAACACCGGTCAATTGGGCGGAATGGAGGGTATGGACTGTAATGCTGAAGCTGCCTGGGAGATTGAAACCGGAAATTCGGATGTTATCGTAGCGATCATAGATACGGGTATGGAGTTTTATCATGATGATCTGGAAGGTAATATGTGGGAAAACATAGGCCCTCACGGCACAGGAACCACACCGGGCAGTCATGGAACACACTGTGGCGGTACGGTAAGTGCCGTTACAAACAACAATTTGGGGGTAGCCGGTCTGGCAGGCGGAAGCGGCTCTGAAGATGGAGTCAGGCTCATGACCATACACGCATTGGGAGCAGGATCTATTAGCACAGTTGCAGCGTTTATTTATGCAGCCGACAATGGTGCCGCAATAACCTCAAACAGCTGGAGTACCGGTCCGGGCGGAGGAATGCCGTCATCGCTGGCAGATGCTATTGACTATTTCAATGTTAACGGCGGAGGAGACGCACTGGATGGAGGAATAACAATATGTGCCGCAGGAAATTATAACTCTACAGGATTGATTTATCCAGCAGCATATGCAGGATCAATGGCTGTCGCTTCACACGACAGATATGGAGAAAAATCCGGATTCTCCAGCTACGGAGCATGGGTTGATATTATTGCACCGGGAACAAGTGTTTTATCTACAGAATTAAACAATGGATATTCAGTCAAATCAGGCACTTCAATGGCTACTCCACACGTATCCGGAGCAGCTGCACTGGTCGTTTCCCATGCCTACGGAGCACTCGACAGATCCGAACTGTGGGATATACTGATTAACAGTGCAAATGATGATATATACCAATATAACCCCGCATACACAGGTATGCTCGGAAGCGGAAGACTCGACGCTTATGCCGCTCTTAATATTCTCGACCTGCCTTTTACAGTTACATTTAACATTATAGATGAAGAAGGAAATGAAATAACCGATGCAACCGTTACTTTCGACGGTATTGAAAACCCGCAGGGAGATTATGTCTTTGAAGATATTAAATCCGGCACGTACGAATACAGGATCGAAAGAACAGGATATGTTACAATAGAAGAGGAAATTACCGTTGAAGAAGAAACTACCATTGAAGTTGTCATGGAGTTTGCAATGTTTACCGTTACATTTGAGGTTGAAGATGAAGATGGAAATGCCATAACCGATGCCGTGGTTAAATTAAATGATGTTGAATACGAACCGGGTGAATACGTCATTGAAAATATCATATTTGGCGAATATTATTACTCCGTTGTAAAAGAAGGTTACAAAACCAAAGTCGGAGAAATAGCAATTATTGATGAAGATATAACCGTACAGGTAGTCCTGGAAGAAGGCACTACCGATACTTACCCGGTTGTATTCAAAGTAACTGACGTGGAAGGCAATACCATCGGGGGAGCAATAATTACCTTCGATGAAGAAGATTACACGACCGATGCCAACGGGAATGTCTATATACCGGCGGTTGAAACCGGTATCTATGCATACTCCGTAGCAAAAGAAGGCTATTTCACCTTTGAAGACCTGCTTATGGTAGATAGTAATGTTTACAAGGAAGTTACACTCTTATTTGAAGCCTACACCGTTACTTTTGACGTTGTTGACGAAGAAGGTGAGCCAATAACCAATGCTGTCGTTACACTCGATTATGTTGAATACGAACCGGGTGAATACGTCATTGAAGATGTTCTGGTTGGCGAACACCAGTATTCCGTCGCCAAAGAGGGTTATATAACCAAATTCGCTGTAGTTGAAGTTATTGACGAGGATGTCCTGGAAGAAGTCACGCTTACTGAAGGAACCGATGACCACTGTACTGTTACCTTTACCGTAGCCGATGACGATGGTATTGCCGTGGAAGATGCCGTAGTTACCTTCGATGAAACGGACTATACAACCGATAGTGACGGACAGGTGGTAATAGAAAATGTTGAAGTAGGCTTTTACAGCTACCTGGTTACCAAAGATGGATATCTGCCGGCTGAAAACATGGTTA
>PWJZ01000037.1 GCA_003559855.1 Bacteroidales bacterium
AAAATCCTTTAGTTTAGTTCAAAAAGCTTAAAGCCTACTTCACGTCCTTCGGTAAATACCACCGCATTATAATACCCCTGTTGGAATCTGTCTGACTGGTTCCAGACACCGCAAACTTTTTGCTGTTCATTCCTGTAATTCACCTGTCTTCTGAGGGTATATACGATCTCGTCACCTTCATATTCAAAGGTATTGTCGTCGGAAATTCTGAACGCACGGTTGTTTGGATCAATAATACGAATGTAAAAGTCGCGATTACCGGGTTGAGCTACAAAATTTTCATTTACAGTAAAGCAAACCTGTATTTTGTCTGTTCTTCTTGCTCTGTCTGTAGGTTCGTCGCCTCTTCTTCTTTCCCTGATACCCTGTACCGTAAGACCGGATATGGTAAGATAAGATGCTTTTTCAACTTTTTCTTCCAGTTCATCTTTTTTTCTTTCCAGATCGCCAAATTTGGAAGTTGTCTGGTCAAGGTCTGCTTGCATCTGTGATTTTTCCATTGCAAGTGTTTGTTTTTCGGATTCCATAACCCTGACTTGCTCACGATAATCGTTGAGTGTTTCTTGCAATTCACGTATTTGCTCTTCATACCTATGAACATCAGCCGGTTCCGTAACTCTCAGCTCTTGTCTGAGACGGTTTATCCGTACTCTTTCCTGCTTCAAACTGCCTTCCAGATGTTCATATTTAACAGAAAGTTCTATGTACTCTTCCTCAAGTTCATTTAATTTTTCATCCATCTCTTGTTTTTCAAGGACTGCCTGTTCCTTCTCATACAAAATAGCTTCTGCCTGCGCCCTTGAGTCAAGCACCTGCCTCAGCAACAATCCTGCTGCCACTGCAAGCAACACGGCAAAAATCGAAAGAAAAATAACCGGACCTATGTTTGACGGACCTTTACTATTCTTTTTGTTCTCTCCGGTTTGAGTTTTCCTGTGTTCCATAATTTATTATTTTCGTTAAACACTAGCACCACCTTGATATTTGAAGTATTATCCCAGGCGGTTTTTTTATTATTTATACATTATCTCAATGTAAAAGCGGTTTCTCCTATACGATACTCATCAGTATACACAGACACAAGATACATACCTTCCATATACTCTGTATACCTGTCCCATTTAAGGCATACTTCTTTCGGGCGGTTTTGGTAATATATCTGTTTACTTGCCGTAAACTGCAAAGTATCTTCGTTGTGAACAAAAGAATATTCATCTGCATCGCTTATTCTGAGGATCTTTTCATCGGGACCGGATATTCTTATAAAAATATTCCTTTCTCCTTCCGGGGCAATGGGGTTTTCTGCCAGTGTAATACAAACCCTGACATAATCAACCCGGCCAGCCCTGTCTATTTCGGTCTCCCTGCCAGTAAAACCCCTCGTACGGTAACCGGTAGCTTTTATATGATCTGCTCTCAATGCCGATGCTACTTCAACTTTTGTCGACAACACCTCCTTGTCCTTTTCAAGCTCCGTTGCATAAGTCCTTATCTGTGCCGCCTCCTCACGTGCATGATCCCTTTCAGTACGCAGTACTTCTGCTACCTTGTACAGACTATCAATCCTGACAACATAATCCTGTGCTATATCACGCAAATAATCTAACTGACGCCTTATACGGGGATAATCTGCCTGCTGTACAAGCAAACGTTCAATCTCCCTGGCATTTTGCTGAATAATACTGTCTTTGTCATACAAAATACTGTCATGCTGATTCTTGAATACCGTATATTCATACATTACAGAATCCAGCTCAACCTGTAGTTGCCGGTTTAGTTCAATACGCTCTTCCTTTTCCGCCAAAGTATTACGCAGAGAAAGGTGAGTTGTGAGAAGCATAAAGATCAAAGCGCCTATTATTACAATAAGCACTAGGATGGCGATCTTATAAACCTTAAAGTCGCTTTTGACAGTAAACTCTTCATCATCTTGCTTCTTTGGATCTTGATTAATGTTTTCCTTGTTATCCATATTTTATACCAGGTTTTATACTGATGCTTGTACTTTTGTTATAATACGAAATAAAAGCATCAAAAGTTTCTAATTTTATTGAATTATCGACGACTAATAATCTATAATTCATTATAGGGTCTGCAAATTTAATGCTATTTAATTTAATTATCAAACAATATTAAAGATTTCCCTAAAACCAAAAAATGCGAATAATTGTTTTTTTGCAATATTAAACTGTCCATAATATTTTTGATTATTCCTGATAACAAAAAAATATTAAAAATATCAAATGTTTGTTTTTTATGGATATATTTGCTATAACTCAATAAGCCAGGCCAATGTTTCTTGCACAATATATAAAAGATTTTGCAGGTCTGATATATCCGAAAGTATGTTATGCGTGCGGTAATGCATTGCTTTATAACGAGCATGTGGTTTGCACTTATTGCCAGCATGAATTGCCTGAGACAAATTTTCACAATGAAGAAAATAATAAGCTGGATCAGTTTTTCTGGGGGCGTGTTCATCTGGAAGCAGTTACGGCATTGTTTTTTTATCAAAAAGGGTGCAAGGTTCAAAAGTTAATACATAAGCTTAAGTATCAAGGCAAACGGGAGATAGGTTTTTTTTCCGGGAAGCTTTTGGCGAGCAGGCTCCGTACATCAGCCGGGTGGAATACACTTGATATGGTATTGCCCGTTCCTCTTCATCCTAAAAAGCAACGGCAGCGAGGATACAATCAGAGTGAATGTTTTGCAAGGGGTTTGTCGGAAGGCTTGAATATCAGTCTAACTCTGAACAATCTTATCAGGAAGTTTCACTCCGAAAGCCAAACACGCAAAACAAGATTCATGAGGTGGAAAAATGTGGAAGCCGTTTACCATGTTAAAAATCCGGAAGTTTTCAAAAACAAGAACCTTTTACTTGTTGATGATGTAATAACAACGGGTTCCACTATTGAAGCCTGTTCACAGAAGCTGCTTGAAACGGCGGGGGTAAAAATATGGGTTGCTGCCATAGCTATAGCCTCTTAAATTGTTTACAGGCGTCCGGCAAGCACCGCACTTTTCTTATACCTGCGCACATTCCCGTTCGGGTCAAACAACTCAATGAAAATTACATAAATCCCTATGTTTGCTTTACTACTATCCTCAGCAGTACCATCCCATGTTATCACATCATCCGTTCCGAGAAGCCTGCCACGGGCAATTTTTCTGATAAGCCTGCCCCTTGAATCATATACCGTAACATTGGCAGTAAATCCCGGGCTGTCAAACTTAAAATATATGTTCAAAACATCGTAATGCCCGTCGCCGTCGGGTGAAAATATTTCAGGATAAATAGTAATATCATCTTTTATAACTTCAGGATCGTGTGTGAATTGTGAGTTTTTATATCCCGGTGTGCCAAAGCCGACGCTTTCGGCAGCTGAATGCCAGTTAAACCTGCTACAGGAAGGTCTGTGATAATTGCGCCTTTCCAGGGCTACACCTTTTTTGGTAGTTAGCAAAGGGTAATGCATATCGTCGGTGTATACAACCATGTCAATGATCTCAAGCGACTTGTCGGCAAACACAGCTATACCACCCGAATTTGTCATTGCCGGCATATTTTCAACCCTTATAAAAACTGAAGGATCAGGTGTCATATAGTGCTTTTTTACATCTTCCGGACTGGAGGTAAGAACAACATAATCACCGGGAAAGAACAGATAACTATCATCCGACATTTGACGTACGGTGGTAAGATGACCTTCAATGGTGTCTTTTGAAGTTATCCGGTAATTTTTCAGATCCACAACCTTGCCCGATCTGTTGTACAGCTCAATATAGCGCTGTGATGTTGCTGTAGGGGGATTAAAAAGTATTTCATTGATTACCACATCAAATGTGTCGGCAGGCTCAGGAACTGCAATTTTTGCGCTATTTCTTTCCAGTTTATTTCCTGCACAATCGGAAAAAGTTTCGGAAACTACGGCAGTATATATCAATCCGGGTTGCAGCTCAGCCGGCAAAAAAAGTTTAACCTTCTGAAAAAAAGGTGCCAGGGGCTCAACCAACACAGGATTGCCAATATGATGATCTTCATGATAAATATAGTAATCTTCTTTGTCAATCAATGAATATTCATTCATGGGTTCACTGAAGAACAGAACAATACCATCATTGGCAATAAACCCGGTCCTGACAAGGTCAGGCAGATCCGAATCAGGGTTCTCATCTTTTATTGAATTTGTTGCACTGGGTGTTCCTCCCCGCAGATCCTCGCTTGCCCTCCAGTTATTTTTGCCTCCGCAGAAATTGTACGGGTCAATTTTCTCAAGCGACCAGCCCCCGCCATCTTTGGCAGGATCCCGATACCATTCGTCAGAATAAAGTACCGCAGAAATCAAATAATAATTTTCATCATATAAAATCAGCTCCGTCCCACCATGAGTAACCGATGATGAAGTAAAGCCGGGCACCGCAACAACATTGCCATATGCCGACAGCTCATCATATCCTTCTTCGGTCGTTAATACAAGATATCCGTCAGCAGGTATAACTCCATAAGGTATTTCCCTTTGGCCATGATGATCATGCAACCACCACCCCTGAATGTCTATATCAAATCCGGTGGTATTGTATAGTTCAATAAATTCATATGGTGGCAATTCAACAACTGGTGACGGGTTGACCATCAACTCATTGAAAACAACATCAAATCTGCCGGCAACGTAATTCATGAACTCCCCTTCAAAAGGTTCCATAAAATTCTTTGACAGATCTTCTATATTTTGTATATTGATCTTATATATCTTGTTTTCCGGAAAATTTTGTTCAAAGAAGAGTCTGACAATATTGGGTGATTCCGGATTTCTGTTGGCAATTACCGGAAAGCCTACTCCCCGGTCAACGTAATAATTACTGACGTTTTCGGCCGATTCTTTTTTAACGACTTTCGAAAAATGCACATCAAGAATATTCGGATCGGCAACATTGAGCTTTAAAACTTCCGGCGGGTCGATATCAGGAATTATATCACCGACATATATATCATCAAAATAAAAACGATCGGAATTGGCAATGGTATACCTGCAAAACAGCACAAACCAGGCCGTTGAAATATAAGTATTGTCATTAACAGAACCCTGTGGCAGATACAACATACCTCCGTACTCGTCAGCCCAGAACTCCCAGGTTCCCGAATCATCACGAATTACCCTGACACGTATCAGGTTATTGCTTGCCGAAGCTATATTCCGTGATCCTTCCATAAGCTCATGGATAAGATCACCGTCCTGCCTGTAAAAATAAATACGTTTATTGTCGCTGCCGTCCTTGCCAATCCTTATAAAATAACCGTTTATTTCTCCATGCAGATCGCTTTTGTCAGCAACAAGATAAATACGCGGATGGTTATTGTTGGAAGGTGTAAAAGCCATACGTACCCAAAATTCCCATTGAGTATTATCGATCATAACATTTTGCGTCGCCAGGAAGGCATCGCCCGCTTCTGTATCATTAAGCTGCAGCTGATATTTTTCATTGACTATAAACTTATCCGTATCACCGATCCATTCAGGATCTTTCGTGAAATCCCCGTCGCTGAAATTTTCATTGATCTGTGCAAAACCAATTAACGGGAAAAACAAAAACAACGGAAAAAGTTTTCTGTAATTGATCATATATCATTTTTATCATGCAGTAAATATACTATTTTTGCATAAACAAATCGAAATTACTTCGAAGATATCTTTAGCCATGAGCCACTGAAGTTTCAAATTACACGAAGATTAACCTTTACAATATTGTTGTTTTGTGTATTCTTTGTATCATGGTGCACCAGTTACTATTATTATAATGAGAGCAATTTTTCGGAGTAATCACATCATTGAAAAACACAGAAATAATTTTTTCGCTTAGAATTGAATAAAAGACCTTTGGAGTTTACAATCTCCCGGGTTAAAAACAAACCATACAAATCATGAAAATTGCATTGGTAGGTGCTACAGGTCTTGTAGGCGAGGTTATACGCAAAGTTCTTGAAGAAAGGAACTTTCCGTGCGATGATTTTTATCCTGCAGCTTCGGAAAGATCCGAGGGCAAACTGGTTAAATTCAAAGGCAAGCCTTTCAAGGTATGCAGCATTGATGATGTTTTGGCTGCAAAGCCTGACATTGCGATTTTTTCAGCCGGTCGGAATGTATCTCTTCAATGGGCTGAGAAATTTGCCAAGGGAAATTGTTTTGTCATTGACAACTCATCGGCATGGCGCAGAAACCCGGACATTCCGCTTGTTGTACCGGAAATAAATTCAGATACTATAACACCACACAGCAAAATCATTTCCAACCCCAATTGCAGCACAATACAATTGGTTCTTGTACTTGCACCGTTGCATCAAAGATTCAAAATCAAACGCATAGTAGTTTCAACTTACCAGTCCGTTACCGGTACGGGTATCGGGGCTGTCAGGCAGCTTGACAACGAGCGGGCAGGAACCGGCGGCCATATGGCTTACCACTACCCTATCGACCTTAACTGTTTTCCGCATGGAGGTAATTTCGAAAAAAACGGATATACTTCCGAAGAAATGAAGCTGGTCAATGAAACCCGTAAAATACTCAACGAACCCGTGATGAAAATCACTGCCACTGTAGTGCGAATACCTGTAAAAACAGGCCATTCGGAAGCCGTAAACGTTGAATTTGAAAAACAGTTTGACCTTGAAGAAGCCAGGTCGGCAATAGACCGGCAAGAAGGTGTTGTTGTACAAGATGACCCCGGCAATAATATTTACCCCATGCCGAAATTTTGTGAAGGCAAGGATGAGGTATTTGTCGGACGCATCAGAAGAGATGAATCAACCGAATATGGTCTGAATTTATGGATAGTAGCCGACAATCTGCGCAAAGGTGCAGCTACCAATGCTGTTCAAATTGCACAATACCTGGTGGAAAAACGGTTCGCATGATTACTGTTTTCAGGTTGCCTGTCGCCGCCTCTGCTCACCGTCAACTGGCAGGTGACAATCACCCCGTAAGCTCTTCATCCCTTATCACCATAAGTATAGCACCGTTGGGAACTATAACATATTTTTCCTGCTTAAATTCAATCCAAAAAGCATTATCCTGCAAATAAACGGCAAGGTCACCCTCTCGAACCTGTAAAGGAAAGTAATTTAACGAATCTTTCCTGTCTTTCCATGGCTGATCAACATCATCCGGTGAAGGAATAGGATATCCCGGACCGGTTTTTATCACATAACCACTCTGTATTTTACGCTTCTCCTCAACTCCTGGCGGCAGGTACAAACCCCCCTTGGTCTGGTCAGTTGAAGCCTTGGGCTTTATCAATACCCTGTCGCCAATCATTATGAACTTACGTAGATCCTTTTCTTCAATCTTTAATAACATTAATCATCCTTTCTTCTGTTATACCATACATTTTCAATCTTATAAACAAAAATAATTACCCTCATTTATGTTTTTTTAAGAATATAACAAAAACAATATAAGGCAAAATTATGTTTAAATATTAAAAGTAATAAAAACGTTTGTAATAATAAAAAAATATAACATATTTTTTCCCTTAAACCGTAAAAAGGGGTTTTATAAATCAGTTCGTTGTATTACGTTAATAAATATCCAAAATATTATGGAAAAGCGATTGCTGTTGATAAGTAATTCAACCAATTACAGAGACGATTATCTTGCTCATGCAAAGACCTATATAAAAAGTTTTTTGGGTGATAAGGCAAGGCAGGTATTATTTGTTCCTTATGCCAGCGTAGCCATGACCTATGATGAATATTTCAATAAGGTAAATAATGTTTTTATGGATCTGCAATATGAGGTTAAGTCAATACATGACGCAAAAAACAAGTCTTCGGCTGTTGAAAATGCTGAAGCCATAGTTGTAGGCGGCGGAAACACATTTCACCTTACTCATATGCTACATGAAAATAATATAATAAAACCGATCCGCAAAAAAGTGGAGACAGGCACTCCTTACCTGGGATGGAGTGCCGGCAGCAATGTTGCCTGCCCGACTTTAATGACAACCAATGATATGCCGGTAATTCAGCCAAAAAGCTTTGAAACTCTTAATCTCGTGCCGTTTCAAATAAACCCGCATTATACTGACACACCCATACCTAATTATAAAGGAGAAACCCGCGAAGAACGCATTAAGGAATTTATGGTATTAAACCCAAATTATAAAGTAGTAGGTCTTAAAGAAGGAACAATGTTATTGATTGAAAATGGCAAGGTTACTTTATTGGGAAATAAAACTGTAAAAATATTTCAATACAAAAAGCCGTCACTTGAATATGATAAAGCGGCAACCCTGGATTTTCTGCTGTCTTAGGTTGTTTTTTTACCTGTTATTTGAAAAATAAAAAACCTTACCGCTTTAGGTACGTATCAATGATTATGATAATTGATTATTTTTGTATTGTATTACAATATAATTCTAAATTTCGGCTTACTTTATCATAAAGAAGGTAAAAAATGAGACCAGTACTATTTTCTTTATCTTTTTTGCTTGCTGCGTTAACCATGTCATGCAGCTCCCCTAGACCTATCCAGGTAATGCATGTACGTGAAATGGAGGCAGGTGCCGGGCAAACAGGCTTTTATTATGCCTTGCCACGAACAATTCTGAGTATCGATGTGACGGTAACCAAAAAAAAGGAAATCCCCGGGCCATTTGCCGATTACTCGGAAAGCCTTTTAGGGCTCACCGATATTATAAAAAAACAATCGGTCAGTTATGAACTTACGGATATCAAAATAAGAAGCTATGCCGAACCCGATCCTACACAATTCTATTTTGTAAAATATGATCCGCAAGTTCATAAAAATAACCCTATTTATATCACACTCAATGAGTCAGGGCTTATTAAAAGTGTTAACATGCCTCTTGACAGCGAAAGATTTTTGAGTGTTCGTGAAGAAAAAGATGAATATGGTTATTTCGGTTCCGAAACAACATTCAATCATTTTATAGATCCGAACCTGGAAGAAAAAATCGATACAATTTTGCAAATGGTGGTAAAAGATACCATAATAGTGGAAAGACAAATATTAGAACGAAGCTGGGTTAAAAAAGGTACGGAAACAAGGGCGCAGGAAGTGGCTGATTTTATCCTTAAGCTGAGAAATCAAAAAATGGATCTTATAAGCGGGTTTCAGGAAATACCTTACTCCAAAGAAACCATAGAATACATGTACGAAGAAATAAAAAGAATAGAGAATAATTATCTGGAACTTTTCACCGGAATAACATCTGTGAGCAGAATAAAATACCGTTTTACTTATTTGCCCGACAAATTATCTGTAGTACGAAAAAGAAAAATTTTCAGGTTTTGCCATAATGAAGGTGTTTTGCCGGTTTCAAATGAAGATAAAGGCTCTGCGGTATTTCTTGAGTTGCAACGTCATGAAACAACACGGCAACCCGAAGTTTTCATCAGACGAAATATTGACCCGCAAGAAACAAAATATGGTTTTTATTATCGAATACCTGAGCATGCAAATGTAACAATCAAAAAAAATGATATGATCAAAGCTGATGCCCGCATACTGATAAGCCAGTTCGGAACAATTACATCCCTGCCTCCCGACAACTTTCAAATAGAATTCTACCCTAATACAGGATTTATCAGGTCTGTCAAAAAAATCGAAGAGTAAATGAAACACTTTATCATAACAGGAGCAAGCAAAGGTTTAGGAGAAGGTATAGCAATGGAGTTGGTTGATCCCAATCATCATCTTATCTGCGTTTCCAGAAGTGAAAGCACATCATTAAAAATTCATGCAGGAGAAAAAAAATGCAAATTGGACAACCTGCGGTTTGACTTAAGCCAAACAAATGAAACAGATGCTTTAATGGAATCGATTTTCTGCCTTTTCAATATCTCTGAGAGTGAAGGTATTTATCTTATCAATAATGCCGGTGTAATCAATCCTGTTGGTCCGTCTGAAGAAAATCCCTCACATGAGGTCGAACAACACATCAAAATAAATCTTATAGCACCCATGCTTATTACAGCCGGCTTCATCCGGCTAACCTACAACATAAATGTTGTAAAAAGGATCATAAATATCTCCTCAGGCGCCGCCCTGCTGCCATATTACGGATGGAGCTCATATTGCACGGGAAAAGCAGGCCTCGATATGTACACAAGATGCATTGCAACAGAACAACAAAGGCGGGAAAACCCTGTTGAAATAATGAGCGTCGCACCCGGAATTATCGATACCCCAATGCAGGAAACAATAAGAAATGTGCCGGAAGAAAAATTTATTCACAAAAAAAAATTCATCGAATACAAAGAAAAAGGGAAACTCATATCACCAAAAATTGCAGGGAAAAAAATAAAAACACTGCTGTTATCAAAGAAATTTAAAAACGGAGAATTAACAGACCTGGGTAACGAGTGAAAAGCTTGCCGAAAAGTGTTGAAACCTCTTGCCCGGAAACTATATTAAAACACATTGGCTTAAATCAAAAAAACAAAAAAAATATATTGATATTATCAAAATTTATAAATTTGTCCTGCAAATTTAAATAATATTAAGTATTTGTTATTTTTGCTGTTTAAAAGATAAATACTTAATGCTGGGATAAAATATTCAGCGTTTTATCCAGTCAGGAATATGCGGTGTCAATAATAAGGATTGATTGTATTTGATCAAAACATTAACAATCGAAAGGACATTATTCTACCAAAAATCATTCAGAATGATGTTTCGATTACTCAGATAAATTCAATATAAATAACCTAATTATAAATAAAAAACAAAAATAAACATGAAAAAAGGGATTTTGGTTTTTTTGACGGTTGTTTTTGCAGCCATTACTTTTTATATCGTAAGTTGCAGTGATGATGATAAAGTTAAGCCATTTGAAGGCTTAATTGATATTGACGGTAACCGTTATAATACGGTTGTCATTGGAGATCAGGAGTGGATGGCTGCAAACCTTCGCACCACCAGGTATGCTGATGGAACATCTATACCGACCGGTTTATCTAATTCTGAATGGGCAAATACAAATGAAGGTGCATATGCCATTTATCCTCATGATGATGTTGATGGTATTGATAGTGAGTCAGCGATGGTTACGGCTTATGGGAAATTATACAATTGGTATGCTGTTGTCGATAACCGTTGTCTATGCCCTGAAGGCTGGAGAGTGCCCTCGCTGAATGATTGGAATAAGTTATTGGATTACATTGCAGATAAACATGGTATTGAGAATACCAACAGTGTTGATGGAGCAGGAAATGCTTTAAAGTCGTGCCGGCAGGACGGTTCCCCTCTGAGCGGAAATTGTGATACAGACCGGCATCCCAGGTGGGACTTTCACGACACACATCATGGTACTGATGAATTCGGGTTTTCAGCGCTTCCGGCAGCCGGTCGAACATCTAACGGCAATTTTAGCATAGCAAGTGCCGGAGAGCATGTACGCTTTTGGACTTCAACAGAGGCCAGTGCTACAGCTGCCAGGCGGCTTTACACCGAATACAACCGCGGCGATATGATCGGAGCCGGGGATAACGTAGATAAAAAAGCCGGAATGTCCGTTCGTTGCATGAGAGATGTTGATGATCCCAATGATAATGGTGACCCGGCTAAGGAATCACGAATCATGATACCGCCCGACAGGGACCAGGGATTGATATTTTACGTTGAGGATATAAGCGATGTTAACGCTTATTATTATGGCTCCTATTCTCCGGAACTGCTCGATGTCACGCACATGAACGTCCAACATGATGAAGAAGCACCTGTGGTTATTATGTTTGATGAAGATTTCTATCCGATACACTGGATGTTTGAAGATATTACCATTGCCGTTATAAGAACCGGCAAACGAGGTGACAACCGCAATGAAACAACACACATTATGACCTGCAGCGAAGAAGAAACCAGCCTCACTTTCAATATTGAACTGGAAGATGCGCTGGAAGTCATTATAACGGATCTGGCTGAAAAATTCGCAGGCGAGCTGGCAAAGCCTCTCAAGGATGCCAAAGATTATGCCAACAAGCTGGGCGTTGCACATAAAACTTATGGCGAGCTGGTTGATCTTGCCCGTACCGGACCGGGTGATCGTGAAGCACATTCCACGCTGGCTTCTGTTATATCGGTCGCTGCCGTTGGTGAAAAAGTTTTTAATAATTTTAATATACCGGGCGTGCCGCTTCAAAACACCCTCGGTCAAATGCTCGGATACCTCAACAGGATTGCCGATGGACACTACGACGGCTCCGACATAGAAGGACCAACAGTAGAAATGTTACTATGCAGAGGTCAATCAGTAATCCCCGGACATTGCAACCATTACTATCTGTACAATAAACCCGGCAACGTAGACAAATGTGTTCAAAGATGTATAGTAACACTGGCATGTTTTACCGATATATGCCACCCTTTGGTTATGTCTGTTGAAGAAGCAGTGAGATTCCGCGACAATCATTAATTGATAGGGTAAATCCGGAAAATCATTATGAATAAGGAAAACATCAGGGGAAAGAAGGCTTTATAAACAAAGACAAACAGCAAACCTTACGGTTTCCAATTATTCATAAATGCCCGGTTGTAATATCGCATCCATCTGTCATTATCCGTCAGATTGCGAATAATTTCACGGGGAGAGGATTCAGGAGAAAGGGCAGCATAATAGTGCGCTGCCATTTCTCCTGCATGCCTCTGAACATCTGAAGTCAAAGCACGATCTACTCCCAACTCCTTAACCCTGTACAACAACTCCAGCGCTTTTCCGGGATAACCCCCATCAGAGTAATAACCGGCACAGTGAAGTATAAAAGAATGATCCGATGAGCTGATGATAAACTCAAATAATGTCTTGTGATCCAGATCAAATGATACGATATTATTATCATTATAATAATTATCAACAGACTTATAACTGCTTACAAACAATTCATAATCACCCTGAGTTTTATAATAAACCAAGTTTTCGAGCTTTCCCATCTTCTCCAGGTATATTACCGCTGGCAAAATCATGTTTCTTTTCCCGGATATTTTATCCGTACAAAAACCGCAATCATGATTTTTTTCAATGATCTTTTCAGCCCTTGCAAGCGTATTGTTTGCTTCAATAAAATCCTGAGCACCTGCCAGATCATCATACTGCTCCAGAAGTTTTTTGATATCCCTGTTTGCAAGCTCACATTCTTTTTCCCCGATACGTTTATAGAGTGTTATCAAACGTTCTTTTATTAGAGGATCTCTTATAAGGCCGTATAAAGCTGACTTTTTGATCATTTCCTGCATTATCCTGTTGGCTTCGGTGGTTTCTCCAGCCCATGCCTTCAAATGCCCATGCGAAAGCTTTTCAAGTATTTCTTCTTTCAGCAGTTCGATAACATCCCCGGTTTTGAGGTCCGGTAAGGGATCCTTGATCGTAACTTCCACCGTGATAAGGTCAGCCTGCCTGCGTGCGTCAGAAGATAAAGCCAGGTAACCCGCAACATCCTCAGCACAATCCATGGCAGGATATTTCTCACATATTTGCATCAGATCGCCGAATATTGATTCGGCACCCGTAAAATCCTTATAAACATACTTTTCACGCCCCGATAATAGCAAACGGTCTACCAGTTGCCGCAAGTAATCATATACCCTGTCGCCATCCCTTATAAAACCGCTATGCCTGGATTGATAATCAATCGCATGTTCAATATATGTTAAAGCATAACTGTGACTTATAACCGTTAAAGCCCTTCCAATTACTTCCAGAAACGACTCATAAACACCTGTATGAGCATCGGTAAACCTTTCTTTGAGCCCGGCGCTGTAATCCAAAACCGGAATTTTATTATCGAAACGACATGCTTTTTCAACAATTTTAAGAGCTTCCGTGTGCCTCCCGGCTTTAT
The DNA here is from genome assembly GCA_003559855.1 of Bacteroidales bacterium. Lineage (GTDB taxonomy): Bacteria > Bacteroidota > Bacteroidia > Bacteroidales > UBA7960 > PUKZ01. Next base: position 13,856 of record PWJZ01000037.1, read on the forward strand.
TGAGCGAATCAATAAGGTGAAAGTAACTGTCGAAAATCCTTTCTATATAATAAACCGTACTATCCATTAAAGCTCCGGCAGGATACAGTTCATTCAACACTTTTTCTATTACATCAACGGCACTATCTGTTTTTCCTTCTTTCAGGTGAATATTTGCTATGTAAAGATGAGATTTGATATGCGCAGGATTGTAAACCACAGCCTGCTGAAAACTTTCAAGAGCCGCCTGCCGCTTGTTACCGGCAATTTCCTTAACTCCCCTGGAATAATACAATTCGTAAAGCCGGCTGAAACTATTATTGAACCTTTTACGATAATACAATACTGAATCTTTCGTCAAGTTAAACCGCTCTTTAAATCCGGCAGGATCAAACTGATCAAGATCAAGGACCTCTATGAAAGGAGCGTGATAAACATCCCAGAAAGTCTTTTCGGCTTCGCATAACCGGAATTCATCCAGGATAACCCTGTCCGGCTGCTCCGGATCCAGCAAGCTTAACTGTTGAAAAACCATATCAAGTTTTTCAACCGACCCGTAATACGAATGCAATGCGTCCGTATATGTTTTAAACCTTTCTAAAGCAGGTTTATCATAATAAAACAAAATATCAGCCACCTCCAGATCCAAAACCGCATCCTCACTAACCGGTATTTCCAACTGCTGTGAATGCAAAAGCCGGTTGCCTTGAATATCTGCAGGTATTTTAGAGCTAACCTTAAAGTGATATCGCCCGCCGTTAACGGATAATTTCAAACCAAGCTCCATATCGGAAGGAAAAAGCTGTTCTTCAATGAAAAAATCGCGATAATTAATATCACCCTCCAGAGTAATATCCGAAAGATATATGTTCAAACGGGTTATTCCTCCGCACGTTCTGTAACAATAAACTTCTATACCATAATTGATATCATACAAGGTAAAAACACGAAGTTTTCCGCCGGCCTGAGATATCTTCTGCAAAAATATGTTTGTAATCCTGTAATGACCCCTGTCACCGGAATTATAACTGACCGTTTGAACACCGTCAAAACGCTTTTCAAACAGCACCTCATCGCACAATGCAAATTGTACCAAAAAAATGTATGTAATTATTGTGATTACCCTCTTACTAAAATACATGGTCAGATATATATTTCAAACCGGGCGAAGATAAAACTTTTCAGGTTTTATTTAATATAAACTACCTGTTCTTTTAATTAAAAACTCCGTGCCACTAAAAAATAATTATAAAAAGTTATCAAAAATAACGGTTTGAGTAATTGCTCAAATAATAATTTTTTATTTACCATATACTGAAAACAAATAAAATTTCTAACTTTGAAAATAAATAAAAAATGTTTATCTATTGATTTTTAATGTACATACGTTGTTTTTCAAACTATATTTAATCTGCAAAATAACAACATAATGATCTTAAAACTTTATGAGGAAAATCCAAGTTCAAAACATATTCATAAGATAGTTGATTGTTTAAAGGACGGAGGAATTATCATATATCCTACCGATACGGTTTATTCTATTGGTTGTGATATTTATCAGCCCAAAGCTTTTGAGAAGGTAGCACAGATAAAGGGCATCAAACCCAGGAAAGCTAATTTTTCGTTTATTTTCAGTGACATGGATCAGATTGCGGAATTCACCAGGCCTTTTTCAACATCGGTTTTCAAGCTGATGAAGAAAGCCTTTCCCGGTCCTTTCACGTTCATACTCAATGCCAACAATAAGGTACCCAAGATCTTTCAAAGCAGGAAAAAGACTATTGGTATACGCATACCCGACAACAACATCTGCCGTGAGATAGTCCGTGAGCTTGGCAACCCTATAATCAGCACTTCAGTATATGATGACGACGAGGTTCTGGAATACAGCACTGACCCTGAGCTGATTCATGACAAGTACAAAGATATGGTTGATATAGTTATAAAGGGCGGTTATGGTGAAAATGAAGCTTCTACCATTGTTGACTGTACCGGAGATCAAATTGAAATTGTAAGGCAGGGACTCGGAATAATTGACGGATATGTATAATCTTTGCAAAAAACTAAAATATGCATCAAACATTGGAAATTATCAGTAACCTTCCGGAGTTGAATAAGGGTAATTTTTTTCTGATTGCCGGGCCTTGTATTGTTGAAGATGAGGTAATGGCATTCGACATTGCCGGGAAAATAGCTGAAACAAGCAAAAAGCTTGATATTCCATATATTTTCAAAGCTTCATACAGGAAAGCAAACCGCACCAGCATAGATTCTTTCACGGGCATTGGTGATGAGAAGGCTCTCAAAATATTGTCCGCTATCGGAAAACGGTTTGGAGTACCTGTTCTGACAGACATACACACCGAACAGGAAGCGGAAATGGCAGCAGAACATGTTGACATTCTTCAAATTCCGGCATTTTTATGTCGCCAGACAAGCCTGCTCTTGTCTGCAGCCAAAACGGGCAAATTCATCAACATTAAGAAAGGACAGTTCCTTTCGCCCGACGCCATGCGCTTTACCGTTGAAAAAGTGCAAAGATCAGGCAACCCCAATGTAATGGTAACCGAACGCGGTACAACATTCGGATATAGCGACCTTGTTGTTGACTACCGCTCCATACCGGTAATGCAAAGCTTTGGTGTGCCGGTGGTACTTGATGTAACCCACTCACTTCAGCAGCCAAACCAATCAGCAGGCGTTACCGGCGGGCTGCCACATATGATCGAAACCATTGCAGGTGCAGGCGTCGCCGCCGGTGTTGACGGTATTTTTATTGAAACACACCACAAACCTTCCAGGGCAAAATCGGACGGAGCAAATATGTTGCCGTTGAATAAGCTTGAAGAATTGATGGATAAGCTTGTCAAGATAAGAAAAGCCGTCACAGGCTGTTAATACATTGTATCTGCCATGTCTGATAACCGGTTTATGATCATACCGGCACCTCTTCTTCTTTTAAAGGTATATTATCAAGCATCAATCTTATTGAGTCGCGAACCACTGAGAATTCTTCGTAATATTCTTCGGGCAGCGGGTCGGCGCTTGGAAATTCAAGTCGGCGGTGATTTACCTGCTGACCGTTCTTCCAAAACCTGAAACACACATGCGGGCCGGTAGCTATACCCGTACTACCGACATAACCTATTACCTCACCCTGTTCAACACGCCTGCCCGGACGTATGCCCTCTGCAAACCGCGACATATGCAAATACTGAGTCTCATAAACAGAATTATGCCGTATCCTGACGTAATTGCCATTGCCCGATGTGTACCTGGCTTGCGTTACTACACCATCACCCACAGCCATTATTGGCGTCCCCGTAGGAGCAGCATAATCAGTGCCAAGATGAGGACGACGCCTGCCTGAAACCGGATGTAAACGACTATGACTGTAACCGGAAGTTATACGGTAAAATTTTAAAGGAGCTTTCAAAAATACCTTGCGCAAATTCTCACCATCCTCATTATAAAATCCGTCGATTGTATCACTTTGAAAGTGAAAACCATATATCTCTCTGCCACGATGAACAAAATATACCCCATAAACATTGTCAATACCAATGCTGCTGTCTCCAACATATATCTCATCGTATATGACCTTGAAACGATCGCCCCGCTCTATCCTGTAAAAATCAACCTCCCAGGCAAGTACCTCAGATAATCGCATTGCAAGATCAAAACTCAGATCATTGTCTATCATTGTCTGCCACAACGATTGAGTAATTATGCCCGATGACTCCTTTCGTACCGTCAAAGTCTTCTTTTCACCTTTATAAACATATACCGAATCAGTTAGATCAACCTTTACGTATGATAAAGGTGATACCTCATAAACAAAATATTGTAATCGTATCGGGTGGTCATCAGTCAAATAAGCATAATATCTGTTGCCGGCCCTGATACGGCGCGGACTGAAAACATCCTTCATATGTGCTGAAACCACATCTATTGTCAAATGATCAACTGTGAATGCGGAAAGTATTTCTGAAAGGGTTTGCCCGCGGCGAACAATGCCTTCATTGATATTAAATTTACCATCCCCTATTCCATATTCATCAGGGTAAACAACTTTCCCTTCTTCATAATGCCGGTCAGTATGCAACGATCCATAATTATTGTTCTTAATATGTAAAGATGAAACCACAAGAAAAGTAAATAATAAAATGCCTGAGATTGTAACGATAAATTTAACTGATCTCATAAATACAGGTTTACCTTGTTTATTGATTAACAAAAAAAACAAATTTCCAAACAACTAAATATGTTTTTCTCCTCTAAAGAATACTATTTTATGCCAGCCGGCAGAGGCATGAATCCAAAAATGTCGGTAACGACAGATTTTAAAATATCAGAAGCTATAGGTCACCCCGAATCTTACTATAGGATTATCAACAGGACTATCCTCGTCGAGCAGCAGATCGTACAACACCATTCCGTATGCTTGTGTATTAGGCGCTATTGTTTGCTTATATCCTGCTCCCACAGGAAAACCCATGACCCACTTTCTGTCACCGCCTGCTTCAATATTAGTGGCTTCAATCTCTGCATGTGCAAAAAGTCCGCGTACAATAGTAACTTGAGAGTATATCCTGTTGCCATAGGAATACTTGCTGTCTCTGACCTTATAATCACGGTAAGAAAAGAAAGGAGATATGCCTGCATCGAACCTGCCGATGCGATAACCAAATAAGGGAGCAACATCAAAATAATAACCCTTGTTATCAACATGTATACCAAGACTGCCACCCGTATAAAACTGTGCTTTACCTTCAGAAAAACCACTTAACATAAAAATAACTGAAACTGCCAGTAAATTAATTCTTTTCATGGATATAATTATTTGGTTAGACATAAAACTTAGTTAATTGCGCAAATATAATATATTATCAATATTAAAAAGTATTGTTTATAAAAAAATAAACAGACCTCAAATAACAGCCCTTTCTTATGTTTTGAAAGATTGATTTTAATATTAATTTGTTTACACTGGCCTATAACCATCCTGTGCGAACAGTTGCCGGCTGCAGACTTCCTGATGCCGCCCCGGCTTTAGAGGCCGGGTCTCGAGGTCTTTTTTAAAACCGGAAAAAAAAAGAGGTGGAATTTATTCAGGATTTCGAGTTCAATCCTTGCAGTTCCGGTCATGATGCTGTGAAAATGATTTTTTAAGTCCGCTTTTCAGATTTTGGAAAAACATCTTCATTTTATTGAAATGAGAACCTTCCCAATATACCTTACCACAACTCCTGCACCGGTAAAAATCACTGAAATGCTTTTTGGTTAAGGGTTTCAGAAATGATTCAACCGAACTCTTATCTGTTTTTTCAATTATACCATTACATACTATGCAACGGCTCAGAAATTTCATTTTACTTTGCAACTGGAACCGCAATATGACTTCCATAAGTTGTTCTTCAGGTTGTTGTGAACGTAAAAAATATCCCTTCTGCACCTTTTTGTTTTTCAATATTCCAAGGTCACGGGTAAGAATAATTCTTTGCTCTTCAATGGATATCCTGATAATTTCGTCATCTTCCAGGTCATTACGATAAGCCGTATCAAATCCGGTCATACGAAGCAGCCTTGTAAGCTTGCCGAGGTGAACATCATTGACAAACCTGACATTTCGAAGTGGTTTAAGATCTGAAGATTTCAGTCCGGAGATATCAAAACTTTCAAAAACAGGGTATACGGCAACCCGGTCGCCTTCTTTTAATAAATAATCAAAACCGACAGGCATGCCATTTACAATTATTAAATCAACCTCTATGTGAGGTACGTTATTTGCCTCAATGGCATCTTTGACAGACGCACTACCGTAAAATTCATAGATAAAACTGTGCTTTTTCCTGCCTGATGGCAAAAAATCGTTTAGCTCCTCATAAAACCGAAACTCAGCCTGCTTTTTGTTTTTAGTATCCATTTACAACAAAATTAATAAATGTGATAAAAATTGCATCCATTAAGACATTTTTTGTTATTTTTCCAAAAAAAAAAAACAATGAATTGGGAAAGCTACAAAAAGGGATTTGAAACATACCTGAAACTTGAAAAGTCGCTTTCGGCAAATACCATCCATGCTTATTTAACAGATATAGATAAGCTTTTTCAATATTTTTCTAACCATCATACTGATTTGAGGCTGCGCGAAATAAAATTGGATCACCTTCAAAGCTTCATCGAATGGATTGCACGGCTTGGGGTAAATAAAAGCAGCCAGGCAAGGATTATTTCCGGAATACGCAGTTTTTTCAAATATCTGCTCATAGAAGACATTATACCAACCAACCCGTCTTCTTTGCTTGATGTGCCCCGCCTTGAAAAAAAGCTCCCGGTGGTTCTTTCGGTAAAAGAAATTGACCGCATCATAGAAGCTATAGATATGAGCCGTGAAAATGCCCACCGAAACAAAGCCATTATTGAAACACTATATGGTTGCGGGCTGAGAGTGTCCGAACTCACCGAACTGAAACTTACATCATTGAATTTTCGTGAAGAGTTCATGCTGGTTACCGGAAAAGGAAACAAACAAAGAATTATACCATTAGGATCACACGCCGCTAAACAACTGAAAATTTACCTGCAAAACGAAAGAATAAACAAACCGGTAATAAAAGAATTTGAAAACTACGTGTTCTTAAATAAAAGAGGGCGAAAACTGACACGTGTCATGATATTTACCATATTAAAAGACCTGTGCAAAAAAGCAGCTATTTCAAAAAATGTAAGCCCGCATACTTTACGGCACAGCTTTGCTACACACCTCGTAGAAGGAGGTGCCGACCTCAGGGTAGTACAAGACCTGCTCGGTCATGAATCGATAACTACTACCGAAATATATACTCACCTCGACAGAAAATACCTCAGAGAAACAATTATGATGTACCACCCGAGAGCAGGAAAAAAATGATAATGAGGCAAGTCTCAGAATCATGTCAAAAAGGTTTATCCATCAGAAAAGGCCCGGAGTACGACTTATTATTGTGCTGCTGCCATGAGTATAGAAAAAGCCCGGAAATAATGGTTCAAACAGATTTCGCTGATATACGCTTTTTGCTGATGGACGGGAAGTGGATACAAAAAAAATGATATTGACCAAGTGAATTAACTTTAAGAAGTGAGAACAGGTGCTTTATGTGAGGATTTTCTATTTTTAAAATAAAGGAATACAAATAAATAACGCAATTATAACCAGATGAAACAAGCCATGAGCAAAATTTTATTATACACAATCATGACCAGGCATGGTGGGTTTCATAAGTCAACATCAAAACAATAATTTAGACAGATTAAACCAAAAAATCATTCCAATATTAACATTATTCATCCTATTGCTATTTATTCCGGGCAGTTGCGATGAGCTAATTCTTATATCTCTTCAGCTGTTATTTTATAAATTTTTTTTATATTTTCTTGCTATATATTAAAAGATGTATTAGGTTTGTATAAATTTTTAACATTTTCACCAATTAACCGGGACTTCAAAAACCGGTTAAAAGCGGTTTGATATTTTGTGCATAACAAGCCTGATTGACAAAATTCCTCTCGGCATTTTAAGCAGGTAAAACAAGAACGTATATCCGAACCAAAAAACAATTTACATCATGAAAAAGGACTATTTATTATTCCGGAATATTTTATCATCAGCGGTTTTTCTTATTATTATAAGTTCGCATAATTACGGTCAGACTAATGTTCATCATTCTGATTTCAACATCAGTCAGGGCGAGACTTTTACCATATCGGGCTTTATTGGTGATTCTCCGTGGCAAGTGAACCGTTCGGGTGATGACTGGGGATCAAGGATACACAACGACATTCTTGAGCTGACCAACACAGCCGGCTTTGATCCCAATGCTATCGGATGGGTTTTTACTTTCCTTGAAACGGATGGTTTTGATTCTCCTTATAACAAAGTCTTTGGCAGTAACGTTGAAGCCGTTACATGGTATTTCAACATGAGGCAGATCAGGAGTAATCCTGCAGGTTTTGCAAGTAACACTTATGGTGTTGCCTTTGTTATCGGCTGCACAAGCATCAATGCTGCCACCGAGGGAGAAGGTTATGCCGTGGTTTTGGGCAACACCGGCACACCCGACCCAATAAGGTTTGTAAAATTCGACCAGGGAATACAATCGCTCGGAACAACCCTTGACGGATTGATAATTGCCGGCGAACCTCTAGACGACCCCACCAATGATTATATGAGCCTTAAGCTAACCTATGACCCCGCATCCAATGAATGGCAGCTTTTCGGACGAAATGACGGAAGCAGCTTTCAGGACCCTATATCAGGAGAATTAAGCTTTTTGGGAAAAGTTGTCAACAATGATTATACTGACATCGAACTTGAATATATGGGTGCATACTGGCAAGGACACACTGCCGCAGACCAAACGGCTTTTTTCGATAATGTCAGCGTATGGATTGATGACACAGGTCAATCACCACCAACAATAAGCAATGTAATACAATATCCCGATTCAGGTATTACACCTGAAACTACGGTATCCGTTTCTGCCGATGTTACACCGGGTGATGCCCCCATAGAAACCGTCCAGCTTAACTGGGGTATCAGCGAACATAACCTGGAAAACACTATATTAATGATGCCGTCAAATACCAGCACCTATACTACGGAAACAGATATTCCGCCACATGAAGATTCCACTGTAGTATATTACCAGGTATATGCCAAAGACCAGGCAGGTGAATCGGCAACTTCCAACCTTTACAGCTATCAGGTTATTGACACCGCCACCGTACTTATCATAATTGATGTTATTAACCCACAGCCGATCCAGGCAGAACCCGGCACACCCTTTGAAGACCTGCCGCTGCCTCCGACCGTAGAAGTCATTCTTGACAATGAAGAAACCCTGGCCCTTGAAGTAAATTGGCAGGAAGGTGATTACGATCCACATACTCCTGCAACTTACATCCTTTCTGGGGAGCTGGTGCTTACCGAAGGCATACAAAACCCTGATGACCTGAAGGCAGAAATCGAAGTGACAATTACCGGGCCAGACCTGATTGCAGGATGGACTTTCCCTGAAGAAACACAGGAAGCCGACCAGGGAATACCTGAAAATATTGGCAATCTTATCACCCGCGAACCTGGATTTGATGGCAACTATTCCTATTACGAAGGCATAGAAAATAAAGCTATATCTACTGCAAGGTGGCATGAAGGTGAAAGCACCAAATACTGGAAAATAGAAATATCAACGCTAAATTATGAAGAGCTGACTCTCAGCAGCGCACAAAGAAGTTCTGCAACAGGTCCGCGCGATTTTAAAGTGCAATATCGTATAGGACCCACAGGCAACTGGAATGACATAGAAAACAGTGACATTACCGTAGAAACAAACTTTACTGCAGGAGTGCTTGATAAGTTGCCGCTTCCTGATGTATGCAACAACAAATCAATACTGTTTCTCAGATGGATAATGACTTCCAATACCGCTGCCGGCGGTGAAACCGTCGGAAGCACCGGGGCATCCAGAATTGACATGATAATGATCTATGGATATTACTCGAAAGATTTTCCCTTAATTTTAACAGGTATAGACCATCCCGAAGACATAACCGTTGTGGAAGGAACACCTTTTGAAGAGTTGCCGTTGCCCGGCGAAGTAAAAGTACACTACGACAATCTTATATCCGAATACCTCCCGGTTTTATGGAATGAAAGCGGTTATGAAGGTGATGTGCCCGGAATTTATACAATTGAAGGTGAAATAGAATTACCGCAAGGCGTGGAAAACCCGGATAACCTCAAAGCATATGTAAACGTGGAAGTTATAACCCAATCGCATACGGTTACCTTTCAACTCGACATGAATAATGCCACCGGGTTTGACCCCCTTAACGACAAGCTTTATATCACAGGCACCATGTTTAATAACGCCCCTCCGGGAGAATTGCACGACGAACAGATAATGATAGCCGCCGGTAATATGATATATGTAAACACCATGAAATTAACCGAAGATACGTATATTTATAAATACTACATTAATGAAGGGTGGAACAACCCCGAAGGTGGCGAAAACAGAAGCGTGGAAGTTAAACAGGATACCATATTAAATGATATATGGATGCCAACAACAACCAATGAATGGGTGAAAATAAAAATAAAAATTTATCCTAACCCTGCCGGAAATCATATTTTTATTTCATCGGATTGTAAAATAAAATTTATTGAACTGGTTAATTTTAAAGGACAAGCGGTAAAACGTAAGAGTGTGGAAGGTAATTTTTTCAAACTTCAACTAAACGGTGTAGTTGATGGAATATATTTTCTAAAAATCACAACTGATAAAACCATTCATTCGAAAAAGGTGATAATAAACAAACAGAGGTAATATCAAGCATTTTACGCTGCTTTCAGTGCATTGCGAAAAGACTGCCCGAAGTCATATTCTATTAACGGATCAGATGTTTATAACTGTAAGTTTTAAGTTTTTTTATTATTAAAAAACAATAATTTTTTGTTCGATTTGTTTTTAACTTTGCAATTGTAGCAAAATCCTGTCGTTTTTTACAAAGGATATAAAAATTTACTTTTGATAAATTAAGTTTCATCGATACGAATTATGACCTTGGATAAAGAAGTAAAAAAGGCGGCTGAAGTATTGAGCAAGGGTGGCATAATACTCTATCCTACCGACACGGTATGGGGTATCGGATGTGATGCAACTAATCCTCGTGCTGTAAGCAGGGTATATAAAATAAAGGTACGGATGCCTTACAAGTCATTGATAATTCTTGTTTTGAATCCGGAGATGCTTAAGCAATATGTGGTTAATGTTCCCGATATTGCACTGGACATTATCAATAGTATTGGTGAACCTCTGACCATTGTTTACAACAAGGGCCGTAATGTTGCCAAATATGTAACTGCACCCGACGGAACTATTGCCGTGCGAATACCTCAAAACCAATTTTGCCAGGAACTGCTTAAAACATTCAAAAAACCACTGACATCCACTTCTGCAAATGTTTCCGGGTACGAAACACCATTATCATACAGCAAAATATCGGACGATATAAAAAATTCCGTTGATTATATTGTCGAGGCCAACAGAAATATTATAACCAGACCAAGGCCTTCCACTGTTATACGAGTTAAGGATAACGGCGAAATAGAAATTGTCAGGAATTAATTATTTTTGCAGACCATATCATAGACCCTGATTTATTTCTGAACCATCTGTATTAATATATACCCGGATTCAAAAACGGGTATACAAAAAAACAACTGTAAAAATAACGAACCAAAATATATCAATAAACATTCATACCTTTTAAAAATATATTGGAATATTTGGACAAATTACTAAACAATCCTGTTTTCGAACTTGTTGAGGAAACCGCCGATGAGCTGAAAGTCGATTCATATATTATCGGGGGTTATGTTCGTGATTTTTTGCTTGATCGTCATTCAAGAGATATTGATATTCTGGTAATAGGTAAGGGTATAACTTTGGCCAAAAAGTTTGCCGAAAAAGTTAAAAGACAAGGCAAGCTTACTGTCTATAAGAATTTCAAAACAGCCTTTTTACACTGGAAGGGGTGGAACATTGAGTTTGTTGGTGCACGCAGGGAGTCTTACCGTTGCGACTCCCGAAAGCCTGTTGTGGAAGACGGCACATTGATGGATGACCAACTAAGAAGGGATTTTACCATAAATGCTATGGCTGTCGGGATTAACGGCAGTATAAAGGGGAAATTCCTTGACCCTTTCGGAGGTATTTCAGACCTGAAATCAAAGATCATACGCACACCGCTAGACCCTGCAAAAACTTATTCGGACGATCCGCTCCGAATGATCAGAGCCGTCCGGTTTGCAGCACAGCTCGATTTTGAAATCCACTCCCGATCCTTTAAGGCTATTAATGAAATGGCTCATCGTATTTCTATTGTTTCCACTGAAAGGATCACCGATGAACTAAACAAGATCATTGTTTCTGCAAATGCGGCAAAAGGTATTGATCTGCTGCAAAAAAGCGGCTTGTTAAAACATTTCTTCAAGGAGCTTGATGATTTACATGGTGTAGAGGTGAAAAATGGCAAGGCTCACAAAGACAACTTTCATCATACATTAAAGGTTCTTGAAAATATCTCCGGTAAAACTGATAATTTATGGCTGCGGTGGGCGGTACTTCTCCACGATATTGCCAAGCCGGTAACGAAAAAATGGGACGAGAAAACAGGCTGGACTTTCCATGGACACGAATATGTGGGTGCCAAAATGGTAAAACATATCTTTAAAAAACTGAAACTGCCACTAAATGAAAAAATGAAATATGTTCAGAAGCTGGTATTACTGCATCTCAGACCCATTGCACTGGTTACATGCCAGGTTACAGACTCGGCAATAAGAAGGCTTCTATTCGATGCAGGCGACGATATAGACGACCTGATGCTGCTGTGCAAGGCAGATATCACCTCTGAAATCCCCGTCAAAGTCAAAAAATACCTTGATAATTTTGAAAAGGTAAAGAAAAAAATGAAGGAAATAGAAGAGAAAGACAGGCTCAGAAACTGGCAACCACCCGTATCAGGAAATGATATTATGAATACCTTTAACCTGCCACCATGCAAAGAAGTGGGAATCATTAAAACTGCCATAAGAGAAGCTGTGTTGGATGGCATAATCCCGAATAACCGTGAGGAAGCGCTCAAATATATGCTGAAAGAAGGAGAAAAACTGGGATTTAAAGCTGTCAACGATCAGAATCATAAGTGAGTGATAAATAATAAGCTATAATATCAAATGGCAATGAACAGGGTAATATGAAAATTTCTGATCACTGGTGTCAGGCCAAGAATTAACCCTGCCACTAAGAATAATGTGCGGTAATTCAGCTCTTTGAGTTAATTCACTTCGTTCAATACAAGCTTGGAGTCTTTGAGTACCTATGTGGCTATAATTAATTAAGGTTTATAATAACTTAATTTTCATTTCTTTTGTAATGACTGATATTAAGAGAAAAAACCCAATTTTTATATGCTTAACCGGACAACAGTGATTTCTGATAAATATGAAAAAGCAGGCTGAATAAATATATGGCTTAATAAAAAAAATTTCATCCGTCTGCAGGTATTTTATTTTTTTTAATTTAGTAAATGATTTTGATCAACCATTAAACATCCGGATGAATGTTTGTTTTCAGGTTTAAAATAACATTTGAAAATAACAACTCATTTTTGAGAGAAATAGCATTGCCTTCTGATCAAACATTTGAAGATTTCCATAATATTATGGTCGAAAATCTTAAGCTGGATGAAAAAAAGGGGGCATCATTCTATTTATGCGACCATAAGTTCAGAAAGCGCCGGGAAATAGCTCTTTTTGAAAAACATACGGATAAAGATACCGCGGATTGGTCAGAAAGGGAAAATGCGGATTCTGAGGAGCAAAAACAGAGCACTTTGCTAATGAAAGATTGCCGGCTCAGCGACGAGATAGAAGACCCGCACCAACGCCTGGTATATTTATATGATCTTCAAAACCGCTGGACTTTGTATATCGAATTACTTAAAATCATTGCCGTTCAGAATCAATCAGAATATCCCAAAATTGTAAAGCAATCGGGGGGAATTCCGCGCGAGCTTCAACCACCCAAAGCTGAACCTTCCGCCGATGAAGACGTTGACGATACACAACCACAAAATATGTACGACAGTGAAGAACAACAATATCCCGAAAGCCTGGATGATTCAGAGTTAAGCGTTAAGGACTCAGATAATAGCACGGATGACAATTTTTTTGACGAGGATGATGACAGCAAAGACAATTAATGATAAAACCCTTATTGTCCTTACAGGACCCACTGCCGTCGGTAAAACCGCTCTCAGCATTGAAATTGCACAAGAACTCGGTACCGGGATCATTTCTGCCGATGCACGGCAATTCTATAAAGAGCTGAAAATCGGCTCTGCCGCACCCTCAAAGGAAGAAATGAAAAAAGTGAAACATCATTTCGTAGGTCATCTGACTATTAAAGACTATTACAATGCCTGGATCTTTGAAAACGAAGCTCTGAAAGTAATAAACGATCTCTTTATTTCAAAAAATCATGTGATATTGACAGGTGGCTCAGGCCTTTATATTGATGCCGTCTGTCAAGGAATAGAAATATTACCCGATATTGACCCTGTAACCAGAAATAACGTAAAAAAAATATACAGGAAAGAAAAATTAACCGGATTAAGAAAAATATTAAAAAAGGTCGATCCGGAATATTACAAAAATGCAGACCTTCTAAACCCTAACAGGATAATGCGTGCCATAGAAATATACATGGCAACGGGCAAAAAGCTTTCTCAATATCATGCGGAAAGCAAGCCGAAAAAACGCCCTTTCAGAATAGTGCGCATTGTATTTAACAGACCAAGACATGAGTTGTTCGACCGAATAGGAAAACGAACCGATGAAATGATTCATCGCGGACTTGTCGAAGAAGCATGGAGCTTGTTCCCCTACCGCCACTATAACGCATTAAACACCCTTGGATATAAAGAAATTTTTGCTTTCTTCAGTAATGAATATCCTCTGGCTGCAGCTGTTGATAAAATCAAAACCAATACCAGGCGATACGCAAAAAGACAGCTTACATGGTTCAAAAAATACGACGATGCAATTTGGCTCCAACCAGGTGACAAAAAAAAAATTATGCAACTAATTTCATTATCAGATCAATAATATCTTACAATAATCCCGTTTTAAGCAAATTGCAACGGAAAACTTCCATTAAAACCCGCCAGCCAATTGACAATCTTTATAATCTTTAATATGATTGTTTCCCAAAAATCCCGTTTACTGAATCCTGTGGACATGAAACTTAATAAGATCATCCATTGGTGACCGGATTATTTTTCCGGGGTTTATTTCATGTTTTCGTAAAGCGTTGATGAGGTTTTTTTTGAAATAGAAAGCAATGGAGCCGGTACAATTAAGAGTGTATGACCTGTGGTTTGTGAATTCCGAGACCTGTTCACGTATGAATTCATCAAAACATTGTTCTACGTGGTTTTTGACATAGGGATGGTTTGAATTTTCCCTGATAAAATGAGTGAAGGAAGCAAGGTATTTATTCGGGTTTGGTTTTTTATAAACATGGTTAAGTATTTCTTCATCGGTGATATTATATTTTTTTTCAAATTCTTTTTGCAATTCAACAGGTATTTTCTTTTTCAGGTATTTTTTTATGAATGTTTTACCAATATGCGCCCCGCTTCCTTCGTCGCCAAACATGTATCCGAGCGAGAACAGACTTTCGGTGATTTTTTTGCCGTCATAGAAACATGAATTTGAACCGGTACCCAAAATACAGGCTATGCCGGGTTTATTTCCCAGGAGCGCTCTTGCCGCAGCAAGCATGTCATGACCAACAAATATGTCTGCCTCAGGAAATATGCGTTTAAAAGCATTTTTTACTATTTCAGTCTTTTCATGTGAAGAACATCCGGCCCCGTAAAAATCAACCCTTTTTATTGTTTCCGGCTCAATATAACGATGAAAGACAGGACGCACTTCACAAAAAATTTGTTCGCCCGACTTAAAGTAAGGATTAATGCCGGTAGTCTGAAAGCTGGCTTCCTTCTTCTTTTCGCGGATCAGAACCCAATCGGTTTTTGTGCTTCCACTGTCGGCTATTAGCTGCATATTGTTCTTTTTGATCTATGCCATAAACTCCTTGGCAAGGTATTCTTTGAGTTGAACCGGCTTGATGTTTTTTTTCATTTCACCGTCTTTGAACCACGATATCTTCCCTGTCTGTTCGCTAACTGCAATAGCTACTGCATCGGAGTGTTCGGTAATACCAAGGGCTGCCCTGTGACGCAGGCCCATGTGAGCGGGAAAACGGGGTTTATCCGAAACCGGCAACACACATCGGGCAGCCGCTATCTTATTGTTGGTGATGATAACAGCACCGTCATGCAAAGGACTGTTCCTGAAAAAAATATTTTCCAGTAAGTTTTCAGAAACTTTGGCATCAAGAATCTCGCCGGTCTCAAGATAATACTCAAGATTGTTTTCCTTAGTAATTACTATTAATGCACCGGTCTTGTTTTTTGAAAAAGTTTCGCATGCGTTTACTACAGGTGCTATATTAAGCGAAAATTGATCGTCAAATTGCCAGAATCTTTTGAAAAAACTTTTTGAACCCTTGTTAATGATCGACCGTGTTCCTATCATCAACAAAAACTTTCTCATCTCGGGTTGAAAAACAATGATAAGAGCCAGAACACCCACGCTCATAAACTGACCCAGTATTTCACTCAGCAACTCCATTTCAAAGATCCGTACCATCCACCACAACAAATATATAGACAATATGCCAAGGAATATGTACATCGCTCCTGTGCCGCGAATCAAATAATACAAACGGTAAAGCAAAAATGCAACAAGCAAAATATCCAATACATCCAAAAAACGTATATTGATGAATGCTGGTAATAAAGGAAAAAACATCGTTTAAATCATTAACAATATTACAACATCGTGTGGCTAAGTTTACTGCAAAGGTAACAATAACAGAATTACCCTGCCTGCCGGTATTTTTCAATAAGCTTTATAGCTTCAACGGCTTGTTTTACATCATGAACCCTGAGTATATCCGCTCCTTTTGTTAATGCTATTGCGTTGAGAACCGTTGTTCCGTTAAGGGCATCATCAGGCTGAATATTTAATACCTTGTTAATCATAGATTTTCTTGACAAACCAACCACAACCGGAAGCTCAAATATTTTGAAATAATCAAGCTTTTTAAGCAACTCATAGTTATGATCAACCGTTTTTCCAAAACCAAAGCCCGGGTCAATAATAATATCCCTGACACCCGCTTTTCGCAGTTCTTCAATTTTTTGCGAAAAATAAAAAAATATTTCTTCAACAAGGTCATTGTAAACAGGATTTTTTTGCATGTTTTCCGGTTTCCCTTTAATATGCATCATTATATATGGCACATTATGCCGGGCAATCGTTTCACACATTTTCGGGTCAAAGTTTCCTGCCGAAATATCGTTGATAATATGAGCCCCGTTCTTAATTACAGCACTGGCAGTGGATGAATTATATGTATCAACTGATATTACTGCCGAAGAAAAATTTTTCAATATTGATTCCAAAACGGGAAGTATCCTTTGTTGCTCCTCGTCGGGTGAAACAAGTTTGGCTCCCGGACGCGTTGAAACTGCCCCTATATCAAGAATGGAAGCACCCTCATACAACATCTTCTCGGATTGCTTCAAAATCTCCCAGATGCTTTTATACCTGCCTCCGTCGTAAAAGGAATCAGGAGTAATATTTATGATCCCCATTACAACAGGTGAGGATAAATTTATAATTTTACCACCACAATTTATTGTTCTTTTTGAATTAAAATAGTTATCTTTCACCATCTTATTAGCATAATTTACATTTAAAAAGATGAATAAAGATCCTCAAACAATAACCGTTGAACAATTCCGGCGCATAAAGGAACTCTGCATGAACGTCTTTCTTGCCAAAATGAAAGATTATGGCAGCGCATGGCGAATTTTAAGACCTCCGTCCTTAACAGACCAGATATATATCAAAGCGCAACGAATACGCTCACTGCAGGACAAAGGTACGCAAAAAATCAACGAAGGAATAAAGTCCGAATTTATCGGAATAATCAATTACTGCATTATGGCTGTCATTCAACTCGAATTGGGTAACAGTGACAAACCCGACCTCTCAACCAGGGAAGCCGTTAAGCTTTACGACAAATACTATGAAAGTGCGTTTGAACTGATGCAAAACAAAAACCATGATTATGGCGAAGCCTGGCGGAAAATGCGTATTTCCTCCCTGGCTGATATTATACTTATGAAACTTCTGAGAATAAAGCAAATAGAAAATAACAAGGGAAAAACTTCCATATCAGAGGGTATAGATGCCAACCTTTATGATATAATCAATTATGCGGCTTTTGCCTTAATAAAAATGGAGGTGGAAGGCGAAACAGAATAACCGCAGGGGTTTTTTTGCCTGAGAAAAAATGCCAAACAGGTTAAAGGTACGTTACTTAACCAATATTGCCGGATTATAAAAACTAAAATCAAACGTTAGTACCTGCCTTGTAATTAAAAATTATTCTTAAAGCCTTACAAAAGGCATTTCGTCTGAATAAAATATGGTTAAACGCATGGTTTATAATAATATAAATCTTGCAAACGAACATTAATAAATCCGGTGCTGCAAAGCACTCATGCTTTATTACAACTTTCTGTACCCGTATAAATGCAACAGGCTGTTAAACCGTTTACTCGAATTGCCGGTACGATAGCTTCGCTAAGTTCATCTTGTTCATTATCTTTTTTAAAAGCCGGTGAATGAGGGTGTTTCAACTAAAAAAAATTTATGAACGGGTTTCGGTAATTTTACGTTATGATATTTAACTTATTTTACTATCTTTACAATTCAACTGATCTTTACAATATCCGATAATTGATCATTTAAAACATGTTTTTAAAATATCTGACTTAAAATTTCACAATATGCGAAAAAAGATTGCAGCAGGTAACTGGAAGATGAACATGACACTTGAAGAAGGCAAAAAACTGGCAGGCGAGATATGTGATATGATTTCGAAGCGACCTCTTAAAACCATGAAAGCCAATCCCGGTGTTATTTTCTTTACACCTTTCATCCATCTTGTTGAGATTTCAAAAATTATCAGAGGCCTTGAAGGTGTTTATGTGGGAGCACAAAACTGTTACAGCAAGCCATCGGGTGCCTATACCGGCGAGGTATCGGCACCAATGATAAGATCTGCCGGGGCTACCCATGTGTTGATCGGACATTCCGAAAGGCGTAATTTGTTTGATGAACATAATAAAATGCTTGCGGCAAAAGCCTCCATTGCCATAGAAAATGGTCTGAAGGTAGTATTTTGTTGTGGAGAGTCGCTCGGGGAAAGGGAAAATAAAAAACATTTCGATGTGGTAGAACAACAACTCAAAGAAGGACTGTTTTGGATGGATGAAGAGTCATTTTCAAATATCATTATTGCTTACGAACCCGTATGGGCTATAGGCACAGGCATAACGGCAACACCGGTGCAGGCCGGGGAAATGCACACTTTAATACGTAAACTGATATCAGAAAAATTTGGAGAAAAAATCGCAGAGAACTGTACTATACTTTATGGCGGAAGTTGTAATTCTAAAAATGCGCAAGAACTCTTTCAACAAAAAAATGTTGATGGAGGCTTGATTGGTGGCGCATCGCTTAAAGCAGGCGATTTTTTTAAGATCATTCAGTCTTTCTGAATTTAAATTAAATGAATTTCAAATACAAAGAGGTTGTTTTTAAAGTCAAACCTTGTAATCCCTGGCGCGATATTCTGATCAACCTGCTGGCTGATATCGGCTATGAGAGCTTTGAAGAAATTGACGGCGGATGTAAGGCTTATATTAAAAACGAATTGTTTGATGAAAATAAATTGAATACCATTGATCTGAAACTAATGTTCAATAAAAATGTCAAAATAAGCTTTACCTGCGGAGAAGTGGAAAACATGAACTGGAATGAAGAGTGGGAAAAAAATTACAAACCGGTAACCATAGCAGGCAAATGTTATATCCGCGCTCCATTTCACCACTCAAAATCCGATATGCTATTGGAAATAATCATTGAACCGAAAATGTCGTTCGGCACAGGACATCATAAAACAACCGCTTTGATCGTTGAATTTTTACTGGAAACTGATATGAAAAACAGATCGGTACTTGATATGGGATGCGGTACCGGCGTGCAGGCAATAATCTCAAAAAAACTTGGTGCAAAAAAAGTTACTGCTATCGACAATTATATTAGCGCCTGTGAAAATACAATAGAAAATATAAACAATAATAATGTTGATGTAAAGGTTTTATATGGTAGTAGTAATTTGCTCGGTGAAGAATTTTATGACATTATTATTGCCAACATTACAAAAAATGTTTTGCTGGAAGATATGCATAAATATACGGAAATACTATATTCTTCAGGAATTCTTTTTCTGAGCGGGTTCCTGAAAAAAGACATTAACGATATGGTAAATAAAGCGAAAATATTGGGATTGACGTTAAAGCAACAAAAGATCAGTAAGGGATGGGCTGCATTGAAAATGGTTAAAAATTAAAATCTGTAAAACACATTTTATGAGATATTTAGGCTTATTGTATAAATTTTCCACATTTTTGATCATATTATGGTGTTTTTTCACTCATAACGCCTTATCGAAAACCTATAATCAGGAAGAACAGGCAAAAGATTCGTTATTGATTGAGATCAGGGAAGATTTCAATGAAATAAACCGTCAATACCGTGATAAAGCGACAGCCCTACTGGATACTTTTGAAATTTTATGGCTAAGCGATCAATTCAGCCAGCCACAAAAAGAGACCATAATAAACACCTTCGCCAGCTTTAAGAACATGCGATTACGTGTATGGCCTGATATAAGCTTGTACATCGAAACCCTGGTTGAAGTAAAAAACACCAACAATCCGGATAAGAATTTTCTGGCTTTGCACGATGGGTTTAATGACTGGCTAAATGTACGCGATCAACGCCGTTTTTTGTCTTTTCTTGAAAAAACACTCCTGCTTTTTAAGAAAAACTATTTATTCGAAGCACGTACGGTAAAATGGAAATTCAGCCATGATGATTATTACATGGAGTTTGATTCTGTCATAAAGGTCAGTTTTGATAAAGATGGCGATCTGATAGGCTATTCCATGTATGACAGCATAGTTGTCAGACAGACTACAGGTACCTTTTATCTTCTTGATGATGTTTGGAAAGGAAATTACGGTAAATACACGTGGAAGAGGGTAAATGTTGATCCCGACTATGTATTTGCCGAGTTTGACAAATACAGCATTGATTTGAGTTTGCCTCGTTTTAGCATAGATTCGGTAAGGTTTTATAATTTTTATTATTTTTCCCATCCTTTGCTGGGAGAACTCCACGAAAGGATGGTGTCGGATATACGTCCTGAAAACGCCAGATATCCGCGTTTCAACTCCTATCAGGCCATTCATGAGATCACTGATCTGTTTCCTAATATTGATTATGTAGGTGGGTTTACCATGTCGGGGCAAAGAGTTCTCGGTACGGCAGCAGACGATCAGATGGCAAGCATAAAAATATACCGAAATGATTCCTTGTTTGTTACTGCAAGAGCTGAAACATTCAGCATAAGGCACGATCGTATCAATTCCCGAAGAGCAGCCGTAAGCGTACATATAGCCGGAGACTCTGTATACCATCCCGGTATTGAAATGAGATACCTGCATGAAAAAAATGAATTTTCATTGACCAGAGATGAGCAAGGTATCTCAAGAGCACCATTTCAAAACACATACCATAAAATGGACATGTATTGCGAAGCAATGTACTGGGATATTGAAAAATCAATAATTGAATTCAAAACAATGAGGGGAATAGGAGACCGGAGCGAGGCTGTTTTTGAATCAAATGACTTTTTCAGCGAACTAAGGTTTATACGACTGCAAGGTATTGACAACATACATCCCTTGGGCAGGCTGGCAAGGTACTCAAGAGAAAGAAACTCGCGTAAATTCTCTATAAAGGATTACGCCAGGCATATAAGGGTTGACCCGAACAGCGTAAAAACACAGTTAATAAATTTTTCATACTTTGGATTCCTGTCAATAGAACCTGACGATGAAACAGTATCACTTAACGACCGGCTATTTCATTATATAGGTGCATATTCAGGCAATAATGACTTCGATGCTTTACAAATATCCTCAAACGCACCAGTAAATGCAGAAGTTAACCTGCATAATTTTGACATGAAAATTCACGGTGTTAAAAGGATCCCTCTGAGTGATGCCAAAAATGTGATGATACATCCCTATGGTCAAACAATAACAATGCAAAAAAACCGTGATATCTATTTTCACGGAAGGATTGAATCAGGGCTGTTCGACTTTTACGGTAAAGAATTTTTATTTAATTATGATGATTTTAGGATAGACCTGATAAATACCGACTCGATGACCTTCAGTGTGAGATCGCACGAACCCGATGCACGCGGACAATATTCACTGGTTCGTGTAAGAACGGTATTAGAGGGTATTAACGGCGAGCTGTTTATTGACCATCCGGAAAATAAATCCGGAAACCTGCCTTATCCGCGTTACCCTATTTTTAACAGTGACAACGAATCTTTTGTTTACTATGACCGTGAGTTTATCCAGGATGGAGTTTACAGGCGTGAAGACCTATATTTCAAAATAACCCCATTTTCAATTGACAGCCTCGACCATGCCACAACAGAAAATATTGCCTTTGACGGGGTTTTTGTTTCAAACGGAATTTTTCCCGATATTTATGACTATCTGACAGTACAGCCCGATTATTCTCTGGGCTTCCTGGTACATACTCCCGAAGAGGGGTATCCCGTCTATGAAGGTAAAGCCAGATATAACGGCCCTGTTAATATGAGTTATGAAGGATTGAAAGCAAACGGTCAGCTTAAATTCCTTAACGCTACCGTGCAAGTCAAAGAAATGCTTATGTATCTCGACTCGGCCAGAGCCGATGTGGACATTTTCACCATTGAAGAACAATCCGAACCAATCAAATTCCCGTCAGTATACGCAAGTAATGTGGATATGCTCTATTTGCCCGCCGATGACAAGCTTACCGTAAATCACATCGATAAACCAATAGATATTTTTGACGGCTTGGCAAAAATAAAAGGAGGTATTACGGTCTCACCAAAAGGATTGGACGGTCATGGTGACCTTGAAATCTTTGATGGCAGAATGATATCCGATAATTACATCTTTCATCACGACGAAATGGAATCTTCAAATACTACACTGATATTCGAAACTCCAACCAAAGAAAGAATAAATCTAAAACTAAACAATTATGAAACTTTAGTAGATGTGTATAACAGGAAAGGCAAGTTCAAAGCATCTGACGAAACATCTTACATTGATATGCCTATAAACAGGTACGTATCATTTATGGATAAGCTTCATTGGGACCACGAACAAAAGCAAATGATAATGCACAATCAAAGGGGAAGAAACAGATTTGACCTGGAAGATCTAAGCCCTGAAGAGCTGATAGATACCGATTTCAGCGGGTATGAGTTTATTTCATTACACGGAAGACAGGATTCGTTAAGCTTTTATGTAGACAGTGCCATATTTGACCAGCAAGCCAGTCAGATAAGCGCCCGGGGTGTAAACATTATTAAAGTTGCCGATGCCGCCATATTTCCAAATAACCAGCAAATATATATTCTGCCTGATGCTGAAATACCACAACTCAGAAATGCCAGTTTGATTGCAGACACCAATACAAGGTTTCATCATTTCTATAATGCAGAAATAAATATTGCCTCAAAAAACCATTACCGGGGAAACGCATGGTATGATTATTATAATGAAACCGGTGAGGCTCAAGCATTGTTTTTTGAAAAAATAGATGTTGATAATAACGGTCAAACCTTTGGCTTGAGCAATGTTTATAAGGAAAATAACTTTTTTGTTACAAGTAGGTTCCCCTTCAAAGGCGAAATTAATCTGACAGCTGATCAAAAACATTTTAATTACAAAGGCGCAACCAGCATCATAGCCGAAAACTGCGGATTGCTTCAGCCAACATGGTTCAGGTTTGAAGCTGTTTTGTCTCCTGACAGCATAATGATACCTGTCGGCGAACAAATACAGGATGCCAATTACAACGAAATAAGAGCAGCCGTTATGCTGGCAGGTGATTCAATACACGTA
This sequence comes from Bacteroidales bacterium, assembly GCA_003559855.1. GTDB lineage: Bacteria > Bacteroidota > Bacteroidia > Bacteroidales > UBA7960 > PUKZ01. The sequence continues at coordinate 37,640 of PWJZ01000037.1, forward strand.
TATCCTGCAATCTTTTCCAGGAGAAGGCACCATCTCGACCACGAGATCATTTCTTCAAAAGGTTATTTAACCTTCAACAGAATTATTAATAATTACGTAATTACAACGAAAGAAAAACATGAAAACAACGATCTTCCCGACAATCTTATAAGAATAAACCCGCGCACATGCGAATTGCGGGGCAAAGGCGACATAAAGTTCCATACCGGTATGGGGCAGATGAAAACCGAGTCATTTGGAAATGTTATCTACGATCTGAAAGAAAATGATCTGGAGCTTGACATTGTCATGACCCTCGATTTTCACTTTGCAGATGATTGCCTCGAAATTCTGAAAGACAGTATCGCGAAAACACCCCACTTGTCGTCAGTAAATTTAAACCGCCAAAAATATATTAAATCAATGTATAATATTTTTGGTGTTGAGCAAGGATCAAAGCTTTTATCCGAAATTGAATCAAACGGCACCTCACGCAGACTCCCGCCGGAATTGAACAACACATTCATTTTTGCCGACATAAGGTTGCAATGGGACCAGCAAAACAGGGCATTTGTTTCCTCCGGCCTTATCGGTTTGGGTAATGTTAAAAGAACCCCCTTTAACAAATATGTAAACGGATTCTTCGAATACCAAAAACAACGGGGAGGTGATGTGCTGACTTTATATTTTGAACCGGTCGAGCAATTAGGCAGCCGACCGGGCGGCCTTTGGTTCTTTTTCTCATATAACAGAGGAGTTATGCAAGCAATATCATCCGTCAGCGATTATAATAATATTATCCGTGATGTCAGACCCAGACGCAGACGACTCGAAGGTGACAGGGGCGTAGCACCGTATGTCTATGTTTTATCGCCCGATTATCTTCCGTTCAGCTTTTTTGACAAAATGAAAAACCTGTATAATTAATAAAAAATTATTAACAGCTTTTACCGGTATTTTCATTTTATTACGGCAAATACAATCAATCTCTTTATAAGCAATTTATTACCAGTAAAATAGGCTTTTGCATTTATAAAAAACAACATGATCTGTAACATTCTTTGACAATTATATTTTTGCAAAAATTTTAAATATAGTTTACATATCAATTTCAAATCGCTACATTTGTGCAAAAATAAAATATGGACACACAGATCTACCTGGTATTTGGAATAATAGCCGGTTATATTTTGGGTTCCATCCCTACTTCCGTATGGATAGGCAAGTTTTTTTACTCGATTGACATTCGCAATTATGGCAGCGGTAATGCCGGAGCCACTAATGCAATGAGGGTATTGGGAATAAAAGCCGCTATAATTGTTTTACTGGTCGACTTTCTAAAAGGTATCGGAGCTGTTGCCATCGCATCTGCTTTCAAAAACTTCTTTACCTCAAACGAATATTTTATCATTTACCAACTGACACTCGGAATTATGGCTATGCTCGGACATATGTTTCCGGTATTTGCAAATTTTAAAGGAGGAAAAGGAGTAGCTACATTGTCGGGAATTGTACTTGCAGTTTTTCCGGTAGTATTTCTGATCTGTCTCGGAGTTTTTATTTCGGTCTTTATCCCAACAAGATATGTCTCATTAAGCTCAATAGCCGCTGCAATAGCTTTTCCGTTGTTTGTGATCTTCGTTTTCAAAACCGAGCTAATGTCAAAAGTGATTTTTTCGATCCTTACAACAGTCATCTTACTGATCACTCACAGGAAAAATATTCACAGGCTAATTAAAGGAATGGAAAACAAGATATTGTTTAAAACATAATAATTCGAAAATATTTTATTTTTTAATGTTGCAAACTTTTTGTTTTTTTTAATAAATTTGACAATCGTAATCCTTTAATAAAAATGTCTGATGATTTGGTTGGCAATAATTGCTTTGATTGTAGTAGGAATGGTATTCCTGTTACTTGAGATTCTGGTAGTACCCGGTGCCACGATAGCAGGTATAGTCGGGGCAGGTATGATGATCGGCGGCGTATATCTCTCTTATCATCATTTTGATGCTCAAACCGGGCATCTTACTCTTGCTGCCACAATTGTTTTTATTGTAGTTAGCATCGGCTTAGCCTTGAAATCAAAGACATGGAAAAAAATAATGCTGAATGAAGAGTTAAAGGGAAAGGTAAATGTAATTCAACAGGATATTGTCAAAAAAGGTGATGAAGGAATCACAATATCAAGGCTTAATCCTATGGGAAAAGCACTCATAAAAGACGAATACTATGAGGTGAGTTCCAAGGATAATTATATTAATGAAAACACACCGATTGTAGTAGGTAAAGTTGATGGAAATAAAATTATTGTTAAACAAAAACCATAAATTATCATGGAAAATATTGGAATCATTATTGCCATTGCGGTGGTAAGTGTTTTGGGTTTATGGATCATATTCTACTTTATACCGGTAGGGTTATGGTTTTCGGCTCTTGTTTCAGGTGTCAGGATAAGCTTGATGCAACTTATTTTGATGCGCTGGCGTAAAATACCACCCGCAGTTATAGTAAACAATTTAATATCGGCCACAAAAGCCGGTTTGATATTGCTTCGTAATGACCTGGAAGCACATTACCTGGCAGGAGGAAGGGTGAAAGCTGTTACCAATGCATTGATAAGTGCTGATAAAGCAAATACATCACTGGATTTCAAAACTGCTACAGCTATTGACCTGGCGGGTCGTGATGTTTTGGAAGCCGTACAGATGTCGGTTAAGCCTAAAGTTATTAATACGCCACCTGTTGCTGCCGTTGCTAAAGATGGTATTCAGCTTATTGCCAAAGCAAGAGTTACACTCAGGGCAAATATCAAACAATTAGTAGGCGGTGCAGGCGAAGAAACAATTCTTGCAAGGGTTGGTGAAGGTATTGTTACCTCAATAGGATCGGCTAACGACCATAAAGAGGTGCTCGAAAATCCCGACTCAATCTCAAGAGTCGTGCTCTCCAAAGGTCTTGACAGCGGTACAGCCTATGAAATACTCTCAATAGATATTGCAGATATAGATGTTGGTAAAAATATCGGCGCAATGCTTCAGATGGACCAGGCAAATGCCGACAAAAACATCGCTCAGGCATTGGCAGAAAAAAGAAGAGCTATGGCTGTAGCCGAAGAACAGGAAATGAAAGCCAAAGCCCAGGAAGCCAGGGCTAATGTTATACAAGCCGAAGCCGAAATACCAAAAGCAATATCACAAGCATTCAGAGAAGGAAACTTGGGTATAATAGATTATTACAAACTTGAAAATATCAAATCGGATACCTCGATGCGTGACAGCATTAGCGGAAAATCCGTAGAGTCACAAAAAGGGAAAACCGAAGATAAAAGCGACAGGAAAAGGAAATAGAAAAAACAACAATAACCCCCGAGGCTGTATTAAAAGTATCAAATAAAAACATAATATTGAAAATCCCTGAACCTTACTTTTTATACAGCCTCTTTTTTATTGCCCATGGCATTAAACAAATTTTTCATAAAATAATTGCTTTGTATAGGATCTTTTTCGTAATTTTACTATCGTAAAGGCTGCTTATATATAAAACAAGATGAGAAAATATTTTTAAACACCTTAATGCCAATAATTTGCAGCTATCAACGGATAGCCTGTAATTGATATCTTACCGATATAAAACAAATGGTAAACGAATGAAAAAATATTCAAAAATATTTCTTGTTATCGCTGTAATAGTACTCGTTTTTCTGCTTATTTTATACAGCAAGGTGGAAACCATACCTGAAACAGCAAAAAGAGTAAGGATAGAGATGGTTACCGACACTATGCATCACAAAATGATATCTTACCCCCACCAGCAAAAAATATATGGGTTGAACATAGAGATCACAGGTCATTTGGACGGTACCGCATACTTATGCTTCAGGCAGGAAAGTGACGAGCATTCCGAAACCATATTTCTTGACAAAGGTAAGATTAAACATCAATTGATGATTGACTGGAAAACGACTGCCTGCCTGATGGATTACTACCCTGTGAATGTGGAAAGCGGAGACCTGCTGGTCAGGTACAGGTTTTTTGGTGCGTTGCACTAAGGGGCGCTGAAAAAATGCAAGCCAATTATTTAAGTTTGCATTGAAACGATTTTATTATGAGAATGCTTTTCATTATTTTCTGAATCCGGTATTTTATATGCTACGCTAACTTGTGTGGTATACCTGATAATTTTATTCTTTCACATTACTGTACGATTAAAATTAAATATAGCCCCAAAGCATGCACTGAGCTTGTCGAAATGGCACCAATTCACTTAGAAACACAAAGTTTCCAGTGTTGGTATACCAAGCGCTTGGTGTATCTGCGATATCTGCGGGAAAAATACTTTTTTAGAGTAGACTCATTATTACATATTAAAATCACCCGAATCGACAAATATTTTACTTTTTGGAGGGGCTAGCTTGTCACGTTTTCCTGTTATGCTATCAAACAGATCAACAGGCAGGTAGTATAATCTTCTGATAGTTCTTCTCAGTTTTGGGCTAAACAGGTAATATAATTTTCTTTTGTTTATAAATTTTGTGTCATTTATAAAACCTAAAACTTAACCCTCAGAACTCAATATCCAAAACCCGACACCTGATATTTGACAACCAACAAAATAAAAATTTAACAATGCAACAACCCATTTCTCAGTATCATATTCATAAAAGAAAAAAAAGTTCACTCCCTTTCCTTATCCAACACCTCAAATATAATTTTACACGCTTCCTTTATCTCAGCTTCTTCAATTATCAAAGGCGGTGCAATGCGCATACAATTCGGGGCGAACAAAAACCAGTCGGTAATAATGCCTTTTTTAATGCACCTGTCAATTATCCTTTTGTTTTGTTCGAAGCTTTCAAATTCAAGGGCAAGCATCAATCCTTTACCTCTTATTGATTTGATAAGAGGGTGATTCAGATTTTCCCTGAACAGCTTTTCTTTTTTATCTGCCTGCAGGTATGGTTTTTCATCCAGGATTACCTTCAATGTTGCGAGGGCTGCTGCACAGCACAGCGGGTTGCCGCCGAATGTGGAGATATGTCCCAGTACGGGATCGTGAGTCAGCTGCTGCATCAGTTTTTTTGAAGTGACGAAGCAACCCAGCGGCAATCCTCCGCCTAATCCTTTTGCCATGGCTATGATGTCGGGAATAATATTGAAATGTTCAAAAGCCCAAAGCCTGCCTGTACGGCCCATGCCGCACTGCACCTCGTCCAGCACCAGGAGAGCTCCCGTTTCATCACAGCGCTTGCGTAAAGCCTGCAAATATGCCGTGTCAGGAACTATTGCCCCGGCTTCTCCCTGTAAGGTCTCAGCTACCACGCAGGCAGTCCTTTCATCAATCTCACTTAAACTATCCGTGTCATTAAAATCAACAATGTAAACATCCGGCAACAATGGCCGGAATGAATTTTTATACTCCTCACCACCCATTATGCTTAAAGCTCCATGTGTGCTGCCGTGGTAGCCGTTTTTGAAACTTACTGTCTTGGTCCTGCCGGTTGCCCTCTTCGATAACTTCATGGCGCCTTCTATGGCTTCACTGCCTGAATTTACAAAAAAGACATTATCAAGTGGGGTAGGTAGGGTTGAGCAGATCAACCGAGCAAGTTCAACCTGGGTGTCCAAGATAAACTCGCCATAGACCATCACATGAAGGTATTTCTCCAACTGGCCATGAATGGCTTTAACAACTTCCGGATGCCGGTGACCGATGTTACTTACCGAAATACCTGAGATAAGGTCAAGATATTTCTTCCCTTCCTTGTCAAACAGCCATACGCCTTCAGCCTTTTCAACCTCAATTGATAATGGGATAGGTGATGTTTGAGCCAGGTATTTAAGAAATTGTTCTTTTTGTGATATCATTTTTGAGTACAGTCTAAATAAGTATTTATCCACAAATTCACCCCGTTAGATAATCTTATAAAAAAAGAATAAGTTGAAAACAAAAACATCCAACGGGGTTAACACCAATTATTCACAAATTTACACAAATTAAATCGCCTGTTATCAGTATTCTGAAAAATATAATGTATCGTGGTATAAGCCATAGGTGTGTTTTTATGCCAGGCTCATTATTAACTTTTATGTCAACTGTTAATTGTCAATTAAGCGACAGCGAAACCGTAATCCTGAGGGACTGCTGACTGAAGGTTGAAGACTGCCGGCTGGAGAATGTCAATTGAGCAATAGCGAAATCCCGGTTCTTAGTATCTGTCAACTCACTATTAATAATTATATTTCTTTCCCCACAATTTTCTCAGTCTTTCGCGTATTTCTTTTTCCCTTGGATTATCACCGGGTTCGTAGAGCTTTGCTGATGTGAGCTTTTCGGGCATAAATTCCTGGTAAACGAAGTTGCCGGGGAAGTCGTGAGCATATTTATAGTCTTTGGCATACCCTATTTCTTTCATCAGTTTGGTGGGAGCGTTACGTATGTGCAGCGGCACGCTTAGGTCGCCGGTTTCCCTGACCAGCTTTTGTGCTTTGTTTATAGCCATGTATGCCGCGTTGCTTTTGGGGCTTGAGGCGAGGTATGTAGTTGTTTGTGCCAGGATGATACGGCTTTCGGGCCATCCGATCTTGTTAACTGCTTCAAAGCAACTGTTGGCAAGCAAAAGTGCATTAGGGTTGGCATTGCCGATATCTTCCGATGCCAGTATTATCAGTCGCCGGGCAATGAACTTTGGGTCTTCTCCGCCTTCAATCATTCTCGCCAGCCAGTATACCGCTGCGTTGGGGTCGCTGCCTCTGACCGACTTGATAAAGGCAGAGATTATATCATAGTGCATCTCGCCACTCTTGTCATAGAGCGCCATATTTTCCTGCACCGTGTCAACAACCATTGTATTGGTAATTTCGAGCTTTTCACCTTTATGTGAGTGGACAACCAACTCCAGGGCGTTTAACAGCTTGCGGGCATCACCGCCCGAGATGCGAAGGAATGCTTTGTTCTCTTTAACAATGATAGATTTACCTGTTCTTTGCTCCATGTATTTTCTTGCACGTTCCAATAGTGTTAGCAGGTCATCTTTATCAAGGTCTTTCAGAATATAGACCTGGCATCTGGATAACAGGGGTGAGATCACTTCAAAGGAAGGGTTCTCTGTGGTAGCCCCTATAAGGGTTACAATACCTTTTTCCACAGCCCCGAGCAGGGAGTCCTGTTGTGATTTGCTGAAACGGTGTATCTCGTCTATAAACAGCAATGCCTTGCCTTGCATGGTTTTGGCTTTATCAATAACATTGCGTACGTCTTTTACACCTGAGCTAATGGCGCTTAGAGTAAAAAACTCCATATTGAGCTTATCGGCTATAAGGTATGCAAGAGTGGTTTTGCCCACGCCAGGTGGTCCCCAGAATATCATAGATAATATATGATCCGCTTCAATGTTCTTGCGCAGAATACTGTTCGCGCCCACCAGATGCTCCTGCCCAAGGAATTCATCCATAGCCTTTGGACGCAGAAGCTCGGCAAGAGGTGGTGTTTGTCGGGTCATGTTTTTTGTGATAATTTTATGTAAAGTAATCCTGTCAATATTGCTATCCCAAAGCTTAATAGTGTGCCAATGAGTATATATTCGGTTAATTTCCGGCTTTTCGATTCCTTAAGGTCACCGAAACGAAAAACAGATTTAGCAGCCAATAAAAAACCAATTGCTTCCCAACGTCCCGCAATTATAAATACAAAAACGAATAAACGCTCCAGAATGCCAATAAAATGACCGGCCTTTTCAAGCGATCTACTGCTTCCTTCAATTATTTCAGGATTCCATTTTGACATGGATTCCTGAACAATCACCGGTGCAACCCCTATGATAATGACCAGTGATGTGATAAAAAGTAGATTGTTATAGGATAACAGTTTGGAAATATCCGGCTCGAAAGGATGGTAAATATATGCCACAACTATAATAATTAATATATGTGCCAGTTGGTCGATAAAAAATATTTTTCTTTGTGCACTTTTCTTTCTTTGCAAATTGGCTTTTATGAAGTCAATAATAAAATGAGATGCAATTATTAAAACATATCCTATCCAATACTGTAAATCGAATTCAAACAAAAGAGCTAATAGAAAAGCATGAACTCCAATATGAAGATATAGTTTTAATGATTTGAGCCGTTTACTATTTTTATCGTCTACCCAGTTAGCCGGTTGCAAAATGAAGTCACCTATCAGATGAGCTAAAAGCATTTTTAAAAACAGTATCATGTGTTTTTTGTTTTTTCAATTACAAGTTCTCTGTATCTTTTGTCTAATTTTAGAATTTCCTTAAAACCTGCTCTTTTTTGCCTGTCACTTACTCTTCCCTGGGTAATATTTAATAAATCACCCAACTCACTTTGAGTTGTATTTGGATTATCTAAAGAAACTTTAACAATTTCTGCTGAGTTTGGAGTCCACTTATCCATAGTTAGCAATGCCAACTCAAGGTAAAGATTTATCTGTTTATCAAAGTCATTCCATGGTGTTTTTACTGCCATGTTATTATTTTTCATTTTTTCAAATAGTTGACCTGAAAACACAAATGCCTCTCCGTTTGATTCTGTGACATTTGGTGCATCAAATGTTTTATCACCAATTCCAATAGCTATTTTAACATCTAAGCCTTTAATACACTTTACGGTTGCCTTAATATGTATTGAAGCCCTTAAAGCATTCTCAATATTCTTAATTTCTATTTGAAAGCTGTCACCTCTATAGAATTGCCAAACTTTTGGTTCTTTACCAAAAGTATTAAAAAGTTCTTTTAGTGGACTAATCCATTGCCTAGGATCAATTGCTTTGTGTGAGCCTCTGATATCTCCTGTAATAACACTTGTCATACTTGAATTTTTTGTCAAATATAACCTTTTTTAAACAGATAAACAAATATATCCTATAATAAGCAGATAAATGCAATTATCCTTATAAAAGCAGATATTTCTAACTGCTTTTTTAATCTTATCAGTTCATCGCATAGCATACTTTTTCAACATTTCAAGTCTTTTCAGTAACGGCGGGTGCGAGTAGTTCACAAAGACGAATGCCGGGTGCGGACGAAGGTTGCTCAAATGATTAACCGACAGCTTCTTAAGTGCTTCTTGCAATGGTTTGGAATCAAACTTTTTTGCAGCAAAGCGGTCAGCCTCATATTCATGATATCTCGAAAGCATATTTCCGGCAATGCCCAGCAAAGTTGATATTGGAGAATATAAAAGACCGAAAGCAAGTATGCCGATATGAAAACTCGGCGTTTCGGCTCCCAAAGCCCCCGATAAATATGGGTTATCAATAAAAAGCGATAATATGTACAGCATTATACCGGTATGAATGGTTGAAATCACCATTGACTTAAGAGTGTGCTTCTTTTTGTAATGCCCTATTTCGTGGGCAAGTACCCCGACCAGCTCGTCATTAGTATGATCGTTGATTAGCGTGTCATACAGGACAATCCGTTTCTTAGCTCCCAGCCCGCTGAAATAGGCATTGGCTTTTTTTGTGCGCTTTGAACCATCAATAACATAAATGTTCTTTAGCTTGAAACCAACTTTTCGGGCAAAATCCTCAATCGAATTCCTCAGTTCGCCCTCTTCAAGAGGTGTTTGCTTATTGAAAAGAGGTACAATCAAAGTGGAGTAAAACATTGACATAAAGACAGAGAATATCGTGATAAAAACCCATGCATATAACCAAAAAAGAGAACCGGCTGTATCATAAAACCACACAAAGGCAGCAAGAAGCCCGCCACCTAGTATCAGTGACAACATATAACCTTTTAGCTTGTCGGTAATGTAAATTTTGGGCGTTGTACGGTTAAAGCCGTACTTTTCTTCAATTACAAATGTGTGATAAATATCAAATGGGGTGCCCAGAATGTCTGACAAAAAGCCAAGGATTCCAAAAAAGATTATAGCCATTAATATCGGATGTTCGGTAAATTGTCTTACCCAGCCGTCAAGGTAGGCAAATCCTTCAAAAAACAGAACCAAAAGGATTACAATGAATGATAATGAGCTTGTCAACAAGCCGAACCGCATGTTTTCTTTTGAGTAATCCTGTGATTTACGGTATTTGTCTTCCTCATAAATACCTTTCAGTTCTTCCGGCAACTTGTTGCTCCATCGCGTAGAATTAAGGTAATCCATTACCCTGTCAAAAGCAAAATCAAATACGATTATCCCTATAATGATGTAAAAAATTACCTGCTCCATAAATGTTTTATAACGTAGATTTATAATTGTTTCTCCGGCAAGCATACGTAACGCAAAACGAAATTTTTAAAATGTCCGGAAAAATTGCGTCTCTTGTATGCCTGCTCTGATTGTTTGTTTTGGGCAAAATTAATAATATTATGCAAACTTAAAGATGGGAAGTTTTTGTATAGCAGGTTAAAAGTCGGAAATCGTTGTCTTTGACACTAAAAGAATAAATAACAATAATCAAATAACAAATATCAAACAAAGTTCAATGACCAAAATCTCCATGATCTGAACAATTCGTGTCTGGAGTTTCAATAATGAGTCCACTCTAAAAAGTATTTTTCCCGCAGATATCGCAGATTTTCGCTGATAAATATAATTGATTATCAGGAATTTATAATCTGCGTATATCAGCGAAATCTGCGGGAA
>PWJZ01000118.1 GCA_003559855.1 Bacteroidales bacterium
ATTGTAAGGCCAATAGCCCAAAAAACAAATGTTAAAACAGAAGGATAGGTTTTTGTAAACCCGTCTGACATTTTCATAAATGTTGACCCCAGCAACTCAGCAACTATACCGGCAAATAATAACATCCATTTCATTTACTGTTTATTTAATTTGTTTTTACCAGACAATCTCTAATATATTAATTTCTATTAATATGTGATAACTTCGTAAATAACCGGTTTTCCTATCTTATAATAATGTTGCATACTCTTAATAAACAATCTGGTTTTATTATCCAAAAGTTTCCAGTGCTTTCAGAAGCTGGAAATAACTGACTTGGCAATACTATTGTTTCGCCTTTTGTTCATTGAAATAAAAATTCATATACTCTAGCGGTAAAATAAGCATTGGTTCTGTATTATGCTTCATACGAAACTTAAGGTGCTCGATTACAGGGTCTTCTTTGATATCTTGAGTCTTGGTGCCAGTGATTCTCGAAAGCAACCCGGTAAAGTCAAACAATCCGGGCTTTGGATATTCAACAACCTGGTATTCTTCGTCTATGCCTATTCCCGACTTCATAAGAGCAATTTCAATTGCTTTCTGCAAGCCACCGATTTCATCAACAAGCCCAAGAGCTTTAGCATCATCTCCCGTCCATACCCGTCCTCTTGCTATTTGATCAATATCATCATATTCCTGATCCCTGGCATTGGCTACTTTGTCAATAAAATCATTATACATGGATGTTATAACATTTTTAATAATATCTTCTTCCTCTTCAGTAAATTTTTGGTCCATTATTGGTATGTTCAAAAGCGGCACAAACAAACCGAAACCCATATCAGCAAATTCGCCTCTTTTTACAAAGTCTGTTTCATATCCTATTTTTTCCTTAACACCCTTGTTATAAAACGATCCCGAAATTACACCTATTGAACCGGTAACCGTATTGGGTGCTGCAATAATAGTATCACCATACATTGACAGCCAATAGCCGCCTGATGCAGCAATCGAGCCTTGTGTAATGATGACCGGTTTTTCCTCTTTAGCTTTTAGCAACTCAGCTGCAACTACATCAGAAGCTAGCGGGGAGCCGCCTGGTGATTCTACACGAAATACAATTGCTTTAATGTCTTTCTGCTTACGTGCTTTGGCAACATCTTTTGATAATGATCTTGCCTTTATGCCAGCCTCCATTGCACATATCCCGACTGCATAAATAACAGCTATCTTTGGTTTTTCTCCCCAGTAATTATCTGCCGGCAACTGGTAACGCTGCAATGAATCTTTGCCGATCAGCTTTTTCTCTTTGCCTTCAAAGCCTTCAAGTATATCATTTATTTCACTCCAACGCCCTAACTCATCCACAAGTATATGTTCAACAGCATCTTTTGCTGTGAAAAATACAATTTCGTTAATCAGCCTCTCGTATTCTTCTTCAGTAAATCCGCGACTTGCCATTATGTCTGTTTTAACCAGGTCATAACGTTGGTCAATTATTCTTTGACGTTGTTCACTGTCCTCTTCACTCATATCCTCACGAGTCAGTATTTCAAGTGCAGATTTGTATTCATAAAACCTCCATTCATTAACACCTATGCCGATTTTTTCAAGCGTTTTATTCAAATATATGCTTCCTTCAAGATAACCCGGCAAAACAATAGAGCCCATTGGGTCAAGAACAATTTTGTCGGCGACGGAAATAAAATGGTAGCTGTTCATGGATGCATTATCTGTGAAGATTACCACTTTTTTCCCTGTTTCACGAAATTTCTTAAGTTGCTCTCTAACTTCCCACAGCATAGTATGGCTTATGTTCATGCTTGATGCGTTAATTGCGATACCAGATGTACGTGGGTCTTCGGCAGCAGCATCTATTGCATCCAATATTTCAATCAGAGAGTTTGCTTTATCAAATAATTGGAACTTCTGATAACGTATGGGTTTTGAAAAGTCAAAGCTGGTATAGTATTTTGGTTTTCTCACCATATCATCAATAATGTTCCTGTCATATGCTCCCAGCCTCACTGCGTAAATGTTATGGCTGTGGTTGAAATTTTTGTTAAAACCTCCTTGTGTGAAAATACCAAACCTGCCAAGGCTGAATTCAATGCCAAACGTATAAAAGTTGTTATCAAAGTATCTTCCCGTTATCCTTATACCTGGTAATGCTTCAACGGCAACACCTGCACTCCAGAATCCATTAACAAACTTCATATCATTACGCAGTGCATAATCACCAAAAATTGCAATCTTCTCATTGCCCAATGGACGTATTGCAAGATCAACAACACCTTCATAATTGTTGCCTTTGGTAACTGTTGTGCCGGTTAATCCCAGCGAAAAATGCCTGCCGGGCCGGAACAATGTGCCAACTGTTACCGAGTTATGCCTTTCCAGTAGGTCAGTGTCTCCTCTCGACCAGTTGAAGCTTGCACCAATACCAAATGTTTTATTACCGTGGGCAGCAGATATCCTGTAATCTCTAATTCTCATGCCTGCTGTGTTCAGGTTCATCATTGAGAAGCCCATATTGGGCATACCCAAAAACAATCCCCATCGTTCGAAATCGGAAAAGCCGCCAAACTGATCCGACCATGCAAACATTATGTCCGGTTGTGTAACATAGTTTAATAAGGCAGGGTTGTCATGACCGTATAAGCCAAACTTCATAGCACCGGGTGAGGCCATTAAAAAATCGTTGCGGAAATGGTAATTGTCAAATCCCGGCTGAGAATAAATTTTATTACTTAATAGTAAACATAGCGCAAAAATCAGAGTTAATTTTTTCATCTGTATAAATTATGATTATTAAACAGTTTTACAATTATTTAAGTATTCAAATATTTAACCTCAAGTGGTTTTATACCGATGGAACCCTCATGCTTAATACATATACTTTTTTGAACGTTTAGTTAATGAGGGTCTCATTGTTATAAGTTTTTTGTGCAAATGTGTTTTTATAAACTTTTATCTTTCTCCATATCTTCTATCAATTCTATAGCTCTATTGCGCAAAAGTTTATGCTTTTTATTCTGTTTAATATAACTAATAAAGCCAAAAATGCCCATCAGAAGAATAAAACATGCAATGACAAATAATAAATTAAGAATATCAGACTGAAAAAGCTGTATATTAAACCTGCCGGTAATGCTTATGCTCACATTAACCGAAATTATTAAACTAGGTATAAATAATATAATCGTGCGGGGCTTAAAAAAACCTTCATTCTTTGCCGCTTTTTTCAACATTTCCAGGGCCGGCACCGAATAATCAATTTTATCATAACTGTTTTTCAAATACCTGAAATACAGGGCATAAATACTGAAAGCAATCACAAAGGAAACTCCCATATAAATGTCACGGAGTATGGATTCTTCTCCAGGAAGTAAAAGACTAATGATATGCAATACAGCCATAATAACCGCTATAGACCAACCAACAAACTCTGCACCTTTCATTATTTCCTTATATTTCCGGTCTTCGCTTTTTAAATCACTCATCAGATTTTGTATTTCTGCTGGTGTTTGTAAATCCTTAGTGTTCATGATCTTTGATTTTAAGTTTATTTTGTAAATCATTTTTTATCCGGTGAAGCTTTACCTTCACATTTGGTTCGGTTATACCCATTATGTTAGAGATCTCTTTCATTGATAAACCTTCAAGAACCAACGATATCAATGTTTTATCTATTACCGACAGCACGTTCAATTCGGTTTGCAAACGATTAAAACATTCTTCCTGTTGCAGTTTATGTTTATACTCTTCATCGTCAACAACTAAATTCAAATTTTTATGCCCGACATCTACCATCAACTTCATATGCTTGAAAGCTTTTCCTGTATAATTCAGGGAAGTATTAACCGCAACACGGTATAACCATGTACTTATTGCCGAATCACCCCTGAATTTGTCCAGGCTTTTCCAAATGTTAATCAGTATTTCCTGGTACATATCTTTTTGATCTTCAGAATTTGGATTGTAATATTTGCATATCCTAGTAATCCTGTCGCTGTTTTCGGCAATGATCTTTTTAAATAGTTCTTCTTTATTCAACATGCTGAATTTATTTTATTCAATTATTTAGTAATGCAAATTAGAGAAAAGTTACATTTTTATGAGAAATATCTGCCAATTTATTTACCCTTCAGGATCAACTTTTTATCATTAGAAGATGACATAATCAAGAGCTAAGAACAACCAATAAAAAATCAGGCATAAAAAAACATTTTTACAACTTTTATAAATTTAATCACTACTGTCCGATTAAAATTAAATATAGCCACTAAGACACAAAAACACTAAGACTCACAAAGCTGATTGTACTGATTATAAAGCCCTTAGTGCATCTTAGTGTCTTAGAGTCTCCTATATAACTAATTGTAACACATTGGATATAAGGGGTCTATAGAAATATGAACTTAAAAAAATACAGTTACACAGTGTAACACAGTGTTAATCACAGAGTTTCACAGTAATACAATGTAAATTTAAAATTAGATCAAACACAGTGTAACACTGTGTAGAACACTGCGATACACTGTG
>PWJZ01000094.1 GCA_003559855.1 Bacteroidales bacterium
AATCTTCGAGTCTTTGAGTCTTAGTGGCTATAATTAATTAAAGTTTATAATCAAATAATTTTAATTTCTTTTGTAATGACTGATAATAAAAGAAAATAAGAAATTTTTAAACTTTTAACCGGACACTAGTGAAAATTAGATATAAAATAAAAGTCTTTTTAATTATTATGCTATGCTATGCTATAATTTCAGATGGGGAAAGGCTTTGATAAATTACTTTAACAATAATACTCTGATTTGTTTTATATTATAATTATCAATTTTTATTAACTTTGTAAGAGATTGAAAACTATGTTCACGATGAATCCGATTTATGAGAAATGGTAATTGCTTTAATTTTAAAATTAAAAAAATGCTGACAAAAGATAAATTAAAAAAAACAATTAATAACCTTCCTGATTCATTTACTATTGATGAATTAATCGATCATTTGATTTTTATTGAAAAAATTGAAGAAGGAATTAAGCAATCCGATGAAGGTAATGTTGTTTCTAATGAAGATGTAAAAAAAATGATTGATAAATGGTCAGAATTTACCATACCGCCAGACTTTTGAAGAAACGAAATATAAAATGATGTTTTTTAGCCCGTAGTCCTTGTCTAACTATTACGCTTGTGTTAAAGCTTAATTCAATATTAATCAATCTTAAAAGACTTGATCTTCAATTCATTACCTTTAATGATGTTTGTTTTTGCAGAGTGGCATTTGGGACAGGGGGTTGCATAACCTGAAGTTTCGAATTGGTGGTTACAGTCGTTGCACTGAGCAATTGGTTTGATCTTGTTGATCTTAAACTCAACATTTTTTAGCAGGCCGCTTTTGGGTGCGTTGCTTATGGCGAAGTCTAGTGCATCAAACTCAACTCCGGCCAGCTCGCCGATGTCCATTTCAATTTCATGCACTACCGATGCATTATGTTTTGCGGCATTTTCTTCCACCGTATCAAGGATATTCATTACAATTGACAGCTCGTGCATAGTAGTTTGTTTAACAGATTCTTGGAAGTTGCTCACCGCTGAGCATATCCATAATTCTTTTTCCTCCTATTGATGTTTTCAGTACTGCTTTGCCCGGGTGTTCGCCGGTTATCTCTCCGATCACAGCAGCATCTTTCCCGAGACTGCTTTTTTTCATAGTTTCCAATGCTTTGTCTGCATCGGCAGCATCAACAACCATAACCACTTTACCTTCATTGGCAACGTAGAACGGGTCGAATCCAAGCAGTTCGCACATGCCTCTGACGTTTTCGTCGACAGGCACCTCTTCTTCGAGAGGTTCGACTCCAAGCTTTCTGTTTTGGGCTATTTCGCAGAGCACGGTGGCAAGCCCACCGCGTGTAGCATCCCGCATGAACTTAACCTTTGCTCCGCTGTTAAGTACATCGCTTATCATATGGTTCAGTCCGGCGCAATCGGATTTGATATCCGTTTTGAAGCTGCCGAAATTTCTTACTGCCATGATAGTCATACCATGCTGTGCGATAGGGCCGTTGATAATGATCTTGTTCCCGGGTTTTATCTGTGAGCCACTGCTGATGTGTTCGTGCTTGTCATCCAGCAGGCCTATACCCGATGTGTTGATGAATATTTTATCGCACTGTCCTCTACTGACAACCTTAGTATCGCCCGTAGCTATTACTACTCCGGCTTTTGAAGCTTCTTCAGCCATGGCCGATACTATCGTTTCCAGATCATCCATGCTGAGCCCTTCTTCAATGATAAACCCTGCACTGATATATTTGGGTGTTGCACCCGATACAGCCAGGTCGTTCACTGTTCCGCAAATGGCAAGCGTACCGATATTCCCGCCCGGGAAAAATACCGGGTCAACCACATAGGAGTCTGTTGTGAAAGCCAGTTTGCCGTTGTTGACGTTAAGAATGGCAGAGTCGCTTTGCTGCGCCAGCAGCGGATTATCAAAATGTTTGCAGAACAGTTCTGTGATAAGAGAATGTGTCATTTTACCACCGCTTCCATGTCCGAGAAGTATATTTTTATCCATCTGCGTATGTCTGAATTGTTTTTTAAATTTAAAAACTAGTTAAGAATAAATTTCAAAGCTTCAAATCCCAAATAACAAATAACAAATCTCTGCCGAGCGCAGCGAGACAACGAATACCAATTAAATAATAAATATGTGAGTAAATAAATTACAAATAACAAAATTCAAATCCCAAAAAGGAAGTATTTCAGTCGGCAGTCTCCAGTCTTCAGTCTACAGTCGGCAGTCTCCAGTCTACAGTTTCCATGCCCTATGCCCTATGCCTCATCACCCATCAAAGCTAAACCTGTAATACGCATTACACGCTCCTTCGTGCGAAACCATGCAGGCGCCTACAGGGTTTGTTGATGTGCAGACTTTCCCAAACAATTTGCAGTCGTGAGGTTTTTTAAGGCCTTTTAATATTTCGCCGCAGATACATCCTTTCTCTTCGACTGTTTCTTCAACATCAACAGGTATCATTTTTTCGGCATCAAACATTTCATATTTTCCGGCGAGGCCCAGTCCGCTAAGCGGGATGGTGCCGAAGCCGCGCCACCAGTCGTCACGCAGGGTGAGGACCTCTTCCATGGTTTTCAGTGCTATGATGTTTCCTTCGGGTTTTACGGCACGGCTATATTGAATTTCAACGATAAACTTTTGTTCTTTGATCTGGCGCAGCAACATATATATAGACTGCAAAATGTCGACCGGTTCAAAGCCGGAGATAACGCAACCTACGCCATATTTTTCAGGGATGTTTTGATATATTCCTGAACCTGTTATTGTGCTGACATGTCCCGGGGCGATATATCCGTCAATTTTGACGCCCTCATCAATGAGTGCGCTCATGGCGGGAGGCATAATTTTATGTGAGCTTAGCACAAAGAAATTTTTGATATTTTCTGCGGCACAGTTTTTAATACCTGCGGCGGTTCCCGGTGCAGTTGTTTCGAAACCTATGCCGAGAAATATTACCTTCTTTTCGGGGTTGTTGCGTGCAATATCAAGGGCATCCAGTACGGAATAAACGATACGGACATCATTACCTTTGCTTATTTCCTTTTCGAGGCTTGATGTGGAGCCGGGTACGCGTATAAGATCCCCGAAGGTTGTAATGATAACATCGTTTAACCTGCTATAAGCCACCGCCTGATCGATAAATTTTTTGCTTGTAACGCAAACCGGGCAGCCCGGTCCTGACATCAGTTTAACTTGTTCGGGCAGCAGCGACGGGAGGCCAAACTTCTGTATCGCCCAGGTGTGACCACCACAAACCTCCATCAATGTAACATCACGGTCAGTAATGGCTGATATCTTTTTGACAAGATTCTTTACCAGGTCTTTGTTGCGAAACTCGTCTATGTATTTCATTTTTTTGAGTAACGGGTAACGGGTAACGAGTAACGGGTTAGATTTTTAGCCGACTGTTACTTGTTACAAATTTGATATATAATAATTATTATTACTCTTCTTCTTCTTCTTTCTTGTTTGACTCCTCCATTTCGTTGAAAAGACGCAGGGTTTCCAAAGCTTCTTCTTCGTCGAGCTTTTGAATTGCAAAGCCCGTATGAATAAGCACGTAGTCATCAATCTTCACATCTTCGAGAAGCTGCAATGAAGTTTCATATTCGGTACCGCCAACCGAAACAATAGCTTTGTCGCCGTCAACAGATATAACTTTTCCGGGGATACTTAAGCACATCATTTATTTTATTTATCTATTTATATATTTTTAGGGTGCAAAATTAATCAAATTTTGCATGTTGTATTCACCTTTTCTTATTTGCCCCTATCAACATTTGCCCGAGGGCAATACCACCATCATTGACAGGTATTTTTAATTGTGAATATACGGTATAACCTTTTTGGGCAAGCTTTTGTTCGATATTTTCGGTAAGAAATTTATTCTGGAACGTACCGCCCGACAGTGCTACTTTTTTGATGTTGTGCTGCCGGCTTATTTTGCTTACAGTCTGTAGAATGACTTCAATAACTGTATTGTGAAATTTGGCAGAAATCTTGTGTGCCGGGGTTTTGTTTTTAATATCGTTTACTATCTGTTCAAAAGTGGGTTTGAAAGATATTGTATCGCCGGTATTAAAGCTGTATGTGTCAGAAATTTTATGATCAATCACTGATTCGAGCCGCATCGGGGCTTCGGCATGGAACCGGCTTTCGGTGCAAAGATCAATAAGTGCGCTAACAGCATCAAACAATCGGCCTGCACCTGATGAGAGAGGCGTATTGATATTGGCATCTATGGCGCTGAATAAGAACTTTACCTTTTCATTATCAATATTTTGCAGAAACGGCAGGTTAAAATCAAGAAAATCCAATCCGTATATTTTGTAAAGATAAGCTACGGCCATTCGCCAGGGCTCATAAGTAACCATGTCGCCTCCTGGCATTGGCATATACTCAAAGTGGGTTATCCTGTTAAAATCGTTAAGGTCACAAACCATAAATTCACTTCCCCAGATATTACCATCGGTGCCATATCCCGTTCCATCCATTGC
>PWJZ01000059.1 GCA_003559855.1 Bacteroidales bacterium
AATGCCACTGGTTGTTGGCATATAAAGGATCGTTGGGAGTCCATTCCTGCCCCGAAGAACTATCTTTTATCGGTTTGCTGTCAACAGGTTTTATCAGTTTTTCTATCAACGCCGGCTCGGCAATTTTTACCTCATCCAGGCTTTCAAAATCAATAACAGCTTCGATAATATCAGTACCTTCAGCAAGCTTAAGTTCATACCAAAGATGAAAACCCCATGCCCTGTGTCTTTCCTTATATTGACGCGATGCTTCCGACATCTCATATAAATCCCTTATCATGGGTATGTATTCATAAACCGTATGAGCCCTGTTAAGCTCGTCCAGCGACGATATACCTGTCGTAACATGGCCGTTGTCCGAAACTTCAAAAACAATATTTTCCGGGGTTTTTTCGAAATCCCGGGTAAATTGAATGCGTAACATCCCGGCATGATAAGAATCTTCAGGAAGATTTCTTAAATCAAGTGGCGGCCTTTCACCAAATTTAACACTATATTCTTTTGAAGTATTTTTGGGATTACCCCTTAATTCATCATCAGCATGGTTTTGAGCATTAATAACGCATGGCAGGCTCAAAAAAACAATATAAATAATAAAAGTGAAAATAATTTTTATTTTGTTCATGAGATATAAATAAAATTTGTTTTTACAAAAATATGTTTAATTTTTTATGAGTTTAATTATACAATGCCGGGAATATATGTAGTTATATTACTCGCATTTAATGCAACAAAGTTAATAATTTTGTTTAAAATTGAAAAAAATAATTTAAACAGAGAAATTTACCGCCATATCTTTCCCTGGTAAATTTCGTTAGTTAAATTATTTTTTCGGGCATGGCTGAAAAGTCATGAAATAAGAGCAAAGAGCATGGAGTGATTATTCTGACATGTGATTTTTTCATTATTGAGCAATAAACTTTTTTGGGATCTCGGATGAAAAATATTAATCAGGGTCCTTTTTAAACCAAGTATCATAAAGCTTTTTTGCTCTTTTCCCGTGCTCTTTGCTCTTCACTGCCCTGTTTTTCCGCCCCGTTTTTTATCGTGTCACCTGTACGCGTTGAGTCTTAACACTGTTGGCTGTGTGTATCTGCATAAAATAAATACCTGCGTTGAGGTTACTTACATTGATCTCGTGTCGTAACCCATCAGCGACGATATTCAGGATCACCTGGCCGCTTATATCTATTAATCTTATTTGTTTGATATTTTCATTTGATTCGACGTAGAATTTTTCACGTGCGGGATTATGAAATACAGATAATTCAACATCTTTAGGTGTGTCAACGTAAGTGTCGAAGTCCATTACCACTTCTACAGTCACGTCGCTTTCAACTGCAATTTCGCCTTCAATGGTAACATAGTCTGTTTTTTCCACTATGTATTGATACGTTCCTGCTTCTATCTCTTCAAACACGTAATGACCCGGAGGATATTGTTCAGCGTCGAAAGTAATAACGGCATCCGTAAGTTCATTGCCTTCATTATCTGTAACTTCGAATGTAACGATGTAAGCCCCGGACATAACTACATTGACGGTAACATTTTCTTCTACGGCAACCTGGTCTTCCACGGGGAAGAAACCTTCTTTTTCCACCTTATAATCATAAGTTCCCGCTTCAATATCTTCAAACACATAATGGCCCGGATCGTACTGGATACCGTCGAAAGTAATGACAGCACCGGTTATTTCATCACCGTTTTCGTCGGTTATATCGAAGGTAAGGGTGTAAACCTGGATCATTGTAACGTTTTCGGTAACATCTTCTTCTACCGTAAGCTCGTCTTCAACGGTCAGGAAACCTTCTTTTTCCACCTTGTAATCATATGTTCCCTCTTCCACTTCTTCAAACACATAATGACCCGGATCGTACTGGACACCGTCGAAAGTAATGACAGCGCCGGTTATTTCATTACCGTTTTCGTCGGTAATATCGAAGGTAACGGTGTAAATCTGGATCATTATAACGTCTATAGTAATATCATCATCAATATAAACTTCCTCTTCAACGGTCAGGAAACCTTCTTTTTCCACCTTGTAATCATATGTTCCTTCTTCCACTTCTTCAAACACATAATGACCCGGATCGTACTGGACACCGTCGAAAGTAATGACAGCGTCGGTTATTTCATTACCGTTTTCGTCGGTAATATCGAAGGTAACGGTGTATATCTGGGTCATTGTAACATTTTCGGTAACATCTTCTTCTACCTTAACCTGGTCTTCAACGGTCAGGAATCCTTCTTTTTCCACCTTGTAATCATATGTTCCCTCTTCCACTTCTTCAAAGACATAATAACCCGGATCGTACTGGATACCGTCGAAAGTAATGATGGCGTCGGTTATTTCATTACCGTTTTTGTCAGTCACATCAAATGTAACGGTGTATGCCTGTATCATTGTAACTTCAATAGTAATATCATCATCCACATATACTTCGTCTTCAACGGTTAAGAAACCTTCTTTTTCTACAATGTATTGGTGTGTTCCTTCCTTAACATTTTCAAATGTATAATCTCCCGGGTTGTTTTCTTTACCTCCGAAAATGACTACGGCATCTGTAATTTCATTACCGTCTTTGTCTTTGATATCAAAATCGACTGTGAAGTAATCAAAGCCGAGTAATTTAATTGCTTCGTAGACATCGAGTCTTCCGCTTCCGAGCATTTCCTGATAATATGGGTTATTGTACTGATAAATGTCGGGGTTGGCGCTATTATATAATATTGCCTGCAGTTCTGCCCGGTTAAGCATTCCGTATGCATGAGATACGACGAGTGCAGCTCCTCCTGAGACGTGCGGGGCTGACATGGAAGTGCCGCTTTTTGAAGAATAAACGTTGGTTACTTCTGTTGACAGAACGGCTGTACCCGGAGCAATTATGTCAATCCATGGTCCGTAATTTGAGAACCCCGATTTTTGGCCATGCCTGTCATGAGAGGCTACAGCGAATGTTCCTTCGTAGTATGCAGGATACCTTTCAAAATTGGCGTTATCATTACCTGCCGAAAATACTGTAAATCCGCCGTCCAATGCTTCACCGCCTCCCTCTTCGTTGAAGTAATCAATGGCATATTTTGTTGAAGCGGGGAAATAGCCCGGCTGGCTGTAACCCCAGCTGTTTTGGATTATTGCAGCGCCATTGTCGGCAGCATAGAGAAATCCTGCCAGAATACCATAGCTGTTTCTGTCGATGGTCATTGCCCTGACACCGTCATCGGAGCCGCTTCCGCCTGCTAATCCTGCCACTCCCAAATTATTGTTTGTAACAGCACTTACTGTTCCGCCAACGTGCGTGCCATGGCTGCCTGGTACAGTGCTCGTTCCCTGCGGTCCTATGTTTTCCCACATGTTACCTTCCAGATCAGGATGATTGAACTGCATCCCGCTGTCCAGAATTGCAACAATAACATCGACATTTCCTGTTTCCAGTTGCCATGCAGGTTCAGCATTACAGTCCATACCAATTAATCCGCCTACTTGCCCGGTATTTTTAAAATGCCATTGGTTAGCATACATAGGGTCGTTGGGAGACCATCCCCTGTCGGAATACTTTTCTTCTAAAGTCCAACTTTCAACAGGTTTTTCAAAATCCTTTTTCAAAACAGGTTCTGCAATATTGACCTCATCAAGTTCTTCAAAGTCAATAAAGGCTTTTATTATGTCAGCCCCTTCGTCAAGCTTCAGCTCATACCATAGATGAAAACCCCATGCCCGGTGCCTTTCCTTGTATTGAAGCGATGCCTGCGAAACCTCATACAACTCTTCCAGTATAGGCGTGTATTTATGAACCTTGTAAACCTTGTTAAGCTCATCCAGCGCCAAAATACCAGTTTTGATGTGATCGTTTTCAATAATTTCAAAATCAATATTTTCAAGAGCCTCTTCAAAACTACGGTCAAACTGTATACGTAGCTTCCCGGCATGATATGCACCTTCAGGAATAGTCCTCATGTCTAGAGGAAAACTTTCACCCGAATTGATCCGGTGATTTTCAGACTCTAACTGTGAATTGCCTTGAAATCCCTGTGCATAAACACCCTGAGCATTTATGCCGGTAAACAGAATAGTTGTGGCAATAATAATAATACAATTGCAAATGAATGTTGTAAGTTTGTTCATAACAGCGATCAAATATTTAATTAATGAAAAAAAGTTTAATTAATAATAATTAATGAGTCAACTGACGCATTATCAATAAAAAATGAAAACAAATTACATTTTTTATTTCAGCAAAGTTAATGATTTTGTTTAAAACTAAAAATTTTTTTTAGACAGCCGGATTGAATTACCGTTTGAATATAGCGGATTAATGCGTTTAACAGGGGGACAGGAATTTTTATATTTTCAGGTAAGATAAAAGCATGGGGCAAATTCAGTGAGTTGCCCCATGCTTTTTGCTTATTTATCGTGCTACCTGTACACGTTTGGTAATAACATTTTCGTCAGTTTGTATCTGTATAAAGTAAACACCCGGGTTAAT
>PWJZ01000013.1 GCA_003559855.1 Bacteroidales bacterium
ATCGCCGTGGATGGATTAAACACTGAAATCAACGTAAACAACTTCAAGACAGGTATCTACTTTATGCAGATACAAACCGGTGAAAAAGTAATAACCGAACGTGTGCAGGTGGCACGATAAACAGAATAAAAAAATCCTGAACTTTAAATAATCCCTGGTTGATTTATCTTAATACTTTCAGATTTACATAACCAAAAGCATTAAGTAAAAACCTTTTTTTTGAAACCTTTGTCAAATAACATCTGTATAAAAAATGTAGAATTATGTATATTTCACAAACATCTGTTTCCCATAATATTTTTTCAACAACTCTATGGCCAAAAAAACGGTAAAAAAGACCAAAACTGCTAACGACAAGATCAGGAAAGCCAGGCGTTTTGTTGAAAGGGATATATGGCGTATTCCGCTCAGAGAGTTGTCTCCCAAAAAATCTTTTTTAATAAGGCATTTACGCATTTTATTATTGGCTATCCGGGGTTTCAATGAAGACAAGCTACGTATCCAGGCGTCTGCATTGACCTATTACACATTATTATCAATAATACCTGTCATTGCCATGGCTTTTGGTATAGCAAAAGGATTCGGTCTTGAGGCATACCTCGAAAACCAATTGCATGAGGCGCTTGCCGGAAGAGCAGAAGTGCTTGACTGGGTTACCGGCTTCTCCAAATCATTGTTACAAACCACTCACGGTGGAATGATTGCCGGTATCGGACTACTCATATTGATTTTTACGGTAATGAAAGTATTAAACAATATAGAAAGAGCCTTTAACGATATCTGGCAAATAAACAAGCCCAGACCCTTATCAAGAAAGCTCAGCGACTATTTTGCCATTATGTTCATTGCGCCGATATTTTTTATTTTGGCAGGAGGCGCTAATGTATTTATTACGACGCAAATTGAACACATAACCGAAAATTTTGCTTTCTTCGGATTTATGAGCCCGGTTTTGTTGTTCCTTGTGCGTCTGATACCTTTTGCCCTGGTTTGGATCGTACTTACCATAATCTATATGGCGATGCCAAACACTAATGTTAAATTCTCTTCAGCGCTGATAGCGGGAATAATTGCCGGAACACTGTTTCAGCTGGCACAATGGGGTTATATTCATTTTCAGATTGGCGTTTCAAGATATAATGCAATATATGGCAGTTTTGCAGCCTTTCCTCTTATGCTTCTATGGATGCAGGTCAGCTGGCTTATAATACTGTTCGGAGCTGAATTATCTTTTGCCAATCAAAACATCGAACATTATGAATTCGAATCCGAAACGGCAAACATAAGCCCATACAGTAAAAAAATATTGTCATTGTATATATTGAATTATCTGGTGAAAAATTTCTATGAAAGTAAACCTCCGGTTACTTCGTCGGATATTTCACATCAACTCGAAATACCCAACAAACTCGTACGCAACATCCTTAACGCCCTCACTAAAACTAGGCTGGTTGCCGAAATCAAAGGAAGCCATGCCAAGGAAATATTATTTCAACCGGCTATAGATATCAATCAAATTACAGTGATATCAGCGATAAACAAGCTCGAAAAACAAGGCTACAACGAGATCATTGCCAAACCATCGGAAGAGTTGTCAAAACTTAGGGAAACTTTAGACCATTTCAACAAGACCATGGAAACCAGCCCTGAAAACACCTTGCTCAAAGACTTGGGCTAAGCGGTAACCACCCTCTCCTTATAATACCGGAAAAACTTATAGAGTATAAATCCTACTATTATAAGCGAAAAAATTACATAAACAATTGCCGTTGTTTCTTTTCCCAGTTCCTGGTAATCCACATCCCAATAGCCGTTATGTATGAGATAAAATGCTGTAACAGCCAGGGCATTATTGATGAAATGCGCAAAAACCGGTAACCAGATGGTTCCGCTCCACACAAAGAGATAACCCAGTAAAACGCCTAGGAACATACGTGGCAAAAACCCGTAAAACTGCAGATGCATTGCGCTGAATAATACGGCTGACACCCATACGGCAATATGAATATTCTTTGACCATTGCCTGAAAATTCTCAATATGATACCCCTGAACAGAAACTCTTCACCGATAGCAGGTATAACAGCAATCATAAAAATATTAAATAATAAACCCTGCAATGTAGTAACATTCAAGAACCTTTCGGTAAGCTCCATGGCATTATCTTCGGCTCTTTGCATCCATTCCTCCACATGAGTAAGCGATTCAGGCAAGGTCATGCGCATGTTAAGCTCTATCAGATAATTGATCAAAGGCACTGCCGAAATTATAAGCAATATTGAAAGCATCAGTAATCCCGGGCTAAACCGCCGGTCCAAGCCAAAATATTTTCCGATACTTCCTCCGGCAAGCCATGCAAATACAAGAGAAGGCATAATGAACAAACCGACATGGCTCAATATCTGCAGGTACCTTAATATATTCAAATCTGAGATCCGTGCAAAATCAAATCCGTGCAGCAACGCTTCGAACCAGTCATCGGAAATGAAAGGAATCAAAGCCAGCGATCCTGAAATCATCACCAAAAAAAGAGATAATAACATGATCATGCCCAGCATCAACAGCTTCAACGCCGGATGTAATTCGCCAAATATTCCGCGATCTCTTATCTCCATGTTTAATACTATTTCTGCTTAATTTATAGCGAACTCTCTTTAAATGCCTTTTATGATAGAACATATAATTTGCAAAACCCGATTACCAATGATCAATCACTAAAAACCATACCTGATGACCAATAGCTGGCAAAAACTAAACAATAAAAAATAAAAACAAGTATCTGCGTGATCTGCGGGATAAAATTAAATTTTTATAATGTTTACTTTTGCAAATATACACGTACTATAAAAAACATCATACAGAACAAGGATTTATTTCTTAATTAAAAAAAACTATTTGTTCAGGATCGGCAACATAGACATTCCCAAAAACGCATTATTTCTGGCACCTATGGAAGATGTCACCGACCTGCCTTTCAGGCGTTTGTGCAAGAGGTTTGGTGCCGATGTGGTATACACGGAATTTATCAGCAGCGAAGGATTGATACGCGATGCTGAAAAGAGCAGGGCAAAGCTTCATATATGTAATGAAGAAAGACCGGTCGGCATTCAGGTTTTCGGAGCCGACACAGAAGCTATGACAGAGGCTGCAAGAATAGTGGAGTTTGTATCTCCTGATTTTACAGACATCAATTTTGGCTGCCCCGTAAAAAAGGTAGCTCTCAAGGGCGCCGGCGCTGGGTTGCTTAACGACATTGCTAAAATGGCAGAAATAACACGCAGCATTGTTGATGCAGTAAATCTGCCCGTTACCGCCAAAACAAGGCTTGGATGGGACGAAAATAACAAGAACATCATGCAGATAGCTGAAGCCTTGCAAGATGCCGGCATCAGTGCCCTTGCCATTCACGGACGCACAAGGGCGCAGCTATATGGCGGCAAAGCCGACTGGACACTCATCGGAAAAGTAAAAAACAACCCGCGAATAAAAATCCCCATCATCGGAAACGGCGACATAAAAGACGGGCCGACAGCAAAAAAAATGATCGAACAACATGGTGTTGATGGTATTATGATCGGCAGGGCCGCAATAGGTAACCCCTGGATATTCGACCATATTAAACACTATCTTAAAACCGGCAAAATAAAACCTGACGTGTCGCTAAAAGAAAAAACGGATACCTGCCGTCAACACCTGCTGGAATCCGTCAAATACAAAGGCGAAAAAACAGCTGTCTTTGAAATGCGCAAACATTATAGCGGATATTTTAAAAACCTGCCCCACTTCAAATCCCTGCGAATAAAATTAATGACATTAACAAACCCGGATGAAATACTTGATGTTTTGAACGAAATCAGTTTAATGTAACACCAATGACACTGGTCTGCCCAGCGGAATAAAATTTAGAGTGGCCTCAAAGAATTGAGCTAAAGCTCTTAAAGAGAGGGGAAACCTTATACCCCACGGCTAAAGCCGGAGGTAATGGATAGTTTTTAATCAGAATATATCGGATAAATCTTTTGGCAATAGCTGAGGTTCTAATCAAAGTTTCTATAATTACCTCGCCTATCTGTTGTCTGCGGCTTTGGCCAATAGTTGATTCAAAGCGCCTCTCTATTACCTGCGGCTTTGGCCGGGGGATTAATCAGTGATTATCCTCCTGATCCGTGCTCACCCTGTGGAACAGTTATTAAAAAAAGTATTACGGAAAAATCAAGTTTTAATTCCACCGGGTAAATCTATGTTCTATTTTTTTTCAAAATAGCATTTTCAAATAATAATATCACCCAGATAAAAGACGATACTTTTTACAAAAATTTTCGAATTATTTTTTCATAACGTGTGCAAATATGCACATAAAATTGTATCTTTGCACGTTCATGAATGATAGAATCAGGGCCCATAGCTCAGTCGGTTAGAGTAGCTGACTCATAATCAGTTGGTCGTTGGTTCGAGTCCAACTGGGCCCAC
>PWJZ01000102.1 GCA_003559855.1 Bacteroidales bacterium
CTCCCCTCATAAATAGATATAATTCCAGGATCATCCTCCTGTGTAAATACCGTTAATGGAAATACTGCAATAAGTATTACCATTAATATTCTTTTTGATTCTTTCATGATAAATCCTCCTTAAATTTTAGTTTGTATTATTACTGCCAACGTCTGCATAGCCACATTGTGTTTATGGCTATTATATGTAAGTTGATTTTCGTTTGTAACTTGCTGATTTAACAAATATATATCTTTTTTTGCTATATTCCATTATATTTCTTTCTATGGTTTTTATCTTGTCTTTTTGCATCAACTTTGTAAGTTTATTCAATACCTTTATTATCTACAAATATAAAAAAAATTAACACAATCTTTGAAAATTTATTATAA
This sequence comes from Bacteroidales bacterium, assembly GCA_003559855.1. Taxonomy (GTDB): domain Bacteria; phylum Bacteroidota; class Bacteroidia; order Bacteroidales; family UBA7960; genus PUKZ01. The sequence continues at coordinate 372 of PWJZ01000102.1, forward strand.
TTTTAAAAAAGTACGTACTAAACCCATTCCAATTCAATGGACTATTATATTTTATAAAGCAAAAAAAAATTCAGGTTTGTCATTCTTTAAATACTCCATATTTTTTCACCTAAGGTCCTCTTGGCATTTTACTACCAAAACCGGTTTCGCTTACCATTCGGTCAAACGGACTTGCAACAGTATTTAATGCATCGCTTACAATATGAGTATAACGCGCTGTGGTTTTTATACTTCGGTGACCTAATAACTCCTGGACATAACGAATATCTTTACCGTCTTCAAGCAAATGGGTTGCAAACGAATGACGCAGCATGTGCAAGTGCACTTTACGCTGTATTCCTGCAGCTCTTGCCATTGCCTTTAACACATTTGACATACTTGTTGCACTATATTGTTTGCCGGGCATATTACCCTCAAAAACAAAAACTTCCGGCTTCTCTTTTTGCAGGTATGATCTATACAAGTCATGCAAATGCCTTGAAAATAAAGTATATCTGTCCTTATTACCCTTTGAATCTTTAATGAATATACGGTTACGTTTTAAGTCAATGTCGCACAGCCTTAAATTCTGAATCTCTTGTCTTCGCAAGCCTGCAGTATATCCAATAGCTACAAAAAGCTGATGTTTAACGTTTTCGGTTGTATCCAGCATCGCTGATATCTCCTCCTGCGAAAAATAGTCAGGCAAATAGAAGGTCTTGCGCGGACGCATTATATGCTTGTCTGAAATGGATTGATTGTGAACTCTTTCAAAAAAGAATTTAAAAGCATTTACAAGATTATCCTGGTGTGAAGCTGATTTCTCACGGTGCAAAACCATATACTCACGTATATCATCATTACTTATAAATGAAGGATGTTTGTAATTGAAGTACTTTAAAAACTTCATAAAAGCACCTAAATACATCTTCTTTGTTTTGGGGCTGTAATCAGAGCTTTCAAGAATAAGCTCATATTGCCTTTTGTACAACTCTTCCAACCTGTAATGACCTAAAATTCGGTAAAGTTTTACCTTCAATGTTTCCACTGTGTGTTGTTGCCCGTCTTTTTCAATGAGATACTTTCTTTGTTGATATTTGATTTTTGCCTCTTTAACCAATTCCCTATAATATGCTTCTGCCTCTTTATTTTTGCCGGGTAAGCTAAAATTCTCAACAAAAATCTTATCCGAATCAACTGATAATGAACAAATATCACGTAACATAATATTAGCATGATATACCAAAAATAATAACAACCTGTCAGCCGGCGATTCAATGCCGGAAAGCAAAGTCTTTATATCATGAAAAGGTAAATATAAGATGCTCTTCTTGATTTTCTGTTTATCTGATAGATAGAAAAACATTTTCTCCCTGCTGAGCGTGCGTTCATAATAAAACTTTATAGCAGCAATTGTTTGACGTAATGATGTGTCAGTCAAGTATTTTGAGCGATCTTTTATATAATCATAAATATCATGATAGCTAAAATTCTCAACATCTTTACCAATATTATCAGCAAGGAATTTCTTGAAAAAACCAGTATAAATTTCTCGTGTTTTAGGACTCAAACGTCTTAAAGTCAAAGTGTCATCATATGATTTTAAAATAGAATTAAACTCTTTTGGTAGTTTAACCGAATTCTTAGATATGCTTTCATGTATTCGTTTACCAGTATCAAAAGTGGGAGAAGACACTGTATTTTTTTCCCAATCATATCCGGCTTTTTCTAAAATATCTATGATTGTTTGATAAACCTCATTAGTGCCCTTAAAAACCCAGCATTTTTGCTTTTTTAACCAAAATCCTTTTTCAAGAGAGTTTATTGCTTCGAATAATTTAGGATTATAACCGTGATCTACATAAAACTTCTTATTTTGCTTATCTATTTTTAGCTGAACTTTTCTTTTTTCCAACAATAATGTATTGTTCTTTTTTACACTGTTTTCTACAACGATTTTCCCATCATCAAAAATTATCTGTAACCCTTTAACAGATTCAAATTCTTTTTTAATAATTGTCTTATAATCCGGACGATACGGAATATGCCAAACCTTTTTTGTAACACTATACCGCCGGTTAGGTAAGCTACGTATAATCCTGTCCAGATCATCATAAGCATTATATCGGTAGCTCAGGGCAATCCGGTTTTCACCCTTATGTTTTATTGGATATACTTTTAGAAAACCCATTTTGCTTTACTTACATTTAAGACCCGCAACCCTTTCCTCATAATCCTCCACAATTAGCGAAATCAGCTCTTCCGTGTTCTTCTCCAACGAACTCATCTTTTCACTATAATGAGATTCTATGTTGGCTATTAGTGGCTCATAAATTTCTGCAGCGGTTTCAAGTGTTATCTCTTTAATAGCATTTCGCATTTCGTTTTTTAGCATTGTGATTTCATCCTGGTTTACATTAGCTTTTTGACTTTTTTTCCGGTTAATGTAAACGAAACCAATACAAACAAAATGCATAATCCCGGTTTTAAAATAATATTATTCATTTTTTTGGCTTTTGGTTAATAAATAAACAGAATTAAACATATAATCTTCTAAACTTACAGCTCCGCCCTCTCACTCACATAAAAATGGTGATTGCATTGCGGCAAATATCTGCTATATGCGACATTCTGCCGGTATGTAAATCTGTTTTTGGATTTACATATTATGCAATAATAAAAAATTTTTTGTAATAATATTATAGTTTTTTAAAAAAATGTTAACCTTCTCCGGCATATAAAGCCGGTTAAGCATATTACGTTGCACTGAGCGCTGAATACCTGTGGCAAATCCATAAGCACGTACTCTTGCAAAAGACCACTCTCATTCGGGTACCAGTGTGAGCCTGAACTTCAACCTCAACAATTTACTATCTTTGCACAATTCAAAATATCTATTGATGGCTTTTGAGTTAACAGCATTGTGTAAAAAGACCGATGCCCGTGCCGGCAGGATAGCCACCGCTCATGGTGAAATAGATACGCCGGTATTTATGCCTGTCGGGACTGCGGGCAGCGTAAAGGCAATAGACCAGCAGCAATTGTCGGAGAAAGTGAAAGCCCGTATTATTTTAGGCAACACTTATCATCTGTACCTGCGTCCGGGGCCTGAAGTTATACGCAGGGCAGGAGGGTTGCATAAGTTTATCGGATGGGATCTTCCCATACTTTCCGACAGCGGCGGCTACCAGGTATACTCGCTGGCACAGAAACGTAAGCTGACCCCCGACGGCGTTTGGTTTCATTCGCATATCGACGGGTCGCAACACTTCTTCTCTCCCGAAAAGGTTGTCGATATCCAGCGAATACTGGGCGCCAACATCATCATGGCTTTTGATGAGTGTACCCCTTATCCATGCGATTATGAGTATGCCGCAAAATCAATGGAGCTGACACATAAATGGCTGGCAAGATGCTGCAACCACTTTTATAACAGTAATAACGAATATGGATATGAGCAGTTGCTGTTTCCTATCGTGCAAGGCAGCACTTTCAAAGACCTGAGGGAAAAATCTGCTGAAACCGTTGCCCAATACAATTGCGAAGGCATTGCAATCGGCGGGCTCTCGGTAGGCGAACCAAACGATATTATGTATGAAATGACACGCCTGGTATGTTCAATATTGCCGCACCACAAACCAAAATATCTCATGGGCGTGGGAACACCCGAAAATATGCTCGAATGTATCGCTATGGGTGTTGATATGTTTGATTGTGTCATGCCTACAAGGAATGCAAGAAACGGAATGCTGTTCACCGAAAATGGAATAATAAATATTTTGAACGAAAAATGGAAGTTCGACTATTCACCTATCGACCCCAACGGCAGTTCATATGTTGATAATCACTACAGCAAGGCATACCTGAGGCACCTCTTTGTCTCGAAAGAAATACTCGGCCCGATGATCGCAACAGCTCACAATCTGACATTTTATATTTCGTTAATAAACAAAGCAAGAGAAAAAATAATCGGAGGCGAATTTGACAAATGGAAATCTGAGATGGTCGCAAAACTGTCAAACCGTATTTAAAAACCTGTTTTTAAGGTACATTTTTTGTAATAACAACAATTTAATAATCAAAGTTTTAACCGACAGGGAATGAATAAAATCAAAAAAGTTGATCTGTACATAATACGCAAGTTTCTTGGAACTTTTTTCTTCGCTATTGCTTTGATAATTCTGATAGTCATCGTTTTTGACCTTTCGGAAAAGATCGATGACTTCATTGAAAACCGGGCTCCTTTATATGATATTATATTTGTCTATTATCTTAATTTCATTCCTTATTTTGTCAATCTTTTCAGCCCCCTGTTTACTTTTATTGCCGTAATTTTTTTCACCTCACGTCTTGCCTTGAATTCGGAAATCATCGCTATGTTAAGCTCGGGTATAAGTTTCAAACGCCTGCTTGTTCCTTATGTAATATCGGCCGTGTTTTTAGCCATGTTGTCAATATATTTGTCAAACATTCTGATACCTCTTGCAAATGAGAACCGCCTTGATTTTGAAAATACCTATGTAAGAAGCCCTTCCCGGTTCAGGGAACGTAATATCCATATGCAGATAAACCCCGGGGTATTTGTTTATATGGAGTCTTTTAATGAACGTACCAATAAGGGACAGCGTTTTACGCTGGAGAAAATTGACGATGGAAAACTTTATTACAAACTGTCTGCAAGCAGTGTTGTATGGGATACTATCAGCGAACACTGGCGGATTCAGAATTATTATATACGCGAAATGGACGGTTTTAATGAACAGCTCTCTTTTGGCAGCCGTAAAGACACGGTGCTGGGTTTTACCCCCGACAATTTCATGCAAAGCCTTCGCGAGATAGAAACCCTCAACTTCAGAGAGCTGCAGGCGCAAATTGACCTTGAGAAGATGAAAGGTTCTGAAAATATTAAGTTTTTCCTGGTTGAAAAACACCGACGTATCGCTTTTCCTTTTGCAACGCTTGTGCTTACAATAATTGGGGTTTCATTGTCGTGCAGGAAAGTGAGAGGAGGTGTAGGACTGCATCTCGGCGCAGGAATAGCCCTCAGTTTTGCATTTATACTCTTTATGCAAATATCATCAACATTTGCTACAAACGGAAACCTGGCTCCGTCAATAGCTGCATGGATACCAAATATCATTTTCGGGATCCTCGGCGCATATCTTCTCAAAATAGCGCCAAAGTAATGGTTGGCTTTGACCCGTGGTTTGTTATATCACGCCATGTGCCGAATGTAAACAGACTTGCAGGGTAATTTGTCAAACTATCACGTTACCACTTTGCTGCCTTGCTAACTTATCATATTATTGAATTAGCGTCTGCTCGCCGCTTGTATTGCCTTACCCGGCATAAAACGCCCCATATACAACATAAACGCATGCAACCCATTGCTCATAATACGCCCTTGTCAGTCTATTCCTGCAAAATGCTTCATAAACTGAACCCTGTAATAAGCAGCAGGGTTTTCCGATTTCTTGTAGCTCATTTTTCCCCTGAAATCATCTATTTTCGCGTAATTATGCTTTTCCATCCACCCCCTCATATCACCAAGTATCTTTTCAATTTCATCAAAGCCCTTTTTATAAAGAACCGAACATACCTGACCTGCTTTGGCACCGGCAAGCAATTGTTTGATAAGCCCACCGGAATCATGAATACCGGTCGATGCACATAAATCGCATTGTACACGGTCAGCAAGAATGGCAATCCACCGTAGCGAACCGGTTATTTCTTCGGGTGTGCTGTAAATGTTGCCGGGCTTAAAATTATAACTGTCAATGTCAATATCAGGATTGAAAAATCTGTTGAATAACACTATACCCTTAACACCTGTCCATGAAAACTTTTTTATCATTTCGCCTAATCCCGAAAAATGATGCGATAATTTGAGCGATACCGGTATGGTCACTTTCGATCTGACAGCCTCTAAAATATCAAAATAAATTTGTTCTATTTTTCTGCCATCACTGTTGATATCAGAAGGTAAAACAAAAATGTTAAGCTCAAGAGCATCGGCACCGGCTTCCTGTATGTTGGTGGCAAATGCAGGCCACTCCGATGCGGAAATGCAATTTATACTTGCTATAATAGGAATGGAAACAGAACTCTTCGCATCACGAATAAGCTTGGTGTATTTTTCCAGACTGTGCGAACGGGCATAATTCCTGATATAATCCTCTGCTTCGGTTGATGACCGATGAGCTTCATCATATGAAAAAACCTTCCGGATCTCATATTTTATCTGTTCTTCAAATAATGATTTTAAAACAACTGCACCGGCACCCTTTTTCTCGATTTCACGAATGTTTTCCAAAGAATTTGTTAAACCCGAACTTCCTATAATCAACGGATTACGAAGCGCGAGCCCCATATAAGTAGTAGATAGATCTGCCATTTTTATAAATTTTTGTGTTTAAACTCTTTTTACTGCAACAAAAATAAATATACATTTTTAATTACCTAACCGATTTGTCTTTAAACTTACTTAAAAAAACTTTCAAATGCCGGCTAATATGCTTAAAATATAAGGGTATTATTAATGTTTGAATAATTTTTTTTCGTTTATATTTTAAAAAGCAGTTAAAATCAAGCCCGAACAATCCTTTCATCAGCTGTTCTGACATTCCCGTGTACCGGTTGTGCAGATCCCTCATGCTTTCGAAACACCCCGGGAAAAAGTGTGCCTTAAAATGAACCTTCCCGGCAGGTATCCGGCAGTCATTTCGTATACGTTTCATTTGCGCAACGTAAATGCTAAGCCAATAATCCGGCCGTTGATGATATTAAAAACCTGTGGCAACAACATTTGAGAATTTAACCGGTCTAACATTATCGCCAACTTTAAAGGCGATATCAAAATGCTGTAATCATGTTTTTATAGTAAATTTTTGTTGCTGAATATTGAAGGGAAAAAGCAGATATTAAAAATATAGCAGACAGAATAATTTAAGCAGGAATTCAAATGAATTTTTGCATATTTTTGATCATACTTTTTTTTCGGAACAAAGCCAATAATGATGAGAAAAATTTTCACATCTGTTCTAACGGTTCTATTTACTTTACATGTTTATGCAGGTGGTTATCAGGTCAGCCTTCATGGTCAGAAACAAATCGGTATGGGTTTGACCGGCACCTCGCTCACTATTGATGGCAGCAGCAGTTTTTACAATCCGGGGGGTCTTTCCATGATGGTCTCAGAGCGTTCGATACTGGCTGGTATGAGCGTTATTAACAGTTACAATCTTTTCCATCTGCAGGGGACCATGTATGAGGCGAGGACTGAAAACCCTCCTTCAACGCCATTTTATTTTTATGGAGCAGCCAGGATAACCGGCAATCTTGTTGCCGGTATTGCGGTTAACACCCCTTATGGCAATAATTTGACATGGGAAGAAGGATGGGCAGGAAGGTTTCTTGTTGAGGAAACATCTTTGCAGGCGATCACCATCCAGCCCACGGCATCCTATCTGATAAATGACATGCTTGGCATCGGTGCAGGCGTAGTGTTTGCCCCAGGAAAAGTTGAACTTGCAAAAGCCCTGCGGGTTGAGGATCAGCATGAAGAAGGAAGCATGAGTATCAAAGGCTCAACATCAGGCTGGGGATTTAATGCAGGGATAATGTTCAAACCTCTGCCTGAAATGAATTTCGGTATCAGTTACCGTTCTAGGATAGATATGACACTGGAAGATGCCGATGCAAGGTTCAGCGTGCCCCAATCCCTTCAAACATATTTTCCACCCCTCAACAAGGCTTCCACGGCTTTGCCATTGCCTGCAAACCTTGACTTTGGGGCCTCCTATGAAATAAATGATGAGCTGATGGTTGCCATAGCTCTGAATTATGTTTTCTGGGATGCTTATGATACACTGGCTTTTGATTTTGACACCAATACCACACTTCTTACCGACAGCAAAAACCCCCGCATGTATAGCAACCGGCTTATTTTCAGAGCGGGAGGTCAGTACAGAGCCTCCGAAAAGCTTTATCTCAGGCTCGGAGGATATTATGATCCTACCCCGGTAAATGAAAACTATTTTACGCCTGAAACACCAAGCGTCAATAGTGTGGGGATAACAGCCGGATTGTCATATATGTTGCTGCCGGAAGTGAGCCTTGACGCAAGTTTTCTGTATATTCACGGAATGGAAACCCAGGCGGCCTATTCACCCGCAAATTTTGCCGGCAGATATAAATCAAGAGCATATGTGCCGGGGATAGGTCTCAGCTACAATTTTTAATTAAACAGATAGGACATGAAAATCAGAAATATTATATCTTTTTTTGGCCTTTTGACCATGATGGCATGTGAGCCCGAGATGGAAAGCTTCAAACCTTCACCGGGCGATGCCGACTTTTCAACGATGGTGGCAGTTGGCAATTCATTAACTGCCGGGTTTGCCGATGGTGAGTTGTACAGATCGGCCCAACAAAACTCTTATCCCAATATAGTTGCACAACAATTAAAACATGCTGGAGGCGGCGATTTTATTCAGCCTCTGATGAAGGATGAGTACGGCTTTGGCAACAGGCTCGTTCTTGATGTCATTGATGGAATGTTAACACCCGTTCCGGCCGGTAAACAGGTAAACCCCGATAACCTGCTTTCGATATATGATGAAAAAGGCCCTTTTAACAACTTCGGCATTCCCCACGCCAAAGCCGATCATCTGCTGGTACCCGGCTACGGATTCCTTAATCCGTACTTCGGACGCTTTGCGAAAAACGTCAATACAAGTACCGTTTTGAATGATGCCATGATCGTCGAACCAACCTTTTTCCTGTTATGGATCGGCAACAACGATGTGCTTAATTATGCCATTCATGGAGGAGAAGGAGAAACAATAACAAATGTGGAGTATTTTTCGAAAATCATTGAATCGATTATCAGCCTGCTGGCTGAAAATAATGCACCAGGTGCCGTTGCCAACATACCCGATATTACCGTAATACCATTTTTTACCACAATACCATCCATCGGACTGGTACTGACAGAATCACAGGCATCTGAACTTAACCTGGTATATAAAGATTTTCCACATATTGAATTTAAAGCAGGGCAGAACGGCTTCGTTGTAACTGATGCGGAAGCCCAAGGACAAATCAGGCAGCTGACGGCAAACGAACTGTTGCTCCTGAGTGTTCCGCCCGACAGTATGCAATATGCCGGATGGGGTAGCATGAAACCCATCCCTCTGCAATATTATTTGTCAGAACAACAAATAGAAAATGTCAGGGAAACTGTGGATCAATACAATAGTTTTATTCGGAAAATTACAGGTGATATGAATCTTGCCTTCGTTGATGTTAACACTCCGCTGAAAAATGCTGAAACAGGGATCATATTCGATGGAGTAAGTTTTACAACAAAATTCGTTACCGGAGGAGTCTTTTCACTTGACGGTATCCACCTCACAGCAAGAGGTAATGCTATTGTGGCAAATGAATTTATTGATGCCATAAACAAAAAATACGGAAGTTCTGTACCGAAAACCAGTGTTACTGAATTTCAGGGTGTCATTTTTCCATAGAAAAACCCCAAACAGAGCAAATCTTGTTCTTAAAGCTTCTTTGTAAGTGAAATGATTTTTGTTTCGCTACGGTTGAAACGATGGTCTTATAATTATCCTGTCATTACACACAAACTAAAAAAACCGCCTGACAATATTGAATATAAGCGTTAGTAACAGGCTTATCAATAATAATGTCATTATGGGTGCGTAAATTGTAATGTTATCTCTTTTTATACGTATATCGCCCGGTAAATTGCCAAACCATTGCAACTTATCGAAAAACAGCCAGATAACCACACCGGCAAGAACCAGTAAAACACCTATTACTATCAATGCTTTGCCTATACTTTGCATAGATCAGGTAAACATGACTTTTTGTCAAATATCTTGTTGTTGCTACGGCCAATATCTGTAATAAAAACAGTATTATGACAAGACATTTCACAAGGTTTTTTTATGAGTCTTTAATTATATACCGTCTTTTTAAAAAGTGCATAAAAATTGACCAAAAATCATGCTGTTCTTATTTACTTTCCTTTGCCCGTCAATAAGAAAATTATGCATGCAAAACTGTTTATTCGTGGGGTATCACATCTCATTATTCATAAACCCCTGTTTTTCGAGCACTTTAAGCAATACTTTGCTGAAATGGACATTATCTTTTTTAATGTATCGTTTTTCTGTGAACACTTGTGCCAGGTTTTCAACCTTATTTTCATCTGTCAGTTCTCTGGTAAGAGGTAAGTTCTCTTTATATCTGTATATGTCATCTATTTCTTCTCTTGAATAATCATTGTATTTTTCATTATGTATAACACCTTCCATTGGCAGCCTGTCGGCCTGTTCGGGGTCTTCGTCGGGGTAGCCTGCCACAACCGTAGTAACGGGCACGACACCTCTGGGCAGGTCGAAAAATTCTATAAGCTTGTCAGCCTGGTATGTTGTTGTGCCGAGATAACATATCCCTAAACCTTCCGATTCGGCTGCAACACATACGTTTTGAGCAACAAGCAAAGCATCGATCGCTGCCGTAAAAAATGAAAGAAAATTGTCGTAGCCCGGCACGGCATCGCGCTGCCTGCACCACTTGTTGAAGCGGTTAAAATCAGCACAGAAAGTAAGCAGAACAGGCGCCTGCGCTACCATCTCCTGTCCGAAGTGAAGCTTGCATAATTCATTACGTTTTTCCTGATCTTTGGTAATAATAATGCTGTATACCTGCATGTTGCCCGTTGTCGAAGCCCGGATACCACCTCTTAGAATGTTGCTTAACAGTCCATCGGAAATATCGTCTTTCCTGTATCTTCTTATCGTTTTGTGTTTTAATAACGTTTCAATAGTATTGTTCATAAATCAAAAATTTGTGGTTTAAATATTTGTTTCATGACAAAATTATAAGTTTAACCTGAATAATTCTAAATATTCCTGAAAAGATTAACAAATATGATAAACAGAAGTTAGTTATAAGGCAGGCTGTATGTGATTATCAGGGCGGCAAGAGGAGAACCATCAGTTGATCAATTGTTTTTTATAACTGCTTTATTTCTGTGAAAAGCATCTATTGCCACTATCAAGGCTATTAATCCCCAGAAAAGAACAGAGGCTTTATCGGTATTTAAAAAATTGTTTAAAAAACCGTGTGTAATGTATGTTACAAGCCCTAAGGTAGCTCCCAGTGAAAGCAGCCGCAACTCCTTATCGCGTATTTTATAGAAGTTCTTTATCCCCGTATATAACACGGCTATAACTATGGCAATAAATGTAAGCATACCAGGCAGCCCTGACTCAGCCAGGGGACCTATATATTCGCTGTGAGCGTTGCCAACGTCACCAAAATGGGTGGTGATAACAGTATAATCCTCCCATCGCTGAAACGGGGCATATACAAATTGATAAGTACCCGGTCCCCACCCGAAAACAGGTCTTTCTTCAAACATTCTTATGGCCGATTTCCACCTGTTTATCCGTTCCAGATTCGAAGCATCGGTTGTTATGTTGTATATCGATTGAATATGTTCCCTGAAATCTGCCGAAGACTCTTGCTGATCTCTTTCAAGTGAAATTCTGATCTCGGTCTGGAAAGTATATAAAAGCCCAAATACCAATAAGGCAGTTGCCAGGATAAATCTATAGTTGATCCTGAGATATATTATCCAGAAAGCCGCAAAAGCCACAATTATCCCCAACCACGAAGCGCGACTGTAACTGAAAATAATACCGGTCGCAAATATTAAAAAAACTAAAACGGCAAAATATCTCTGAGGGATACTGTAATTTTTGTTGAACATGAATATAAGAAACATAGGAGCCAGTAGTGAAATAACAGCACTGTAATTGGTATGGTCGTTGAAAAACGGTGTTACTATCCACGTTCCGGCTTGCCTGTCAAACCCATGTAGCGAATGTTGATAGGTAATATATATGATCACTAAAGCAAGCGGCACTCCATAATACCATAAAAACCTGTGAAAATTCTCTCTCTCCTTAAAAAGCTTAATAAACACAAAATAAAATGCAACGATATACCAAAGCTGTGATATGAAATATTTAAAAGAAACCCATCTTATTTCACTTGTAACCGATGTTACAAACATCCATACCAGGTATACTATTATGGCAATTGTAACGGGATGTTTTAAAATATTCCTATCGTAATGTTGTTCATATATGAGTTTGAGAAAGAATAACAGCATAATTGCCACTATTATAGGTTCTGCCGGCATGTTCACAGTAAAGCCCACCGTGGCATGTTCATATTTAACCGTAAAGGGTGTAATAATGATAAGCAGGAATAAAAGCTTGTCGAGTGAAAAGAAAAGCATATATCCTATTAGAATAGCTGCCGGCAATGCAGCAAACCAGTAAAATCCATGGATTATCAGTACTATGTTGATAGCTATAAATAACCCGCAGAGACCGAAAAGGAGCGTTATTTTACCAGTTTTGAACACCGAAGATTATTTTTTTTTGCTTTTGGTTTTAATAATTCCCTTGTTTTCGAGGTTGCTGTATATCATTAAAATTACAACCGCAAAAAATCCGGTGGCAAAGACCGAGATTGCCACAATGAGCCATCTTACGGGATATACTTTGCGCTCAGATGCCTGTGCTTCATCAATGATGAATTTGAACGAGACGAAACTTTCGAGGTCGGCTTTGGCTTCCTGGTAACGGCGGTGTGCCGTTGCAAGGTTTTCACCCGATTCTTTTATATAATTTGTTAAATGCATAAACGCACCGCCATGGTCACCCATGGCATCAAGCCTTTGTTCCAAAGCTTGCACCGCTACAGTATTTCCTGCGGATATGTCTTGTGCAAGCTGGCGAAAAAGCATGGCTGTTTGACCTTCATAGTCATAAATACCCTTTTTCATTAAAATCCTTAATGAATCTTCGGCTTTCCTTATTTCCTGCTGTGTATTATCATATTGGTTTTTTGCTGCCTGGTATGCCAGTAAAGCCCTCTCACGACGCATCTCGTTTTGTACCGTGTCAACAAGTGCTGCTATTTCATTGGCTATATCTGCAGCCATTGCCGGAACCTTGTCGCGTACGTTTATTTCAACCGCCCCGAATTCAGTGCGGCGAAATGATACGTTGCTTATGTATTCGCGATCAACCATAGTGTATAGGTATTGATGATCCCACGGAATCTCATAATGATCAATAAGATTGAACCGCTCTATTATACGACTGCGAATAACCGATGAACCAAGTACCTGCAATAACCTTTCGGCGTCATCTATATCACCATATTGTAAAAAATCACGGGTGCCGGCAGTAATGCCTAGTACCGAACGTGATAAACTGACGCTCTGTGAAGGAAACATAGTTACGGTCGACTGGTACTTAGGTGTTATAAAAATGGGCGAAGAAAAAATTACAGCTGCAATAGCTGCAACAGTGCATATAATCGCCAAATGCTTCCACCATCTCTTGATGAACATGAAAATATGCGTGGAATCGAAATCACTCTTTTGTTCTGCTTTCATTGTTCTGAGTTTATTAGAATTTAATGAAAATAATTATAATATTATTGCTATTGTTTAAATTTATTGTTTTTGAATGCTTTCGGATTTTATAACGACAAAATTCATCAATTTTATATTCAAACCCGTGGTTTATAATAAATTTTATACTCAATCAACAAATAAACCTGCTAACAGAAGGTGTTTAATGTTGAAAATTGTCTTGTTTGTTTGCGATCTGATGCCTCTATGGTTATAATCACATTTATTTGACCTCAGCGGTATGTGCTTTTTTAAAATAAGAGTTGTTAAAAAACGATACAAACCTACACAAATTTTTGCCTTTGTCATTAAATAAAGTGAAAAAATAAGCATATCATCAAATTAAAATCAGATCATGATCATATTCAATCCTGATGGTTATGATCAGAAAACGAACAAATGTCATGCATCAATTCAAAAGTTTCAGTGTTGCCAGGATCACTGTTCATGTTTTATTATCGTTACCAGATTTTTGATGTTGATCAGTTTTATTGCAAAGGATAGCAATACTCCCGCAGCTATCGTTATAAGAAAATTGATATACCAGGCAAACGGCAGTTCAAGTGATAGCCGGTTTATAAATATAATCCCGATGATAAAAGCTGCTATTTTGCTGATCAGCAGATAATTGATTTTAAATTTAAAAATTTTCTTTACAATAAGTATTTGGATTCCGGCAACCAGGAATTGTGTTATAACGCTGGAAATGGCGGAGCCGTATGCCTGCAGGAAAGGTATAAGATACAGGTTAAGGCTTATATTTAAAACCATACCTATTGTGGCAATAATGTTAAGATGTTTAAGATTGCCATTGGCGGTCATCAATGTGCCAAAAACATAGGTTGATGATATAGCGCAAAAACAGAACATAAGCAGCGAAAAAACCTTTGAGGAAGATTCCATTCGGTATGCGTATTCAGCGGTAGTTTCATCTATATGTTTCGTATACAGGAGCTCCATGATCTCCTGCGAATAATGAAAAGCTCCTACCGCAACTATTATTGCAGGCATAATTATCAATGTAAAGGATAGTTTTGCCAGTTCTTCGATAGATTGTTTTTGTTTTAACATCCTGGCAAATATAGGCAGCAGTAATACAGAAAACAGCAATGCTACCATGTTTGATGCATCAAGCAGACGGTAAGCCGATGCATATAAGCCGGCGTAACGCGCACCGTCAGAGTCTGACAACAACCGCTCCAACATTACACTGTCAATCCTGTTGTAAAAAGCCATGAGCAACACCAAAACAGCAAAAGGAAAGCTTTTCTTTATTATCATCAGAAAAAATGGCCAGTTCCAGTCCAAACGTAAAATGCGCGTCCGGATCTTTCTCAAAAGAACCGATATCCCGATCAAAGCAGTTAAGCTATAAGCAAAGGTTTGGGCATATACGAAGTATTGGATTTTAAAATCGCCTACTACGTTGCCCCATAACAACACAGCGCATATTATTATCATCAGGGTCCTGTCAAGTACCGACATTATACTGTCGGTTACAAACATATGCATACCCCCGAAATTGGACCGCAGGTAAAGAATGAAACTTAACAAAAACTGGTTGAAACCAAGAAACGATAAAAGTATGATCTGTTCACGGCTGTAATTGATCAGAAAAGCGCCACCGAAAGTGAATATAATATATAACAAAAAAAGCAATGCCTTTAAAACAATTATCTTTGACATGTGCTTTTTGAGAAGATGATTGTTCTGAGCTATATTTCTGTTATTAAAATTGGTAATACCCAGATCGAGGAGAATGTTGAACAAAAAGGAAAAATTGAAAACGGCAAAATAAAACCCATATTCTCCGGCACCAACAGTGTTCTGAACCGTCCGGTCAATGCCCAGTAACCAAAATGGCTTTATCAACAGGTTAAGGATCAGCAAAAAAACCAGGTTTTTCAAAAACTTGCGCTGCATTTGGCTTCTTAATATAAATTATCCTATTAATATTTCCCCCGGCGCATCAAATTTAAAAACTTTTATTGGGGTTTTATCCTTTTTATAAAATAAAAATCACAATAATTTGTGCTAAATTTTAGTGAGCAGATTTTAAAGACAACACCATTTAACAATAAATTAATTAGATTTGTAACTGTACTATTTGAAATTTTACAGTAACGGTAAAGCAAAAGTTACTGATAAATAATCAGTGTTTCATGAAAAAAATATAACCAAATGAACCATCAGACTGCGATATTGATCATATATACAGGCGGCACGATAGGGATGATAATGAACAGTGAAACAGGTGTTCTTCAGCCCTTTGATTTTGTGAATATTAACGAGCATATTCCGGAGATAAGAAAGTTCAACTATAAGATCGATAGTATATCTTTTGATCCGGTTATTGATTCATCTGATATGGAGCCTGAAATTTGGGTACGTTTGGCACATATCATAGAGGAGAATTATGAAAGCTATGATGGTTTTGTTATTTTACACGGTTCGGATACAATGGCATATACTGCTTCGGCATTGAGTTTCATGCTGGAAAATCTTTTCAAACCCATTATACTTACCGGGTCGCAGCTTCCTGTCGGTGTTATTCGTACCGACGGGAAGGAGAACCTGATCACAGCTATTGAAATTGCTGCCGGCAGCGATAAAGGTCGTACCATAATTCCCGAAGTATGCATATATTTTGATTACCAGCTGTTTCGCGGAAACCGTACCCATAAAGACAATGCCGATTATTTCGAAGCATTCAGGTCACCTAATTACCCTGCGCTTGCACATGCCGGAGTGGAAATAAAATATAACCCCAAAGCCGTCGGCCGTACTTCCGGTAAAAAACTACGTGTATTGACCGGTATGGATAGCAACATAGCATGTCTTAAGCTTTTTCCGGGTATAGGTAAGAATTATGTGAAATCCGTGCTTAACATACCCGGCATCAAGGGCCTGATACTCGAAACATTTGGCGCAGGCAATGCCCCAACAAAACAATGGTTTCTGGAAGAACTACAAAATGCGATAAAAAAAGGTCTTATCGTTTTTAACGTCACACAGTGCCGCGGAGGCTCGGTTAAAATGGGTAAGTATGAAACCAGTATGAGCCTCCAAAAAGCAGGGGTTTTGAGTGGTCACGACATTACATTCGAAGCAGCAGTTGCCAAAATGATGTACCTTTTTGGTAATGACCATTCAACAGAACAAATAAAAAAATATCTGCAAACTCCTTTGAGAGGGGAAATGACAATATGATCCTGTCATTTTATCCGATTGTGATATTTCTTCAAATAGAACTTGCAAAACGAATGAAACAGATTGATGTCGTCCTTTTTAAGCAACATTAACCTCTCCATTATTCTGGGGTATAAAATACCCTCAGGATCAATACTTGCATCAGTAAGGATTTGATTTGCCTTATCTCTGATAACTGGCAGTTCAACATCTTCCGTATCCTTAACTGATTTTCTTTTGCAGGTCAATGTGATTTTGCTTAGATAAGTGGCATACACCATTGCTGCCTGGCCAAGATTAAGCGACGGATATTTTGTGTACATCGGTATAGTGGATACCAAATGACACATTGACAACTCCCGGTTGGTAAGCCCGGACTCTTCGCGACCAAATATAATACCCACCGTATTTATAGCATCACCTTTGTCAAGTATTATGGAAGGCAAATCGTCAACCCAATGATGATCTTCATGAACACTTCGCTTTTTAGCTGTTGTGCCTACGATAAGATCAAGATCCATAATAGCTTCCTCAAAACTATCAAAAACCATCGCTTTTTCAAGTATATCTTTTGATCCGTGTGCCGTCGATAAAGCTTTTGATCCGGTATGATTACATTTCGGGTTAACAAGCCGTAAAAATTCAATACCCATCGTTTTCATAGCCCGGGCTATTGCACCTGCATTCTCCTGACGGTAAATACCGACTATTACAAATATTATCCTTGCCATATAAAATAAGCACTATTATGACTTTAAACGCCTTTTTTTATATACTCTGTGTGATATTATTATGCTTAATTCGTAAAGAAGCAATATTGGAAGTCCGACAAGAACCTGGCTTATCACATCGGGCGGAGTTATTATTGCCGATAATGCAATTATGATTACAATGGCTACCTTCCGGTGTTTACGCATAATCTGGGGTGTAAGCAAGCCTGTCTTGCTGAAAAAATAGACCAATATGGGAAGCTCAAATAAAAGACCTATGCCGAAAGTTATCGTCGTAACGGTGGTTATATAAGAGCGTAATGCTATCTGATTCTCAACAAGCCCGCTAACCTGGTATGAACCCAGAAAATTTATGGCTAATGGAGATATCAGGAAAAATCCAAACAAGACACCGGTTAAAAAGAGGGCTGACATTATCAGTACTGCACCTCTGCTGCTGGATTTTTCAGCCGGTTTCAATGCAGGACGGATAAAACGCCACAACTCCCACAACAAATACGGTATTGCAACTATTATTGCACCTATGACCGAAACAAGTATATGCGTTGTGAACTGGCCTGCCATCTCAATATTGATGATTTTTACAGGTTCAATATTTATACAGAGAGCAGGTATTGATAAAATGCCGGCAAGCTTGCAAAAAACCCTGTTGGTGATAAACCACGGCTCTTTTGGTGCTAAAATTATATTATCAAAAATGAATTCTTTATTCAAAAAGGCAATAATTGCAAGTATTACAACAGTAATAAACGCACGAATCAGATGATTGCGCAGCACATCAAGGTGCGACCAGAACGACATAACTTCATCCTGGCTGACTTGTTGGTCAATGTTTTCGCCGGAGTTTTTCAATTTCTCTAAAAATTGCTGATGATTATGGCTTCAATTACAAAAATATAAAAAGCCCGCATAAAAATAATACGGGCTGTTTGTTTTTCATCTTAATTGTCAGATAAATTGCAGATAGATGTTTTATTCGGGATGTATAGCTTCAACCGGACATACATCTGCGCATGCACCACAATCGGTACATAAGTCAGGATCAATCTTGTAAATATCACCTTCGCTGATAGCATCAACAGGACATTCATCAATGCAGCTTCCGCATGCAGTACAATCTTCATTGATTACGTAAGCCATGTCTATTAAAATTTTAAGTTTGTAATTCGTTTTAATTTCATTGCAAATATATATTTTATCATTAAAAAACCGAAATATTTTTTTATTTTTTGGTTCCGGAATGGTTTTGTAAAAAATAGTTGATTTTTCAAAGAGATTAAATATTAAACAATTAACTTCGCACCGGATAATCATTGTTATGCATTAATAAAAGGTAAATATTATCACTGGTAACAGAAATAATATAGTCAGAAAAAGATAAAAATTATGGCAAAAAAGACAAATATGATTGAATTAGAGGATGTTGTTGTAAAATTTGTTGGTGATTCGGGAGATGGTATGCAATTAACGGGTACGTTGTTTTCGGAGCTGGCAGCTTTCAGCAGGAATGATCTCGCCACCTTCCCTGACTTTCCGGCAGAAATTCGCGCTCCTCATAATACTATTGCCGGCGTTAGCGGGTTTCAGATGCATATAGGTGAAAGGCAAATATATACACCAGGAGATATGTGCGACGTCCTGGTTGCTATGAATCCTGCTTCACTGCGGGCAAATCTTAAATGGGTGAAAACAGGGGCTACGATAGTTGTCGATGAGAACATGTTTGATGAAAAAGCAATAGATAAAGCCGGCTATCATGCAAATCCGCTTAAGGATGACAGCTTAAGTGATTATAATGTCATCATGGTGCCAATTACAGAGCATACCAAAAAAAGTTTGAAAGAACTCGACATTGATAAGAAAATGGCAATGCGGGCAAAGAACATGTATGTTTTGGGTATTGTTATCTACTTGTTTGATAGGGATCTTGACCGGGCGTTAAAGCTTATTGATATGAAGTTCGGTAAGTTTCCTGCAGTTGCCAGAACAAATAGAACAGCTTTAAAATCGGGATATGAGTTTGCCGGGAGCTATGAAGATATTAAGTTGCGTTTCAGGGTTGGTCCTGCTTCTTTTGAAAAGGGGCAATACAGGATCATAACCGGTAATATTGCTACTGCCTGGGGTTTGCTTGCAGCGAGTGAGAGGTCGGGCAGACCATTTTTTCTTGGTTCATATCCGATAACGCCGGCAACAGAGATATTGATGGAGCTGACAATGCATAAATCGCTTGGTGCCAAAGTGTTTCAGGCGGAGGATGAGATTGCGGGCATTTGCTCGGCTATTGGAGCGAGCTTTGCGGGTTGCCTGGCTGCAACCACAACATCCGGACCCGGCTTGTCACTCAAGAGCGAAGCCATAGGGCTTGCCGTGATGACCGAACTGCCAATAGTAATTGTTGATGTTCAAAGAGCCGGACCATCAACCGGTATGCCCACCAAAAGCGAACAATCCGACCTTTTGCAAGCATTGTACGGACGCAATGGGGAATGCCCGGTAATAGTAATGGCGGCATCGAGCCCGGCAAATTGCTTCTATTACGCCTATATGGCATCAAAATATACCCTGGAGCACATGACACCCGTGATTTTGCTTACAGATGGCTACCTGGGTTTCGGCTCCGAATTGTTCAGAATACCAAAAGTTGAAGACCTGCCTCCTATAAACCCACCACTAGCGGAACCTGATGAACCCGGCTTTAAACCATACAAAAGAGACGAAAATACATTGGTGAGAAAATGGGCAATACCGGGTACCGAAGGTCTGAGACACCGGGTCGGAGGACTCGAAAAAACCAATATCGACGGCAATGTTTCTACCGACCCGCTTAATCATCAACTGATGGTCAGGTTGCGTGAAGAAAAAGTTAACAGGGTTGCAGAATTTATTCCCCAACAAACCCTGGAAGGAGAAAAAAGTGGCGACCTGCTGGTAATCGGATGGGGCGGAACCGAAGGAGCCCTGAAATCAACAGTCAAAAGAATGCAGGAAGAAAACTATAAAGTCAGCCTAGCACAGTTTAACTATATTAAACCATTGCCGAAAAATACCAGATCTGTTCTGGCCAATTTTAAGAAAATAATAGTATGTGAATTAAATATGGGGCAATTTGTTGAATATTTAAAAATCAACTTTCCCGAGTTTCATTATCATCAGTACAATAAAGTGCAGGGATTGCCATTTCACGTGAATGAACTTTTAGAAGTGTTTAAAAATCTTTTGGAGGAAAAACAAAAATGAATGAAAATAAAACTGAAAAATCACAGGAAAAATTAACAAAAAAAGACTTTGTCAGCGATCAGATGGTAAAATGGTGCCCGGGCTGCGGATCTCATGCCATACTGGCTGCCGTTCACAAAGTTTTTCCCGAATTGGGTCATAAAAAGGAAAACTTTTGTTTTGTTTCAGGTATTGGATGTTCGTCAAGGTTTCCTTATTATGTTAACACTTATGGTTTTCATGGTATTCATGGTCGTGCTGCTGCAATATCAAGCGGCACCAAGATAGCAAACCCTGAACTTAGTGTTTGGGTTGCTACGGGTGACGGAGACTCTATGGCTATCGGCGGCAACCATTTCATACACCTGATAAGGAGAAATATTGATATTAATGTTTTGTTGTTCAACAACCAGATTTATGGACTTACGAAAGGACAATATTCACCCACTACGCCCAGAGGCGGTATTACAAAAACCTCACCCCACGGAACAATCGAACATCCTTTCATTACTGCCGGATTGGTTATGGGTGCACAAGGAACGTTTTTTGCCCGTTGCCTCGACAACGATGTCAAAATGCTGACCGATGTTATGTATCAATCGGCAATGCACGATGGCACAGCAATAACAGAAATTTTACAGAATTGTGTTATTTACTCCGATAAGGCCTTTGATAATATCACCGCCAAAGAGATCAAAGATGAAGTACAGTTAAGGCTTGAACACGGAAAACCTATGATATTCGGTAAGAACAGGGATAAAGGTATTGTCCTGAGCAGAAATAAACTCAGAGTTGTAACAATAGGTAAAAACGGTGTTAAAGAGGAAGATATTCTTGTTCACGATCAATATAAAAAAGATCCCGGAATACACCGTATGCTCGGAAGAATGCAACCGCCAAAACACCCTGTAGCGCTGGGCGTTATAAGATCAGCGCCTTTTAACACCTATGATAGGTTGATGGAAAATCAGATTGAGAACGAGAAAAAAACATCGCCTGTTAAATGTGTCGATGACTTGCTCAACAGCGGGGATACATGGGAAATGTAAAACCTGAATACGGATCTGCCGGGTTTTTATTGTTTAAATTAATGCCGGAGTATTTAAAATTGGAATATGATGAGGCAATTCAAACTGCAGCCTTCTTTTGATAACCCAATGCTGCCATTTGTGATTTTAAACAACGGCAGAAAATTTTTCGACAGGATATGCTTGCTTAACTCAAACGGTTTCTCCCACGATTCATATTCCGCTTTTGACTGGGCAATAGCAATGGGAGTAAACAAAGAGTTGAAAACTTCAAATGACAAGGTTTTTGATTCCTTGAGATCTTTTGCGGACAATACTAATGACTGGATTTTCGGATTTTTGTGCTATGATGTGAAAAATCAAATCGAAAAACTATCATCTTCCAATATCGACAATATCAAAATAGACCTTGTTCATTTTTTCCAACCGCTAATAATAATCATCTGCAAGGAGGGGAAAATATCATCAGGGTTGCTGGCAAATAAGGGAAAATGGGATGATCATGATGATGTATGGAGAATATTGACCGACATGTCAAGTAGTATTCCTGATTATACTCCTGAAGTAAATATCAAACCCAGAGTATCCAAAAGACAATACCTTTCTGATGTAAAAAAAATAAAGGAACATATACAGAGAGGCGATATTTATGAAATGAATTATTGTTTGGAATTTTACGATGATTCGGCTTATATCGATCCTTTTACAACATACATAAAGCTAAACGATCTTTCTCCGGCGCCTTTTTCAGCTTTTTATATGTTGGGAGAAAAATATCTTATGTGCTCCAGCCCTGAGAGGTTTTTGAAAAAATGGGGCAGCAAAATAATCAGCCAGCCTATCAAAGGTACTGTAAAAAGAGGGAAAAGCCGCGAGAGTGATATATATCTGAAGAAAAAGCTTTTCAACGATCCAAAGGAGCGCTCGGAAAACGTCATGATCGTTGACCTTGTAAGAAATGACCTGGCCAAAACAGCTCAAAAAGGCAGCGTTAAAGTTGAAGAGCTTTTTGGAATATATTCTTTTGCTAATCTGCATCACATGATCTCAACCATAACCTCGTCGGTTGATAAAAAACAACATTATATAGACGTAATTGAAAAAGCCTTTCCCATGGGCTCAATGACAGGCGCACCCAAAATACGGGCAATGCAAATAATAGAGCATTTCGAATCTGCCAGAAGAAGCCTGTACTCAGGATGCCTCGGTTATATCAACCCTGACAAAGATTTTGATTTTAATGTGGTTATAAGAAGCATTTTATATAATATGACAGAAAGATATGTAAGCTTTATGGTTGGAGGTGCAATTACAGCTGGCTCAAAACCCGAAAGGGAATACCAGGAATGTTTGTTAAAAGCAGAAGCAATGATAAAAGCACTTGACAGAAATATTTAATGAACTAACATTGATATTATTTTATGTGTTGAAAACTTTTTAATAATATTTGAAAAACACCTGGCTCGTACTTATCTGCATAACATCGTTTTTCGTGTAAATTGTTTTTAGCTTCATCCTTTAATTAAACAGATCAACATAACGGCAAATTATTCTGTATACCCTGAAAAATCTGTAAAAAGGTAATATTGCTTATAAAGATATTTATTTTTTTTATAATTTTCGCAGAACTTATGTCCTTATAAAAACGACATTATAGAAAATAAAAATTAACGGGAGCTTGTCTATTAATGGCATTAAAAATTAATGTTACCAGGGAGGATGTTCATAAACTTGTGTTTGAGTTTAAGCGATTGAAATATTTTGATTTCAGCGATTATGCCGAAAAATCTTTAAAAAGGCGTATTGAACATGTATTGTTAACATATAAGCTGCCTGATGTTGAGTCTTTGTTAAATGAGATAAAAGAAGACGAGAAAGCAATTCAAAAATGTATTAATGATATCAGCGTTAATACAACCGAGTTGTTCAGAGACCCGGAAGTATGGCTTAACCTTAGACGAAATGTGCTCAATAAGTTCAGGAACAAGACACACATCAATATTTGGCATGCAGGATGTTCGAGCGGCGAGGAGGTCTATTCAATGCTGATATTGCTCAATGAGCTTAATATGTTGTCAAAAGCAAAGGTCTTTGCAACAGATATCAATACGGAAATCCTGAAACGTGCCAAAACAGGTGTGTACGACAGCAGGTTGATACATGCCTACTTTGATAATTTTGATAAAGTGGTTAAGGTGAACCCACTCAACTTTGAAGAAACAATTAATGCGCCTTATTCAAAATATTTTGAACAAGATCCCCGCAACAAAACCTTCATTGTCAAAGATTTTCTTCGTGATAATGCGACTTTTAAAATTCATAATCTTGTCAGTGATGATATTTTTTATAAGTTTGATTTGATTTTTTGCCGTAATGTGATCATTTATTTCAACACCGATCTGCAGGACAGGGTAATATCACTTTTATATGAGAGCCTTTTTAATGACGGTATTTTACTGATAGGAGTTCACGAAAATATAAACTATTTGCCCGTCGGCAGTAAATTTGAATCAAAAATTACGCAAGGCTTATACATTAAAAAACAGTAAAAACAGCCTGGTTTAACAAATCAATCCTGATCTTAAACATGAAAGTAAATATAGCAATACGCCCCGGCATTATATTACTTATAATATTTTCTTTGTCATTTAACGGTTTGTTTGCCGGTAATAATGATGAGCCCGATGTCAGAGACATGAGCTTCAGGGAAAGATTGTTTGCAGGAGGCTCTTTAGGCTTTTCAATAAGTGATTATGCTACTTTTGTGGATGTTTCTCCAATCATGGGCTTCAGGATTACAAACAGAATATCTGCAGGTGTCGGTCTTAATTATCATTATTATCATGAAAGAGTAATGGGTCGCGGAACGCATATCTATGGAGGCAAAACATTTGCAAGGGTTTTGATAATACCGCAGGTATTTGTTTATGGGGAGTATGAAATGCTTAACCTTGAATCTCTTTATTTCGGGGTAAATAACAATAACAGGTTCTGGGAGAAAAATTACTTTCTGGGAGCCGGATACAGACAACAGATCGGCCCAAAAGCCTTTTTTAATATCATGGCCTTGTACAACTTTAACGATAACAGCTCAGTATATTTTCAAAACCCTTTATTGCGCTTTAGCATTGAAGTAGGTTTGTAGATTTGGCGGTTTATTGCTGTAAAAAAAAATAGTAAACCGACAGGTCTGGCAATATCTTCTTTATTGTTGAAAAGGTATATTCTACTTTGCTTTTTTGCTGAACAAGCGCCAGTCAAAGCTTCTCTTTTGCTGGGAAATACCAAAATAACCTTCACGTACGGCTTTAATCTCTTCAATGGTATAAAAGGAATTAGGATTGAAATGGTTAATACATTTTATAATGTTTGGAACATTCTTTCGCCTGATAATTGTGAAGATTATTTTCACCTTTCCCTTTACGCCTTCCGCATCAAAAGCCGTAACTCCGTAGCCTTCATTGCGCAGATGGTCTATCAGCTCTGTCGTGTCAAACCTCGGAATAATACGTATCAGTACGTTGCCCAGCGATATTTTTTCTTCCAAAACAATACCGGCATAATTACCCACTGCAAAACCGGCACCATAAGCAATAAAATTTACCGGATTGTCAAGATGCTTCATAACCTGTGCTACAGCCAGCAACCATATCAGCACCTCGAAAAAACCCAGTATCGGAGCCAGTATCCGGAATCCCTTTGATACAAATATCAGTCGAACCGTTCCAATTGACTGATCCACAATTCGTGATAAAAAAATCAAAAACGGCAGAATTATCCACGTCCACCAAAATGAATCAAATAATGTTATGGCGTCCATAATTATTTGAATATGAAGTTGTTAAACAATGATTTTTATACAGGCTGTTTTGCCATAATTATAGCAAAAGGTGTTATTTTAAATTTTATATCCGGCAAAAGCTGCTATTGATAACTGCGGTATTAACCCTTATACCCGTCAATCGTAAAATTCATAATCATAAGTCAAAACATAATTCCTTATTATGTTTTTTTCGGCAATTTCTATAAAAGCACGGGCTTCCAAAACCCTGCTATCATCATCGTAAATGCGTTCTACCTTGTTGATGAGTTTGCCGTTCTTATCAAACTCTTCCTTGCAAACGACATTGCCATTTTTATCGTATTGAAATTTTATGGTATTCTTTTTTCTTGGATTTTCTTCAATAACCTGTGCCAGACGCCCGTCATCGTTATGACTGAACTGAATACGTTCGATAAGCCTGTCAGATAAATCATAGGTAAGCAATTCTTTAGGGTAACCCTTATCATCATATTCGGTAATCCTTTTTAAACGAGTTTCTTCAAGTGAATCATAACTTTCGGTATCGGTAATCCGGTCTTTATCATCATATTTTATCGTCTTTTCTGATATTACTTTATTGTCTTTATCCAAAACGGTTTCTTTTATAAGTTTTTCACCTTTAAATTCAAAACATTCCCGCAATTCAACCCCTCCTTCATAATCAATGGTTACCTTTTCAACCAGATTACCATTATCATCGCATATGTACTCTATTGAATCGTAAGTTCCGTCAAGATAATGACGGTATTCTTTCCTAATGTTCATCTTCTCATCAGGTTCAAATGTTGTGCGTTCTATTACCTCATCTTTATTTTCAATGAGCATCTCTTCTTTCAAAAAACCGTTATCATCATAATTGTATGAATAAGCATGCTCAATGCTCCCGTCAGGGTGGTAATTTATCTCTTTTAAGATCTGCCCTTTTTCATTGTATTCGGTTTTTGAAAAAAGATATTCGTTTTCGGTAAGTTCATTTGCTGAAACGGAAGGCAGTACAACATCCTTTTTAATTACTGTTACACTTTTTACTGTTTTACCCATAATAGCCTGTTTTATTAGTTATCGAAAAAGTGTGTAAAGATAATCTTTCTGATATTTATTTTTTATTAATGCATTCAATAAATAAAAAAATATCAGATAAGCGGGCTAATATTTTTTCAATGGGTAAAAGTGATTTTATATTTAAGTAATTTTTTTGAAATAGTGGGGTATGGGGTTTATCCTATACTTTATTGTGTTAATACTGTGATTTCATTAAAAACAAAAAGGACAGAATAAATATCCTGACCTTTCTGTTCAATTAATAACCAAATTAACCAAAATCAACTATACCAATCAAATCAAAACAACCAAATTAACCAAAACTAAACACTTATTAATTTCGAAAAATTAAAGGGCAAAAAAATATTTTAGTTGTTCTGTCTATAGAACAATTTTTTCTGGAAAATGTTTTATCTGCCGAAAAAAAAAGTGTTAAAAAATTATAAAAAATGTTTAGTCGGCTTTTGTTATATATTTAGCGGGCAGAACAGAATGCATAAAAATTTTTGCCCGGCCTATTATATTTAAAGTTGCCCGGTAATATTCAGATGTATTGTTCTCCTTTATTCAGCTTTATTTCATTGACAAATTTTCTTATTTGTTGTTCCTGTGATTTTTTGCAAACCAGCAGTGCACCATCATATTCGGCTACGATATAGTCATCCAGACCCTGTAATATTACTAGTTTTTCTTCCGGCATGTTAATAATACAGTTATTGGTATCGTAAAGCATAACATTTTTTCCTATAACGGCATTGGTGTCGATATTTTTTTTTCTTACATCGTATAGTGAGCCCCATGTGCCAAGGTCGGACCAGTCAAAATCAGACACAAAAACATAAACGTTATCAGCCTTTTCCATTATGGCATAATCGATAGAAATTGATTTACATGCTGCATAGGCTGTCTCCATATAGGAGGTTTCTTCCGGTGTATTGTATTTTCCGATAGCCTCTTTAAAAATGTAATTGATCTCATGCTGGTATTTTTCAAAGGCTTCTATAATAGCCTTATATGACCATATGAATATTCCGGAATTCCAAAGAAAATCGCCGCTTTTGAGGAAAGATTCAGCCAGTTCCAGATTCGGTTTTTCGGTAAATGTTTTTACTTTCTTCAATCTTGGATCTTCCTTAAAGTCGGGTTTGTTGAGGTATTGTATGTATCCGTAACCGGTGTCGGGTCTTATTGGTTTAATACCCAGCGTAAACAGCCAGTCTTTTTTGGCTGCGATTTTTAACGCTGATTTGATGATATCCGTGAAAACGTATTCTTTGAAAATTATGTGATCTGACGGCGCTACTACTATATTTGCATTGGGGTTTATATCTCCTATTTTATATGAAGCATATGCAATGCAGGGTGCTGTGTTTTTACGTGTTGGCTCACAAATAATCTGATCAGGGGTTATTTCGGGTAGTTGCTGCAAAATGGTGTCTTTGTAAATCTTGTTTGTGACTATGAAAATGTTCTCAGGCAAAAAAATATTCAAGAAACGTTCGTATGTCTGTTGAATAAGCGTTTTACCTGTGCCCAGTATGTCAATGAATTGCTTAGGGCGAGCAATACGGCTGACAGGCCAAAATCTTTCGCCAACGCCGCCTGCCATAATAACAATATAGTTGTTTTTATTCATGATTATCTCGTTTTATATTTTTTACTTATAAAAATCCTTACCCCCCCGAAAACCGGACAGGGAAATGGTTACTTGACCTTGTAAATGTTTAATCGTTAAATGGTGTAATTGTTTAAAATTAGAAATTACTAAATTATAAAATTAAATCTTATCTATAGTTTTTATTTATCGGCTTTATTTTCGCTAAGGGATTGAACAAGTATATTCTTTGATTTTCCAGGCAAATGCAACGAAAACGCTTGCGCAGCTTTCTTAGTTTTATGAATGTTTTACCATTGAGTGCCTTAAATCTGCTTTTTTCGGGTAATCCTTCAAGAAAAAGATAGCCGTGGTTGTCATTATCGTATAAATGAAGTGTGCGATAAAGCTCAGGGTCCGACATAAAACAAGCCCGCATAGAGGTAATCTGTTTTTCCAAAACTCTTTTCAAAACTAAAGGGAATACATTTTTTTCAACGAATAATTTTATAAGCTGACCATATTTTTCCTTCCACTCTTTACCGTGAGGCTTTACTTTGTTTTTGTATTTGCTCCATACCAGCAAATGACCTAATTCATGTAAAAAAACCAGCAATGCAGAATAAGGGTTTAAATCACGGTTAACAGTGATGTGATGCAGGTTTTTGCCTCTTGCAGGAGGCTTGTAATCGCCAAGTTTATGTAAACGGCGGTTTGTAAAACGCAGTTTAATATTATAAACGTTTATGAATTCAATTATCCGGTCCGTTGACTCAAGTGGAAAATATTTACTCAATAATTCTTTTTCCCTGCTATGTTTAATGTTAACCGTCAATTGTTTTTTATTTAAATTAGCTGTCCTGAAAATTCAATATTGTATAATGATATACTTTCAAGGTTTTCTTTCAATTTTTATGGGTCAAAAATATAAAATTCATTGTTATCATTTTATAATAAACGCTTTATTTTTTAAACTTCAAAATAAAATATGTTTATCTTCGTATTGATATGATTGGTTATGGACTTTTGTCCGGACTAAGGGTTTTTGTAATTCCGTTTTTTTCCGGATTTTGTTAACGTTTTATTTTATATATTTTGATTTTTTGCAGGGGTAAATGAGTTGAGTTGTAACAAAATTAATGATCAAGATAAAAAGTGAAATTATTTTTTCATATAGGTCGTTATTTCAGGCTTTTGAAAAGGGTTTTGTCAATACCGGAGAAATTTTCTGTTTTCAGTAAGCAGGTTATTGCGGAGATTGACAATATTGGCATAAACAGCCTGGGTATTGTTGCGATAATTTCCGTTTTTATGGGTGGTGTTGTTACAATACAATCGGTTTTCAATGTAGACCATCCGTTAATGCCCATATATGCAATAGGATTTACAACCCGTCAATCCATCATTCTTGAGTTTTCTCCTACAATTATCAGTCTTATACTTGCCGGTAAAGTAGGTTCAAGAATAGCATCTGAAATTGGTTCGATGCGTGTTACGGAACAAATAGATGCACTGGAGGTGATGGGTGTTAATTCTGCCAGTTTTCTTATACTTCCCAAAATGGTTGCAGCCATTATTATTAACCCTGTATTGGTTGTTATCAGTATGTTTTTGGGGATTTTCGGCGGGTGGCTTGTTGCCGCACTAACAGATATATTTCCGCTCAGCCATTTTGTGTACGGGATATTATTTGAATTCTCACAATATGACGTTACGTATGCAATGATAAAAACACTGGTTTTTGCATTTCTGATAACCTCTATTTCGGGCTATTTCGGATTCTATACAAAAGGAGGGGCATTGGATGTAGGTAAGAGCAGCACTCAAGCAGTGGTTTTCAGCAGCATATTCATAATATTTTTCAATCTTGTTCTGACACAAATACTCCTGGCATGATAAAAGTAAATAATCTGTGGAAATATTTTGCAGGTAAGGCTGTATTGGAAGATGTTACAACATCTTTTCATCAGGGAAAGACCAATTTGATCATTGGCCAGAGCGGCTCTGGCAAAACCGTGTTGATGAAGTGTATAACAGGTTTGCTGGAAGCCGACAGAGGAAATATCTTTTATAACGGGAATGATTTTGTAAAAATGGATTTTGGCCGGCGACAGATGTTAAGAAAAGAAATGGGAGTTTTGTTTCAGGGTGGCGCCCTGTTTGATTCGCTCACGGTGGAAGAAAATGTAAAGTTTCCGCTCGATATGTTTACTGATTATTCGAAAGAAGAAAAACGGGAAAGGGTGAATTTTTGCCTGAAACGTGTCAATCTCGGAAAAGTTAATGATCTTTATCCTGCTGAACTAAGCGGCGGGATGAAAAAAAGGGTTGCTATTGCACGTGCGATAGCAAATAATCCGAAATATCTGTTTTGTGATGAACCCAACAGCGGACTTGACCCCAAAACAGCTATTGTCATTGATAATCTGATCAGAGAAATAGCCGAAGAATACAACATAACGACGATTATCAACACACACGATATGAACAGCGTTATGGAGATCGGCGAAAGGGTCGTATTTTTATATGAAGGAAAGCTCTGGTGGGAAGGAACACGCGAAAATATCCTTTCCTCTTCCAATAAAGAACTTAACAGTTTTGTTTATGCGTCAGAATTACTGAAAAAATTGAAATGATTCTTCAGCGATGATACTTATCATAAAGCTTATTAAGGAAAGTGCAATATTTGCTTTTACATCTATACTTGTTAATAAGTTGCGTACTATATTAACCCTGCTTGGTATTACAATAGGTATTTTTTCGATCATAACGGTTTTTTCTATTGTTGATGCTATGGAAAACCAGGTACGTACCAGCGTTGAATCTTTGGGCGACAATGTTATATATATTCAAAAGTGGCCGTGGGCAATGGGAGGGGAGTATCAATGGTGGAGGTATACAGGCAGACCGGTACCTCAACTCCATGAGCTGGAGCATATTCAGCGACGCTCTGTGGCTGCTGAATATGCAGCATTCACAGCATTTACTACACGTACGGTCGAATATATGGGTAACAGCGTATCGAATGTTTCTGTTCAAGGAGTGTCTGCCGATTACGACAAAGTACAGTTTTTTGAGATAGAAGATGGCAGATATTTTTCAACGTTCGAGTCTTCAACCGGTAGAAATGTTGCTATACTTGGCAACGAAGTGGCCGGACAGCTGTTTCAGAATACCGACCCGATAGGCAAATCTGTCAAAATATTCGGCAGAAGGGTAAAAGTTATAGGGGTGATCAAAAAACAGGGCGAAGGCGCCGTCTTTAACAGCCATGACAGGGTGGTTATTCTGCCCGTTAACTTCATTGCAAACATTATCGACGTTAATCACGACAGATACAGCCCGATGATCATTGTGAAAGGTCATGAAAACGTATCTGCAGGTGAATTGTCAGACGAACTGACAGGCATAATGAGGTCAATAAGAAGGCTCAAGCCCCAGGCTGAAGATAACTTTGCTCTGAATGAACCAAGCATTATTGCCCAAGGGCTCGAAAGTTTATTCAAAATCATAACAATGGCAGGATGGATCATTGGAGGATTTGCCATATTGGTGGGTGGCTTCGGAATCGCAAACATCATGTTCGTATCGGTCAGGGAACGAATAAACATAATCGGTATACAAAAAGCATTGGGAGCAAAAAAATATTTCATA
Source organism: Bacteroidales bacterium (assembly GCA_003559855.1). Lineage (GTDB taxonomy): Bacteria > Bacteroidota > Bacteroidia > Bacteroidales > UBA7960 > PUKZ01. The sequence continues at coordinate 32,152 of PWJZ01000102.1, forward strand.
CTTTTACAGTTTTTATTTGAAGCCGTAATGTTGAGCCTTATAGGCGGAATAGTAGGGCTTATATTCGTGTTTGGCATAACTGCATTGCTGTCGGCACTGGCAGGAATGAATATGCTGCTCGATATCAAAAATATAATGCTGGGCATTAATGTATCGGTAATTATAGGTTTGATAGCAGGGTTTTTGCCGGCATATTCCGCTTCCAAACTTGACCCGGTGGTAGCAATCAGAACAAACAGGTGATTTTCTTTGAAATTTATCGTGGTTATTTTATTATTGAACAGTTTTGGCAATTGAACTGTTCTATTAATAACTTAATGTTTTAATATCTTTAATACCATATAGTTAAAAACACAATTAATAATTTGTAAATAAGTATATTAGTTTATAAGAAAATCAGTAGAGATGGCGGAAAACAAGCTTTTATTGATAATCCTTGATGGCTGGGGTGAAGGTGACGGTACGAAGTCGGATATTATCGCCAATGCAGATGTATCATACACCAAAAGTCTTTATAAAAAAGCGGCATATAACAGTTTGAAAACATCGGGCGAAGACGTTGGCTTGCCTGACGGCCAGATGGGCAATTCTGAAGTAGGTCATATAAATATAGGCGCCGGGAGGATTGTATATCAAGACCTTGTGCGCATCAGCAAGGCTATCAAAGACCGTACCTTCCATAAAAATGAGGTTATACTGGAAGCTATCAATTATGCCAGGGACAATAACAGATCAGTACATCTTTTCGGACTGGTGTCGGATGGCGGGGTACACTCTTCAATGGATCATCTTTTCGGGCTATGTGATGTTGCCAAAGAGCAGGAGTTTAATGATCTGTATATCCATGCTTTCACCGACGGGCGCGATACAGACCCGCATAGCGGTGTTAATTACCTGAAACAACTGGAAGATCACCTGAAAAATTCTTCTGGAACGGTAGCTACCGTATGTGGAAGATATTATGCAATGGACAGGGATAAAAGATGGGAAAGGATCAAACTGGCTTATGATATGCTTCTTTATGGCAAAGGTAAAAAGTTCAAATCGAGCATTGAGGCTATAAAAAGCTCATACGACGATGATATTACGGATGAGTTTATCAAACCATCGGTTATAGTTAATTCTGATGATGAGCCGTTAGCAACTGTAAAGGAAGGCGATGTGGTTATTTGTTTCAACTTTCGTACCGACAGGTTGAGGGAGATCACAACCGTTCTTACGCAAAAAGAGATGCCTGAACAGGGCATGAAGACAATTCCGCTGTATTATGTTACGCTTACAAGATATGATGAGTCTTTCAAAAACGTCAATATCATTTATGAAAAGGAGGATATAAAAAATACTCTTGGCGAGATTCTTGCCGGCTATAACAAAAAGCAGCTGCGTATAGCGGAAACCGAAAAATATCCTCATGTTACTTTCTTTTTCAGCGGTGGCAGGGAAGAAAAATTTGATGGCGAAGAGAGGATGCTGATACCTTCGCCCAAAGTTCCTACTTACGACCTTCAGCCCGAAATGAGTGCCCCTGAAGTAAAAGAGGCTGTTATAAAAGAAATAAATAAAAACATCTACGATTTTATCTGTTTGAATTTTGCAAATGCTGATATGGTTGGGCATACAGGTGTTTATGAAGCAATAAAGAAAGCTGTTGAAGCCGTTGACAGTTGTGTGGAAGAGGTTACCACTGCGGCCCTTGACAACAATTATACTGTGATCATTACATCCGATCATGGCAATGCTGATTTTGCCATAAATCCTAACGGTTCACCTAATACGGCCCATACTACAAACCCCGTACCTTGCTGGCTGCTCGATAAAAAATACAAGAAAATCGACAGCGGAAGATTAGCCGATCTGGCACCTACAATATTGAAAATACTTGAATTGCCGGCACCTGACAATATGGAAGGAAAAGTGCTGGTTTAAAAAATCAATCTGGGCGCAGGCGCTCTATTTAAAAGCTCTATGGTAATAAATGACACAGCTTTTTGATGCTTTTTGCTCAAGCCTGCTTTAATCGGTCCGTAATATGTTTACATTCTCCTTTCTTATAAAATAATCCGTACCCGTATTGATATCTCTCACTTTGGCAATAACATCAACATATATTTCAGGACCCCATTTAGGCCCGTTTCCGGAAATCTTTTCAATCCTGAATTCCGGTGTATGCGGCGAAGTATGATCATAAGGAGCGATCCATACTGAATCATTTTTTATGACATATTGTTCAATCAGGTCTACTTTTTCGGAAATATCAGTTGAATCAACATTTACCAATCTGTTTATGGCGGAGAGCGGTCTGCCGTCAGGAGGACTGATAGGTTGAAAATCCCTCCATAAATATGCTTCCAGAATATACTTATTCTGCCCTATATTTATCGATTCTGATGATTTTTCAAATAATTCTGATACAAAACTGGCATTCTGAACAATGATTGATTTTTCACCGTTTTTGTTATTATCATTACACTTGGATAGAACCATAATTATTATAAATATAAAAATTTTGAAATACATAAAACAATGATTTTTTTAATTTAATTGCTTTTTAACTGTAAAAGGTTTTATCTTATCAAAGGTATAAAATTTATTTTTTATTTAAACATTTGTATTTGCAATATGGTATTTAGCTTTGATTTTTATTTTTCATGTATTACGTAACAGATGTTTGAGCCGAACACACCATCGTCATCTACCAGTACATGTACAAAGTACATGATATTTCCGTTTTCTGTTAATGATGGTTCACCCACGTATCCGGTGATGACCATTTCCGGTTCGCTCCAGTTTGTGCCATTATATGCGGAACGGTAAATACTTGACGGGCCATCGCGATCTGATACGAAATACATTGTGTTCGGGTCGTTAGCTGCAAATCCCGGTTGTCCTTCCCAGTTTTCGGTATTGATGGGGACGCCAGGATTTACGGGTGTTGACCATACGCCGCTGGTTTTGGCAGATACCCAGATATCTGTTTCGCTGAACCCTCCGGGTCGGTCTGATGTGAGGAATAGTTGAGTTCCGTCAGGACTGAGAGCATGTTCACCGTCGAGGTAAATTGAGTTTACCGGTTCGCCCAGGTTTACGGCAGCTCCGGGCTCGCTCCAGCCTGCCATCACAACCACAGGCTTATCATAGTATGCTGTCCTGCCGGGATCAACACTATATAAACATTCCGGACGAGGACTGTCATGACCGAACTTTAAATAATCGTTTGGCGTAGAATTTTTTTCGCAACCCGAAATAAGCGTCGAAATAAAGAAAACCCACAACAGTCTAAAAGTGTTCTTGATGGTTTTTATTCGCATAAAAGATAATTAAATATACAATAATTAATAATAAATGCTGGATGATAGTTGCTTTATTAGCTCTTAATCGATTTATCCCATTTGCTTTGTTTATTGTGTTCTTGTTATTGTCAGATAATAAGGGATTCATTTATTCGTATTCGACAATAAAATCCATCATAGTGGTAACACCTTCCGGAACAGTCCAGTTAGTCAGCTCATCACCTTCACTCCATTCACCTGAACCATCGTTGTCAATCCAGTCAAGGGTTTTTAAATTCATACGCATGGTAACTTTTGTGGTTTTATTTGGTTTGATAAAGAACAAAAGAAAACTGGCAAAAAAACAAAAGGAGATTTTCATGTCGATAACCTTTACTACAACAAAGAATTGGATTGTTATTACTGTCCAATGGGCCAGCCAATGACATTCAAGGAAGAAAAGAAAAAAACTACTGATAATGATTATACTAAAACTATTTCTTTATACCAGGCTCAAAACTGCAAAGGTTGCCCTATTCGGGGAGTATGCAACAAAAGTGAGCATAATCGAACAATTCAGGTCAGTCATAAATTAAAAAAATTCAAAGCTAAAGCCAGGGAACTTCTGTTGAGTGAAAAAGGGAAAAAACATCGCAGCAAAAGGCCAGTGGATGTTGAGCCTGTTTTTGGCTTTTTCAAACACAACAGAGGGTTTAGAAGATTCCTCCAATATTTATTCCAATTATGAAAAAATAAAATTCGGGTTTTGATACACCCCCGGGTTATTAGCAACACCCTTAATCCTGTGGCTGAAGCCCCAGGCAATAGATAAGTTCTTTGAACATAACTCCGAATAATATTTCATATCATTGTCACAAGCAATTGATTATTGTACTTTGAATATCATTCAGACTTTATCCAATGCCTCCGGCTTTAGCCGGCAAAAAAAGTATTTCGGTGATGTCATATTAAAATTCCCATGTGGCAGGAATGGTTAACGTATAAATGATAAAGGCAACAAAAGACAAAAATATTGCTATAAGGATGATCAGGCGTAGTTCAATTCGCAGATGTTTTACGAGGGGTATGTTGTTGGTCAGGCTTTCTATATTAACCCAGAAGTTAGTAGATTTATGATCGGGTTCATCCAGATATCCTGCTTTCTTGAGGATCTCAGTGGCTCTTATTGCGTCGCTTTGCCTGACCTGGAGTTTTATTCCGCCAATGGCAAGGGAAATGAAATTATATATCTGGGCGGTCATTTCATCTTTGGCAAAACATTCAATGCCTTCCGATTCCAGCCGTGCCCTGATAATATTTAATTCAGAGGGATAAGTAAAAGTGGCTATGGTGATTAGTTTGTCCATAAATTATTTTTGCTCAGGTTCTATCTCAAATGACAAATTTTCTAACACATCATTGTATTTCTCAAGCAGCTCCTCCTGGTTTTGCCCGCCCAGGTTGATGTAGGCCAACACATAACTGTAGCTGTCAATATGATGTTCTTCAATATCATTGAGATCCATACCCTTTTTAACTGTAATTTTTATTTCAAATTCAGGGTATTTTTTCTTAAGTCTCTCAATTTCTTTTTTGGCAGGAACTTCCTTTGCCACACCCGATTTGAAAGTGCGGTGCATAAAATGTGCGGCCACTTCAAAATCCCCTTTGTTTTCAAGAGGCTTAGGCCTGCGTTCAAGGGCAAGATTAAGCATAACATGGTGATGGGAGATGCCATGCACTTTTTCAAACATGTCGGCATGAGATTGCGACATGCGGGGGTTTACCTCCAAAAGATTGATTTTATTTTCTTCCTCGTTGTAGAAATATTCAATGTTGAAAGCCGAATTCATTAATCCGATCTGTTTGATCACTTTGCGCGACAGGTCCGACATACGGTATTGCACTTCATAAGGCAGGTTTGACGGGTATTGATACCTGGCAAATGAAGGATATTTTTTATGGGTGACAGAGTCAACCAGGCCATAGATCACCACATTCCCGTCAATAGCATATCCCTCCACAGTGCATTGACGCCCGGAAATAGGAGTTTCGGCAAACATCTTTTCCTTTGATTCAGATATTTTTTTTGGCATCCCAAATTCAGAAGCAATATAACTGAATGGCTCTACCATATAATCAATATTTTCACGCACCTCTTTCATGCATTCATTAAACTGCTTTTTGTTTTTTATTTTATAAGCAAGGTAGGAGTGATAGGATTTGACAGGTTTAATCCAGAATGGCGGCTTAAAGCCGATTTTGTCATAGGCTTTTTCATCAAAGGGGTCAAAAGCTTTAAATTTTGGGATGTTGTCCGGGATTACTTCACGTTGCTCCAGGCGGCTCCAGTATTTATGTTCACATTTCATAACACTTTCCAGGCCGGGCCCGGGTAGCTTGTATTTTTCCGCTATGATAGGGACCATAACCGAACCAGGAAAATCCAGGTAGGAAACCACTGCATCTATTCCACCTGCTTCTTTAATCCTGTCTTCGGTTTTTTTAAGAAGATCTTGTATGGAAAAATCTTCAACACCCCGTATTTCAGAAAATTCAACGGCCGGAAGTATTTCACACTCCCTGGATTCAGGAAGTTGTTTTATTAGTGATAGATTAAATTTGTCAAGGCCTACAACAAATACTTTCTTTTTTTTACCCATTTACTTATCGTTATTGATTAAAAACGGTATTAATAAAAACACCAATTATTTTTTAAAGTTAATTTTTCACAATACCTTACCGGACTTTCATTTTAAATTTTAAAGGTAAAGGAATTAATCGTACAATCATGTTTTTTAAGTGTTTTCTTTCCGGTATAAAGCCCAATGAAAATATTGTCCAAAATGTGCCTGGCTATGCAGAAATGATATCAACCGGTAATGAAAACCTTTCTTTTTCGTATCATTCATATTCTTTTTTTTAACGGTTCCTGATTCATTACACCATATCCCGGGGTATGCTCTCGTCAAATGAGCGGCTAAATACTCTTACATCTCCTTCATAAGCGTCAAGTGTGGCTCTTACCACAAAATGAGTTGTGGTGGAAGTAAGGATGGTACGGGTAATGGTTTTGATTTTCCATCCCTCTCTGCGAAATTCCCGAACCCCTTTCACTTCCCCTCTTACCGTTTCATACTTGTTATTGCTGTATGAATACATTTCGGTGGCATCTTTTCTTAATTCTATATCTATGTGATTTAAGCGGTACCGGGGATCGTTGTTTACAATTTTCTGGGTTACTTCATTGGTTGCCAGGTTTCGTTCCACGATCCATTCCCGTTTGGCAGGCACCAGCAGGGTTGTTTCCAGTTGGTCAAATGGGCCGGGTTTTTCAAGGGCTTTTTCAGAATTATCTCTTTTGGCAATATTTCTTTTTGGCAGGACCAGGGAGCTTTCTGCCGGGTAAATGGTTAATGTGGCAGGTTCCGGGGCCGGCCATGCCAGCGGCCAATATGAAGTGGAAATGGAGACTCTTACCTGGTTTCCGGCCGGGAAGCGCTGTGCTATGTAGTTCATTGGTACGGCAACTTCATAAATCTTTCCGGGCTCCAGTTCTTGGGGCTCCTCGTTACTTTCCCGGTGGGTTAGATTGAGCAGTCCAAAGGTTACGCGGGTTGCCCTGCCGTCAGGGCCCACATCAGAAATACGTGCAGCAACCTGTGCTATACGTTTGTCAGATTTTAACTTCAGCCTGAGGTAAGGCTTACCCAGGATCTCATAATCTTCATCCAGAACCGGACTGTCGAATACCAGGGCACCTCCGTCTTCCTCCCTCTGGTCGCTGGGCAAATCGGTCGACTCCGAATAGGAGCACCATTTTCCTCCAAATAACCCCACATTTAAAGGGCTTTTTATTTTCAGAGAACCCGGTTCTTTCGAAGGGTTGATACGTGATCCCACCCTGAGGGAATGCAACTTGTATGCTTTTTCCTCAACTTTGGGCGAGGGCCAGGTCTTCTCATCTATCCACCTGCCCGGTCGATCAGACGAAAGGGGAGATACCGAGTCAAGCACCCATACCCTGAGCACAGGTTCATCCTTTACACCATTGTCTATTCCTTTAAGCCACTGATCCCACCAGCGAACAGATTTTTTTAAGAAGTCAATGGCAGGGCCCGGGCCTCCCATATGGGGGTATTTATGTCCGTAAGCGCCAACGATACCTTTACGGGGCACTTTCAGGTTTTCCATCAGGCGGAATACGGTATTGGAATAACCGTCAGCCCACCCGCTTACGGCCATTACGGGACATTTTATGGCATCATAATCTTCGCAAACAGAGCCATGTTTCCAGTAATCGTCACGGCGCTGGTGCTCCAGCCACTTTTTCAGCCAGAGACCGCTGCCTTCCAGGCGTTCCTTCCACATGTTCCTCCATTTTTTCCCAACGATATGGGGGTCAGGCGGACAACTGTTGTTGGCAAACATTACCGAAGCCCAGGAAAGGTTGTCCGAAAGCAGGCAACCACCCATATAATGCACATCATCGGCATAGCGGTCGTCGGTGGAAGCTACGGTTATGACCGCCTTTAATTCCGGTGGCTGCAATGCAGCTATTTGCAGGCCGTTAAAACCTCCCCATGAAATGCCTATCATGCCCACATTGCCATCGCACCATGGTTGTGAAGCGATCCACTTGATCACCTCCACCCCGTCATTCAACTCTTGTTGGAGATATTCATCCCGTAAAATGCCTTCAGAATCTCCGCTGCCACGCAAGTCTACACGGATACCTGCATATCCGCTCTTTGCAAAATACCCGTGCAGCTTATGATCGTTATAGGCAGTCAGATCTCGTTTACGATAAGGGATGTATTCCAGAATTCCCGGCACCGGGTTGTTTTCTGCATTTTTCGGAAGCCAGACCTTGGCAGCAAGTTTGGTGCCGTCACTCATAGTTATCCATGAATTTTCAATTACCCTTATATCACTTACCTTTTCCATAAAATTTGACTGTTCGGAATTTTAACCCAACCTGTTTTCACAAATATACAAAAAGAGTTTTGTTTCTGCAAAATACGTAAATTGCCCCCTTTGGTCTCTACGGATATTTTAAAATACAAGAGGGCTGGTGTTAATCTAAACAGGAGGCAACCTGAAATTTCAATATAGAAATATAGAGGTCATAAAAGCATATAAACAATTGACCGCTCACGAACATAAGTTGTACTAAAACGTACACCTTGTAAGGTAAAGCTGTATTTACTTGTTTTATAAGCGGTTGATAGCCATAATTATATTATTTTTGGAATGGTTGTTGAGTGTTATAAACTATGATGTTATAAATTCGACATATATGGTACTATATAATCTTAAATTAGCAGCCCGTATTTTGTACAGGCAAAAGTTTTACGGTATAATCACGATACTTGGCTTTGCCCTTGGTATTGCTGTATTCTTATTTATTTCAATATATATTTTGGATCATTATTCTTATGATCGTTGGGTTGATAAGAGGGACAGGATATACCGGCTTGAGAAGGCAGATTGGGCTGTGCTGGGTACGGCTTATGGTCCGTTTATGGTTCGTACCCTGCCGGAAGTGGAAAATGCCGCAAGGGTGTCTGCAGGGAGGCATCACTCTGTGCTGCAGCATAAAGATGACCTGTTTAGCGTCAATAATATAGTATTTGCCGATAGTACCATAACGGACATTTTTTCTTTTTCTTTTATTGCCGGTGATCCTGAAAGCGCATTGACGAACCCGCGCTCTATCGTTCTTACAAAGTCGCTATCACAAACCATTTTCAGAACTACCGATGTCATGGGTAATGTTTTACGGTTTAATGATATGGAAAACCTGGTTGTAACAGGGGTGATTGAAGATGTTGACCATTTCCATATTGAAACGGCAGGGTTGATGCCTTTTCATCTTTTAGATGAATTTTATCATGATGATGAAAATTTTTTGAACCATTGGGGTAACTGGAATTTCCTCACATATGTGCTGGTGGCTCCCAATACGGATATTGAACATCTGGAAAACAAGGTCAATGAGATTTTTTACGAAGAAATACTGGCAACATTAGGAGTTGAGGTTGAAAGGGATTTTTTTCTGCGCCCTTTGTCAGATGTTTATTTCGCTGACGATATAAAGCATGTATCACCTACATTGAGCGGTAATAAGCAAACGGTGCGTATATTTGTTGCCGTGGCTGTGTTTATTCTTCTCATAGCTGTTGTGAACTTTATAAACCTTTCTACTGCCCGCTCATCGCTGCGTGCCCGTGAAGTTGGTGTCAGGCGTTTGCTGGGCAGCCACAGGAAAAACCTTGTTATGCAGTTTCTTTCAGAATCAGTGCTGATCACAACTTTAGCCGTGATCCTGGCTTTAGTATTTGTCGAAACAGGATTGCCATGGTTCAAAAGCTTTGCGGATGTGTCGTTACATTTTATCGATATTGGTTTTTTAAGTATGGCAGGAATATTGATCGCCGGAACGATAATAGTTGGAGTATTTGCCGGAATCTACCCATCAATATATTTTACATCGTTCCAGCCTGTGGATGTACTGAAAGGTCAGACCATACGGGGGAAAAAAGGAGCATTCTTTCGTAAAGCGCTTATAACATTTCAGTTTGTAATATCAATTATTCTTATTACATCAACAATCGTTATTTCCGGGCAATTGCGATACATGCAGGAAAAAGATCTGGGCATTCGTTTGGAAGATAATGTTGTTTTTTCTCTTAATCAACAGATTTTTCCGCGCCGGGATGCTTTCAAAAGCCGTTTGACTGAACATCATGGAATATCGGATATAGCACTTTCATCACAGTTTCCCGGTCAGATCACCTGGCAGGAATCAGCTATGGGAAACAGTGATGAAAGCAAGCAGTACACCATGATGACCGTTGATGCGGAATATTTGTCTATGATGGGCATTGAACCTCTTGCAGGAAGGATTTTTTCGAGGGATTATCCTTCAGACCATCAGGAAAGTATAGTTTTAAACGAACAGGCAGTACGATACTTTGAGTATGAAGGCAGCTATGAAGATGTTGTAGGGCAAAGCTTCGACAATGGTCTCAGAATCATCGGCGTGGTGCCTGATTTCCATTTCAATTCATTGCATAACACTATCGCCCCGCTGGTAATACTTTGGAACGATGAAAGGTCTTATAATGCTACCGTTAATATTAACAGCAGACATTTTGCCGGTGCAATAAGCTATATTGAAACTGTATGGCACGAATTTGCGCCGGCAATTCCTTTTGAATATAATATTTTGGAAGAAATGTTTGATCGAAACTACAAACATGAAAAGCAGCTCAATACAATATTTAAGATATTTTCCGTTTTTGCCATCGTCATAGCTTGCCTTGGTCTTTTCGGGCTGTCGTCATTTATGGCAGAGCGCCGTACTCGCGAGTTGGCTTTAAGAAAGGTGATGGGTGCAGATATGAGCAAGCTCGTGTTCCTCCTGCTCAAAGACTTCCTTAAGCTTGTTGCCCTGGCATTTGTTATTGCAGCGCCAATATCGTGGCTGTTTCTTACCGACTGGCTGGACAACTTTCCTTACAGCATATCAATAACCGCAATGCCTTTTATCATCGCAGCTGTGGTTGCCGTATCAATAACCATGATCACCGTATCATACCACGCAATAAGAGCATCCCTGGTAAATCCGGGGAACGTGCTGAAGTATGAGTGATCGGGGTGGTTTTTGATTAATGATAAAAAAATTATTAACTAAAAATTTTTATATATTCTTGTTAGTGTTTTACTAATTTTGTTTAAGCAAGATCAAATAAATGAGCCAGTTGCAAACAATTTACATACTGTTTTCTCCCGCAGATTTAGCAGATTCTCCCATCCGTATAATCCAAATTTAAAGTTTATGTTTTATTTTTGTGATAAATATAAATAATAACGAATACCTGAATTTATAAAAGACATAGTATTGAAACACTTAAAAAATCCGTAACCCTGAAAGGGTTCAATATTAATAGCCACAGGTACTACCTGTGGTAATGAAATAACCCCACAAACCACAACCCTGAAAGGGTTGAATAAAAGAATTGTCTAAATAACTGGAATCTGGAAGCTTTTGTATGGATTTAATCGGAAGCTGGAAGTTCTTTCGGAAGCTTCCAACTTCTCCGTATATATATCTTGGGATATCTAAGCGCCTATACCTAATAATCTAAATACAACAAATAATTGTTGAAAAAATTTTCAAAAAAATTTTGACAAAAAAGAAAAAATACATATGTTTGTACGTAACTTACATAATTTTATTTTGAGTATTGAATTTAAAGCGTCGCAAAAAGAATAACCAATGCTTGCAAAGATTAAACCGGCAACGGTTGAAAGTATTTCTCGCAAAGACTCAATGAGCGCAAAATTTTTTTCAAATATTTTTCTCCGCGTTCTCTTCGTCTCTGCGAGAATCAAAAATAAAGTTTAACCGGAAGAAAAAGGGGGCGGGAAACCGCTAACGCTAAGCAAGCATTTCCCACCCCAGCCTCTTCCTAAAAGAAAGGAGGTGCTGCAAATGTAAAAAGAAATAAGCAAAAAAAGAAACCGGTGAAATACCGCTTTTTTTACCCAATACCCTTACGATTTTCAAAACTCTGAGCGGCAAGGATAAGAAAACCGGTAAAATCAACGCTCCTCATTCAATAACACCCGGTTACGTAAAAGATAATCACGGCTGGTTTCTGAATAAAGTTGACAGAGTTGATTGTTGATAGTTCCAGACAATCTGTTTTAAAAAACATTTGTCAACTGTTAACTGTCAATTGTTAACTGATATTCAATTTTGCCCAAAAAAGTTACACGAATAAGGAGCATAAATGTTAAATTTAAAAATGAGATTAAAAATGAAAAAATTAATTAAGAATTTAGCAGTAATTGCTATAGCATTATTTGGATTTGCTGTAATTGGTGTGAATCTAAGTGCAGATTATGAAAATCCTTATCCTGCTCCGCCTCCTGGTGGCGGCGGCGGAGGTTCAGAAATTAAGTGTAGATGTAGTATATTACCATGGGATGACTTTTGCAAAGCTCGTACTGGCTGGCACGGAACATGTTGGTATCCGCCAAAATGCTGGATGGGAGATCAAAATTGTTGAAAAAATAATGCTAAGGAGTATATTATGCATCCGCACTTAATGAATCGGTGCGGATGCTTATTTTGTTAATCACAACAAAAACAGATATATGGAAAAACAAATTTCATTTTTTATAGTTTTATTATGTTTTCTGTTTTTCAGCCAATGTAAACAGAAAATTGAACATAATGCTGAGGCGTATTATGCTAACATTGATATTAATGATGAAAGCGAAATGTTGATAGAGAATATACAATTTGATAGTATTGTTGTAGAAAACATCTCATCATCTTTTGTTGGATATATAAGAGTGTTTGCGGATACAATTTATTTTGTTGACCATCAGCTTAGTCGTATTTTCCCAATCGATATTTTTGGTAATGTCAATAATTTCAGGTTAGGTTCAGGAAGAGGTCCTAATGAGTATCCAGGAGGAATTATATATGATTATGTAAATATTAATGAAAATAAGCATTTTATTATAGGTGTTAGTCATGATTTTTATAAATATGATAAAAATTGGGAAATAATAAATCAACAGCCTGTAGACTGGCAAATCAGATATAAAGAAGAAGAATTGCTGTATGGTTATGAGCCAGATATGCATGAACTATACGGATTTGTATATCATACAGGAAGGGATAGAGGAAGAGTTCTGGGCGATTACGTATATTATGAAGTAAATTCTTATCACCCTGAATTTAACATGTTTGCATCAAGAGATTATTACAGAAAAGGCAGAGTAATTGCAAAACTAAATCATAATACAGGAATGCTTAAAAGAGTTTTAGGCATACGTTCACTGGCTTATGAAGATTATGAATATATTGGTCATTTTAGTTTTTGCAGCTACGATGTTAATAGCCAAAATAAAGAATTTTTTCTTGGTTTTCAATCTGATTCACTTATATATGTGTGTAATGATGACTTTGTACCGATCAGAGCATTTGGAATAGCCGGCAGAGACATGAATACAACCTATACCGAATATTCAGGAAGAGATCTGTACTCTGATGATCTAAAAAATGTTTGGATGAATGATATAGAAAATTGCGGTTATTATGATGGTATTGAATACATTGCAGAACGTGATGTTTTGTTCAGATCATATACAAGAGGGAAGCATGCGGAATATGATGGCTTGCAAATATACCATAAAGAGAAACTGGTAGCTGATATTGATGTTCCAAAATATTTAAGGATAAATGGCCCCAGCAATTTTAAAGTAAAAGGATATATTGAACCCTATTTTATAAGCAATATACACCTGGATTTCGAAAATAACAGAGGTGTGATTTATAAATTTAAATTAGACCTATAGCAATATTTGTTTTTTGCACTGTTATATATATATATATATATATATATCAAATAATTTGTAATATAATTACAAAAAACGTTTATTATGAAACTAAATAATTATATCTTTTTTTTATTAGCTAAGATTATTATACAATTTACATTTTTACCGCTATATAGCCATGCCCAGCCAGGTTTTGAGGGTAGAATGTGGAATACCATAGCTTCGGGTTACGGAAAATACAATATTTCTAAGCCGTATGGAATTAAAACATATTATTCGGAAATAGCAAAAGTAAATGATAAGTATGTGGCTTTTACAGATGCTGTTGGCATATTGTTATCTTTTGGGCATGATTATTTGATTCCGCTTAATAGTTTAAATTTTATAAATACAAATATGCGAAAAAGTGACAGACATCCTGTCTGGTTGAGTTATTTGGAAAAAAACTTTTTTGATCCTGATAATCCCGAAGCACCTCCCCCATCATGTTATCAACCTGAAGTTACCGTTCTTTTAAATGCATTCAGGCGTTTTGAGCTGAATGGACCTTTGAACAGAAGAAAAACCAGACATTATAATGTTGAATTAACGAAAACAGGTGATGATTATGTTGAATTAAGATTTGGTCATAAACCCGAGAAACCTGATATATACCACTATTTAGGGGTTTTCTTTATCAATACAGAGCTTAATCAAATAGACTCGGCACATATAAACAAAGCGAGATGGTATAGCTACCAACATCGGGAAGTCATTGACGGATGGCTGAAAATATATTATGCCTGGGATAAAAACAGTTGTTGGCTTGAAAGAATCGAAGGTGGTTATGTTATGAATGAAAAGGAGTTAACCGTAACAATGCAAACTTTAAGTTCTAATCCTAAACTAAATCCGTTAAGCGAAAGAGGTTTTTCTGCATTTATGATTTTTTCTGCAAATCCGATAATTACTTATGATAGTCAATTCTGGAAAGAAAATGAATTTATACCGGCAAGTAAAATGAAGACAATAGAACGTGATTTAGGTGATGCTAAAAGCTTACAGCAACAATTTTCTAGTAATAATAATAAACCTTATTTTACTGGTAAAATGCCAAATGGCGAAATATATCCAGATACTAACGATCATAATTACAGACATGTAAAAGAAAGATTACCAGAGTTAATAAAGATGGTGGAGTAGATCTTTTTTTGACTGTTGTTTTTTATAAAAATCGTTTTATTACTGTCATTAAATAAATTATTCATATAATAAAATGAAACCCTCATTAACTGAACGCTCACAAAAGAAAATGAATGAAGCATGAGGGTTCCATCGGGTCAAAGAACTAAAAACGCAAATATTAATTAATATACTTTGTTAGGAATCAGAACATTAAATACATTTTATGCAGATGAAACCATTTATAGAAAGAACACAGTTAAAATTCACCCTTTCATTTATCCTTTTTTCATTTCTCTGGTTGTTGCAATATTTCTCAGCTTTAAGATAAAAAATGTGCAACAGAGTGTATCGGATAGTATTGAGAGGGAAAAACAAACACTTAACTACCGCTTGTTATTGATTAATGAAACTCTTAAGTCTAACTATAATTTATCAGGAACAAAAATACCCACAGACAAAAATGATTTTCTTAATGAAGTTTTTCAGGAAAATTCAACTGTTCTTGTTTTATATCTGAAAAAATATGCCTGCTCGGACTGTTACATAATGACTATTAAAGCTATTTTGGAACGGATGAGTCAATGGGAAGCATTTTCCGTCATATCACATTCGTCAAATAGTTACTTTGTTGATGAAATGAAAGATGCTGGCATTTTACCGGCATACAGCAGGGTAATATGGACGGATAAAGAATTACCACATGGCGGAGGTTTACACAGCACTGC
>PWJZ01000097.1 GCA_003559855.1 Bacteroidales bacterium
GTAATTTAAAATATATTCCAGTAATTATATACCAGATAGAAAAAAACAGAAGTATATGCCCCAAATTAACATCTGATACAATAGCCACTCCTAGTACAATAGGAATTAAAGTTCCGTAATCGCCGACTGCACCGGCAGCTTCTTCAAAATTAAATCTGAAATCAGGCAATTTTTTTGAATTGTCAGGATTTTTCATTATAAACAGCAATTTCAGGATTCATGATCTTTATACTGTATTTCATCAAGTTATGAGTTTTATGTCGTAAAATATAAATATCGCAATAAAATAACAAATAACAAATAACAAATTACAAATAAATTCCTGCCGAGTGTGCCGACCAACGGGAGACCACGACCGAAGGGAGTAACATTACGAGACCACGAAAACCAATTAAAATTAAACAGTTCGTGAGTAAAATTCAATTTAACAAATTACAAACCAACTATCCTGAATTGTTTTGGTCATTGAGATTTTGAAAATTGAATATTATTTGATTTTTGATTTTTGATTATTGATATTTGTTATAATAAAAACACGACATTTAATTTTACGACAGGTAAGGAGTTCTTAATTTTTAAACATCCGGTAATTTTTCGTATTGATAATAACGGCGACCTTTCCACGAAAACCTGCCGCCTATGCCCAAAATACATGTGAATAATACATAGTAAGGATATAGCAATGATGCCGGCAGATACAGCCACATTAGTTTTTGCTTCCGGAAAAACGAAGATATTATCATCAAAAATGGAAAATCAACAACTATTTTCAATATCCATGCCAGGTACCAAAACTTACAGCCGGCAAAAAACAAACACAAAGGCGAAAACGCAAGCAGCATATTAAAAATTCCGGCTATTGCAGCAGTGATAATGGTTGCTTTATCCTTATACGCTCTATTCTTTGAGAACCACCTGGTCCTTTGATTAAAAAATGATGATACTCCCGGCAAAGGTTTGGAGCTTACAATTGCATCAGTGCTTTTCAGAAAGCAGATTTTTTGCCCGAAAGCTTTTTTTATCTTATGAAGTAAAAACACATCATCGCCTGATGCATATTGCATATTGCCGGCATATCCGTCAACTTTCTCAAAAGCATTTTTGGTAAAAGCCAGGTTAGCGCCGTTGCACATGATATGATGCCCCCATCCGGCTGTTGCACCGGTAACGCCGGCTATACTCATAAACTCCAGCGATTGCAGCTTCTGAAAGAAACGCTGCTTCCCGGCAATAACAACAGGCATCACCAACATTGCAGGCTTGTGAAGATGAAAAAATGTACCTATTGTTTTCAGCCAGTCAGAACCCATCGTGCAGTCAGCATCGGTGGTTAATATAACCTCATTCTTACTTGCATTGATACCGGCAGCTAATGCCGCCTTCTTGCCAAATCCCCCGTCTTGTACGGAGGAAAGAGAAATAAGGCTGAAGTTCGTGGCACGTTTTCTTCTGATAAAATCAAAAACCCTGAAAGATGTTCCATCAGATGAATGATCGTCAACCACAATTACTTCAAAAAGATCTTCAGGGTAATGCTGATCGTGTATTGCTTCTAAACAAAAGCCTATATTATCCTCTTCATTTCTCGCAGGAATAATAATGCTGATCTTTGTATCCGGCTGGTACTTGCCGGGTTTAAAATATGATTGTCTCTTCCAACCTGCAATCAGCCGGATTATCAATAAAGCATATATTATTGCAAACGAAAAAATTATAATATCGAATACCATTTAATTATTGTTTGGGCAAAAAACAGAAAACAGATGACACAGATTTGACAGATTAACACTGATCAGTTATCCGTGATTATCCGCCTAATCAGTGTCATCCGCGTTCCATTACACAAATTGTTTTTTAAACGAAAGCCCATATTCCATGCCCCAGACCACTCCTGCCAAAGCCGGAATGGCAAGGTTTATCAGCCATAACAGGCCATTTGCCAGTATAAGGCTTATTTCAAAGCCATAATAGTTGCTTATAGAACCGGCAAAAATATGACCGAACAAAAATATTGCAAGACCACCTTTCACTGCGAGCTCCGAAAATGCTGTGACCGGCAAAATAGTCATAAAAAGAAAAACCACACTCTGAAAAAGAAAGGCTTCCGGCAACGACAGACTTAAACCCACCAGCCTGAAAAGCAAAAAGCATTGTGTCATGAATACAACATATCGTAAGAAACTCAACAACAATAATCTGAAAAGCATCACCCGGCTGACTTTTTTTAAAATAAGAAGCTTTTTACATAGCGTGCCAAGCCATTTGGATCTCATAAAAAGATCAGTTACCCGTCTACGGCATATATATATGATAGCTGCCAATGATAAGAGGACTACCGGTATAATGACAGACTTTTCGTTAAAGTAAAAACCCGGTATGGATCCGGTATTTTTAATATTAAACAGGATAAACATTGAAATGCTGCCGGCAACAAGCGTTACCAATAGCTGGCACATTGTGCCTGCAGCATTTATTATGGCTCCTTCAACCCTGTTATCCTTATCAAGTACCACAACCCTGCCGGCAAACTCACCGAGCCTCTTTGGAGTGACCATACCCATTGCTACACCCAGAAGTACACCTTTAAAAGAACGTGCAAAAGAAATATTCTGAAGCCTGCCGGCTAAAATTTGCCATTTAAAAGATTCCAAACCCCAGTTTATTATCGAAAGAAAACAAACCGTTAAAAGAGTGAAGAAAACTGCATTTCCTGTCTGAACATTAATAACCCAATTAAAGTATTGTTCGCCCGGGAAATTGATAAGCCTGTAAACAATATAAATCAAAGCGCCGGCCCATACAACAAGTTTGACTGCCTTAAGCAGAAATTTGCTTACATTTGCATCAGGGTTATTATTATTACTACACAAAAACATCTTTATCCGTTTTGGAATACGATCGCATCATACTCGGCATTGATCCCGGCACCAACAACATGGGAATAGGCGTTATAGGCATTGCTGAAAACAGTCCCGTGCTTATTGCCATGGATCTGTTAAAAACCGAAAAAATAGACGATCATGCTGTAAAGCTAAGAAAAATATTTGATACGGTACTTCGAACCATAGATCATTTTCATCCTGACGAACTTGCCATAGAGAGTCAGTTTTACGGCAAGAACGTACAATCAATGCTAAAGCTCGGAAGGGCACAGGGTGTAGCTATTGCTGCAGCATTACATCGTGACATTCCCGTGTTTGAGTATTCGCCGCGTAAAATTAAACAATCCATTACGGGGCGTGGTAACGCTTCTAAGGAACAGGTGGCAGCTATGCTTATGCGTATGCTGAAAATAGAAAGTGTTCCCGACGACCTGGATATTACGGATGCGATAGCAGTAGCTACATGTCACTATTTTCAAAAAAAGAATCCCGACAGGTCATCCGGCAACTGTTACACCGGCTGGAAAGCATTTGTAAAACAAAACCCGGATAAAATCAAAGGCAGGTAAATACAATTCCGCTTTGATTTGGAATATCTGTTGTTTTCCCGCAGATTACGCAGATTTACGCAGATTTATCTTTTGGTATAACAGCATAATTTACTTTTGTATAAATATTTAATTTATCTGCGTTGATCAGCGGGATCAGCGGGATATGTTTTCCCGCAAATTGCGCAGATTTACGCTGATTTTTATTTACTGATATTCAAGTTTATTATAGATTACTAACTTTCCTGTAAATACTGTTTGAAATATCAGAAGTATTGAAATTTACAAGTATTGCAAGCTTTTTCCCGGATAATTTTAAATAAGTTAAAATTTTGCTTTAACTATTATCATTGAACATTAAAAGTAGAAACTTGCCGATACTGTTATTACCCTGTTTGACATTTTCCTGTCTGCCGGGTCAAAATCGTTGTCTGTTTCACCCGGAGTCATGTTTCCTAATCCAAGAGAATAACCTGCATTCAGCAATATTGGTCCAATGTGATAACCAACTCCAAAGTTCAAACCAAAATCGAAAGCATTGAATGCCTCTTCGTCATCATCCAGATCATCAGGGTCATAATCTCCAAAAACAGGAATGAGATCATATTCTTCATCAATGGTTTCTGTAAATTCTTCGCCCAACAAAGATGCTTTTAGGGTGGCGTCTATGACAGATTTACCTCCCACTCCAATGCCTATATAAGGGCCGGCAAAAAACTGAAAATTAAGGATATTAACAGTAGCATGTATAGGTACTTCCAGGTAATTATAACTTGCCGTGGCGCGTCCATCTATATCAATATCAAGCAAATATGCAAACTCACCCAGCTCCTCTTTAAAATCATCAACAAATTTATCTAAATCTATCTCGAATCCTTTGCGTGTAAAGATTAATCCTGTTTGAAGACCCACCATGGGAACAAAGCTAATATCTACCATTGGTCCGACATGGAATCCGGCTTTCCATTTAGTGCCAAACTCATAGTAATCTTCTTTAAAGTCCTGGCTGATGTTGTTAATATTCA
>PWJZ01000093.1 GCA_003559855.1 Bacteroidales bacterium
CACGCCGGGGCACTCAGCATCATTCATTATCTTTTCAGGAATGCCATCCATTTATTTGATAAAATTGTAAAAGTTAATTTACTTATGGCGTTTTAATTAAGCATGTATGGCATCTGCAATTATATCACCCAAAATACCTGAAAGGGATTAATATCAATAGCTCCGTATGAAATGCCGGGAAAATCGTTTTTCAGGATGAATACTCCGTTGCACTGCAAGGCAAATCAACGCTGCCCTCCTGTTGGCCGGAAGAGTCAATACTGCAAAAACACTTAACAGGATTATGCCAAATATATTCCGGAAAGTCTTCATGTAAAAAATCAGTATAGGCTAAACAATTATAATGATATCACAATAAATATAGTACAAAAAATCTGCCAAAAAGATATAAATTTAATAAAATAAATTAAATAAAAATTGACAGACTAAAGTGCGACAAGAAAAAACGATTTTTCAAAGAAAATTTTTAAAAATTAAAAAATTAGTGGATTGATACGTGGGAAAATATTTCTCAATAGAATATTGACAATCAACATATTAAGGCTTAAAAATGTGCCCGGAACAGGACTCGAACCTGCACGTTGTTGCCAACACTAGTCCCTGAAACTAGCGCGTCTACCAATTCCGCCATCCGGGCAATGAATTATATTCTGATCCGAATTCACTCTGTCAAATATAACGCTGCACTCTTTTACGCAATAGACCGAAAAGAACAAATCCCAAAAATCAGACAGCAAATAATTGGAAATTGGTCTTTTTTGTTATTTAAAGTTTGTTTTTTGAAGTTTATCAGCAATTGTGCCCAGGACAAGAGTCGAACTTGCACGACCTTTAACGGTCACTACCCCCTCAAAGTAGCGTGTCTACCAATTCCACCACCTGGGCAAAAGATTATGCAAAATTACAAAATTTTCCCTTCTTATAAATAAATACCTGTTATGGATGATAATTATTTCAAATTCAAAAAATGAGCAATAAAAACGATAATATATTCCAACCCTCAACAAAAATGAGATTGTATCATGTATACATATAGAGTAAAAACATATCCTGCGACTAAAACAGGAATTATTGCAGCCCTAAAAATTTAAAAGCATCGTAAACAAGGAAAACCGGCCATACCAAGGCTTTTAAAAAACCTAAAACACCTGTCCAGAAACCGGTTGCCTGTGAGATGAAATAAATGGCAGCGCCAATAAGGCCAAAGCCGTATACTGCACCCGGTGAAGCAGATTCACGTACTCTCTTTTTCATAATTTAATGTTTTTAATCTTTGTTAACAGCCATTAAAAATAGTAATATTATTAATGTGCCGGTTAAAAATCCTCTGTTTCTTTATGCTTTCCTGAGACCATTCTAAAAAGTCCAAAAATATTGTTTCCCGCAGATTTCGCTGATATATCCTGCCGGATAATATTTAATCAGAGTTTGCCTGTAATGTCATTCATTTGAGAAATAATTGATTTAAGAACCCCGATACGCTTTGCTACGGGGCAGGCGGGGAAGGCGGGGAAGGCAAGCAGGCGGGGCAGCCAAGGATTGCCTTAGGCGAGATCGCAATGTTTTTCCCTTCGGTCATTGTCTCCCTTTGGTCAGCTGGCTAAGTTAACGATTTTAGATTTCTGATTTTTAAGCACTTCTGAAATCAAAAACCGTTAACTTAGCGAAGCGATCTCACGAACACCAAATAAAATATTAAGTGAGTAATCGATATTCGTTAATCAAAAAAATTTTACATTATATACAGACACTAATTTGTCTAAACCGTTAACCATATTATAAAAGTGAAAATTGCCGATTTTAACATGTTGCACAACGGTAATATATATCTTTTATAATTATCATGGTGGGGTTTAAGTCGGATTAACATAAAAATCTCCTTTTTGTTACCTGCTAAAATACAAAAGCCTGTCTATCAACTGATAAACAGGCTTGATTAGTAGCGGTGGCAAGATTCGAACTTGCGACCTTCGGGTTATGAGCCCGACGAGCTACCTCTGCTCCACCCCGCAATATTTCTTCAAAACCTTCTGTTTAAAAATAAAATATATAAAAAAAATATCTGTTTTCAAAATGACGGTGCAAAGGTAATAAATAATTGGCTTTAACGCAACTTAATCAACAAATATTTTACCGAATCCTTTAACTTTGTATTTTTAAAGCACTCTTAATCAAAGTTACTGCAATTACTATGCACAAGGCTGGTTTTGTTAATATAATAGGCAACCCGAACGTGGGCAAGTCAACCCTGATGAATTGTCTGCTTGGTGAGAAGCTTTCCATTGTTACCCCGAAAGCTCAGACAACCAGGCATCGTATTATGGGTATTCTCAACGGCGAGGATTACCAGGTCGTTTTTTCCGACACACCTGGCATCATCAACCCAAAATACAAGCTGCAGGAACAAATGGTAAAATATATTGAAACTGCCCTCGAAGACGCTGATATCTTCATTTTGATTACAGAAATTCACGAAACCTTTACTCATAATAACATACTTGAAGCACTCAAAAAGTCGGAATTACCCGTTTTGGTTCTCATAAACAAAATTGATCTGGCCAAGCAAGACGAGGTGATAAAAACAAGTGAACAATGGAAGAAGCAATTTCCGGATTGGTACGTGATACCTGTTTCGGCGCTTCAAGGCTATAATATTATGCCGGTTTTTGATACCATTATAGACCTTTTACCCGAATCACCACCCTATTATCCGAAGGATCAGCTTTCCGACAAGCCTGTCAGATTTTTTATTTCCGAAACCATAAGGGAAAAAATATTGCTTAATTACAAAAAGGAAATACCTTATTCGGTGGAGGTAGCTGTAGAATCTTTCAAAGAAACTGACACGATTGTACGTATTCGTTGTATAATTTATGTATCACGCGAGTCACAAAAAGCCATACTTATCGGGCATCAGGGCAAAGCTCTAAAGACCGTTGGCACGCAGGCACGAAAGGAGATAGAAAAATTTCTTGGCAAGCAGGTTTTTCTCGAATTACACGTTAAAGTAAGTAAAAACTGGAGAGAGGATGAAAACAAGCTCCGTAATTTCGGTTATATTCAAAAATAGTGAGAGATGGCTAATATCGTAGCATTGACAGGCAGGCCTAATGTGGGCAAATCGACTCTTTTCAACCGTTTGACAAAGACAAGGCATGCCATAGTTGACCCTGCTGCCGGTGTGACCCGCGACAGGCATTATGGCAAAAGCGACTGGAATGGTGTTGAGTTTTCCGTCATTGATACCGGCGGGTATGTGGAAGGTTCTGACGATGTTTACGAAAAGGAAATACGCCGCCAGGTCGAAATTGCCATTGAAGAAGCCGACATAGTGCTTTTTATGGTCGATGTTATGGAGGGTATTACACCTATGGACAGGGACGTTGCAAATCTGATCAGAAAATCGGGAAAAAAAAGTTTCCTTGTTGCCAATAAAGCAGATAACAGCAAGCTGATGGAGGATGCATCACAATTTTACGAGCTCGGGATGAGTGAGGTTTATCCCGTATCATCAATTAACGGATCTGGTACAGGCGATTTGCTTGATGATGTGGTAAGATCACTGCAAAAGATACCTGTAGAAGAAACCGTGGAAGACCTTCCCAGGTTTGCCGTCGTCGGCAGGCCCAATGTGGGTAAATCTTCACTTGTCAATACGCTTTTGTGCAAAGAAAGAAATATCGTTACCACGGTACCGGGCACCACAAGAGATTCCATATACACAAGATACTCGCACTTCGGTTTCGACTTTTACCTTATTGATACGGCAGGCTTGCGCAAAAAAGGTAAAGTAACAGCAAATATCGAATTCTACAGTGTCCTGAGGTCAGTAAGAGCAATAGAAAAATCGGATGTCTGTTTGCTGATGATAGATGCACAAAGTGGCATGGAAAGCCAGGATCTGAATATCTTTCACCTTGCCGCTAAAAATCATAAAGGTATTGTTATACTGGTAAATAAATGGGATATCATTGAAAAAGAAACCAATACAATAAAAAAGCTTGAAAGATCAGTTCGTGATAAAATATCTCCATTTAGCGACGTTCCCGTTATATTCACCTCTGTTATAAAAAAACAGAGAATTTTTAAAGCGATGGAAATTGCTCTTAGGGTATATGACAACAGGAAACGCAAAATTCCTACACGCAGGCTTAACGAATATTTGCTTCCGTTAATTGAAAACAACCCTCCGCCGGTTTATAAAGGAAAGCGAGTAAAGATCAAATATATAACCCAGATACGTACATATTACCCGAGTTTTGCATTTTTCTGCAATTTGCCTCAATATGTCAAGGAACCATATAAAAGATTTTTGGAAAATAAAATACGGGAATTATGGGACTTCGGCGGAGTGCCGATAACAATATACTTAAGGAAGAAATAGAAACAGAACACGGATTTACCCTGTTGAATAAAGTCTGATTAACCGGAAATATTTTTTAAAAATCTATTCAACAGGGTGAACGATGATGCAGCTGACTATCACAGATAATCAGTGATCAATTATCCGTGACCATCCGCCTAATCCGTGTCATCAGTGTTCTATTAAACAGCTAATATTATGTCAAAACAGAATGACAATTCACTGCGTATTGATAAGTGGCTTTGGGCTGTCAGGCTTTTCAAGACCCGCAACCAGGCAACACAGGCATGCAAGGCAGGTAAGGTAAAAATCGACGGCGAAAGCGTTAAACCTTCCCGTGAAGTTAAAGAAGGTTTAATAATAACCGTTCAATCCGGTACTATAAAAAAAACAGTAAAAGTTGTCGGGTTACTGCATAAACGTGTTGGCACCGGGCTCGTAAGCCATTATATGGAAGATCTGACACCCGAAGAAGAATATATTAAGCAGGAAAAGATGAAAAAACAACCTGCTTATATGCGCCCGAAAGGTCTTGGCAGACCCACTAAAAAAGAAAGACGTGATATGGCTGACTGGTTTGGTTGGAAGAAAAAATAAAGCGGTTCATAATTTAATTATCAGAAATTTGAAAAAGAAAGAAAGCGGCGGGATACATATGTCAGCGAAGAAACAAAAAGCAGGTAAAAAACGTTGTTAATATTCACAAATTTCATTATTGCAATTACTGATTCTTTTCATTCCAGTAAATGAATTTTTCCACTATTTTCGTTGTTGACACGGGTTTAGTCAGATAATCATCCATACCTTGCGACAGATAATACTCCGCATCACCTTTCATGGCTTTGGCACTAAGACCTATTATAACAGGCAGAACCGATCTTCCATAACGGTTTCTTAATTCCTTCACGGCAGTAACACCATCCATAACAGGCATCTGTATATCCATCAAAATAAAATCATACTTTCCGGGTTTAAACATTTTTAATGCTTCTTCGCCGTTGGATGCGATATCGGTCTTACATCCTGCTTCTTTGAGCATCAACGATATTACAAGTTGATTTGTCTTTTTATCTTCAACCAACAGAACGGAACAAGGACCGGACATCTTTTTTATATCCTCGGAAAAGTCAGTTTCAACCTCATTTTGTTCATCGCTAACCTTTTTTGCCATAAAGGTAAACCAAAACTTGCTGCCCTCACCCAAAGAGCTTTCCAATCCGATCTCACCACCCATCAATTCAACCAAACGTTTACAAATAGCTAACCCAAGGCCTGTTCCTTCATGAATCCTTGTATCAGAAATGTCTGCCTGTGAAAATATATTGAATAATCTTTCCTGGTTTTCCTTTGAGATTCCGATACCCGTATCTTCCACAACAATCCTTATTCTGTAAGAATAATCGGTTTCTTCCTCCAGAATATATGAAATTTTAACCATCCCCTTTTCGGTAAACTTCACAGCATTTGAAACCAGATTTGTAATGATCTGCGATAGCCTGTGCTCGTCAGCATATATGTTTTCCGGCAATTTCTCATCAAAATTGATCCTGAGCAACAACTTTCTTTGCTGCACCAAAGCATAAAACAGCTTATAAATCTTGGCACCACTCTCCTTTATATTGAAAACAACCGGTTTGATCTCCATCTTTCCCGCCTCAATTTTCGACAGATCCAATATATCATTGACAATGTTCAACAAGCTTTTTGAAGACGAGAGTATGATATCGGCATACTCTTTTTGTTTTTCACTCAATTTTGTTTTTAACAACAACCCGTTCATACCTAAAATACCGGTTAACGGAGATCGTATTTCGTGACTCATATTTGCAATAAACTGCTGCTTTATACGCGCTACTTTATCAGCAATTTCAACTTTATTCTTTAGCTCACCATGTTCCACTTCCTTGGTTATGTCCCAGCACACTCCTATAATACGTACCGGTGCCAAGTTATTATCTTTAATTACCGAAGCGACAAATTTTATTATTCTTTTATTGTTGTTTTTGTCATAGATTCGGAACCGGTCTTCATAATGACCACCTATTTCGTTGATATTATTAATGTTGTCAATAACTCTGCCGGCATCCTTTGGAAAGATCACTTTTCCAAGAGCTTCCAGCGGGTCGTTAATGAATTCCTTTTCCAGGCCAAGTAATTTGAAAAACTGAATTTCCCAGACAAGCTTTTTATTGTGAATATCGTAATCCAATATACCTATATCAGCTGATTTGGCTGCTAAAACCAACCTTTCGTATAATTCACGTAATTTGGCTTCAGCCATTTTCCTGTCCGAAATATCCTGGTAAATCCCAAAAACAGCCAACTGGTCTTTACCAAAAAATACCGGCTTTCCAATTATTGAAACATGTATTTCCCTGCCCGACTTGTGTTTTCTGATTGAATCGATAGCCACCTGTTCGCCGCGTGCTATCGCCAGGGTTGCCTGCATCCCCTCATGCTTTAAGTGATAAGGCACAATAAGATCGTTTACTGACCTGCCAATAGCCTCATCCTGGCTATAACCGAATAATGAGCTGAACTTATCGTTCAATCTTTGCACCCTGTCATGGTTATCCACAATCGCAATAGCCACAGGCGCTTCGTTTACCAGGGTTTCAAAATAGGTCTCCTGTATCTTTAATTTATTCTCACTCTCCCGCAGTTTTTCCCTGACAATCTTCTGTTGCCTCACTATTTGCCAGTTAATAGAAGCTTTTGTTATGATAAATGGTAAATCCTTAAACATTGCAGGAGATTTTATGAAACAATCAACAGCCCCTTTGTTTAATCCCTCAATAATATGTTCTTCCTGACCATCATCAAACATCAATATTACAGGTATCTGATCATCAAAATCTTCCTGTCTTAATAAATCCAACCCTCTACCATCCGGTAAGCTGGAATTGGTTATTATCAGATCAGCACCTTTTTCATTAATGATCTCCCTGGCTTGCAATATGCTGCCTGTTTTCTCGAAATTGATACCATTATCACTGCCAATCGATTCCAAGATCAAATCAATATGTTTCTTGTTGTTGTCAACAATAAGAATATTTCCTGAAATTTTCATAAAAAACCGATATTAACAAAACCTTTCATAATTAAAAAAACTTTTTAACTATGCGCAATAAATCTTGTTGCAGTAGCTTTTCAAATTGCTATACGTACAAATCAGCCCAAAGGTTATAAAAGTTTTACATATTAAAGAAAACAATTAACTGGATATTAATAATATTTATTATCATTTATGTTTCAGTCAAATCATTTTTTATAAATTTGTTTCTTCATAAGCAGTCGGGTTGATCAGGGCAGATCATAATGATAACCTGTTGCCTTTCTGAAGTTTAGTTTACATTTAATTTATAAATCACACACTCAAAAAAATATATTATGAAAGATCTTAAAAATTACATTGAAACTAATCGTGAACGCTTTCTTAATGAATTATTTGAATTATTAAGGATTCCTTCCATAAGTTCAAAGGAGGCACACAAGGAAGATATGATAAAAGCTGCCGAATGGGTAAAAGACAAATTGGCGGCAGATGGTGCTGAGAACGCTGAGGTTTTATCAACCAACGGGCATCCGGTTGTATATGCTGATAAGATGGTAGATCCATCATTGCCTACGGTGCTGGTATATGGTCATTACGATGTTCAGCCGGTTGAACCCCTTGAGTTATGGAAAAGCAAGCCATTTGAGCCTGAAATAAGGGATGGGAAAATATGGGCCCGTGGTGCCGATGATGACAAAGGTCAAATGTATATGCATTTCAAAGCATTTGAATATCTTAACAGCACCAACCAGCTTCCTTGTAATATCAAATTCATGATAGAAGGCGAGGAAGAAATAGGTTCTCCAAGCCTTGGAGCTTTTTGTGAAGCCAACAAAGAAAAGCTTAAGTGTGATGTAATACTTGTATCTGACACGGCTATGATAGCCAAGGATTTTCCTTCAATCACAACCGGGTTGCGCGGATTATCTTATGTTGAAGTCAAAGTAAAAGGCCCGAAACGAGACCTTCACAGTGGGCTTTTCGGGGGTGCTGTCGCAAATCCGATCAATATCCTTTGTGACATGATAAGCTCACTTACCGATGAGAAAAACAGGATAACAGTAAAAGGATTTTATGATGACGTACTTGAAATTCCAGAAAATGAAAGAAAAGAGATGGCAAAGGCACCTTTTAACCTTGAAGAATATAAAAAAGAGCTTGATATTGAAGAAGTATATGGTGAAGAGGGCTACACTACTCTTGAACGTGTGGGTATAAGACCAAGCCTTGATGTTAACGGAATATGGGGTGGTCATACCGAAAAAGGAGCTAAGACGGTTTTGCCCTCAGAAGCACATGCAAAAATATCAATGAGACTGGTACCAAACCAGGATTCAAAAAAGATCACCGAGCTGTTTGGTAAACACTTTAAAGCTATTGCCCCAAAATCAGTTAAAGTAGATGTTGAATTTCTGCATGGTGGCGAAGGTTATGTTGCACCCAGCGATACTGTCGAGTTTCAGGCTGCAAGTAAAGCTTTCGAAGAAACCTTCGGGCAGAAAGCAATACCCGTAAAAAGCGGCGGAAGCATTCCTATTATAGCGCTTTTTGAAAAAG
Organism: Bacteroidales bacterium; assembly: GCA_003559855.1. Lineage (GTDB taxonomy): Bacteria > Bacteroidota > Bacteroidia > Bacteroidales > UBA7960 > PUKZ01. The sequence goes on from PWJZ01000093.1 coordinate 8,976, forward strand.
CCCTCGGGGTTAAATCAATACTGATGGGTTTCGGACTGGAATCCGACGCAATTCATTCTCCCAATGAAAATTATCCATTAGATAACTTCTTTAAAGGAATTGAAACAATACCTTATTTCTATAAGCATTATACCGAAATGAAAGGGAAATAGGTAAACCGGTTCCAAAAGATTTATTAGGGAAGAGAATGTTTTTATAGCTATTGTCCGGTTAAGATATTTTAATACTTATTAATATCAATATTTATTAAGCTATATTATCAAAACCCTTTGTGTTTACCTTTGTGTTACTCTTTGTGGTAAAAAAATTAACCACGGGTCTGCACAGAGTGCATCAGAATTTGTAACAACACAACCAACAGAAGATAGGCCTTTTAATAATCCAGGTTACTGCTATAAATACTTTAATATTCCGAAGCTCCGGGAACTGTTTTGTATAGCAAAATTTTTTACGGTTTTAGCTTTTGCAGAGAATGGTAATGCTTAACCAAATACTCTGAAGATCTTACATAGATATCGTAAAAAGATAAGCTATTGCCTGAAAAACAAGCCAGGGCAGTGGAAAAGGCACAACCGGTACCATGCTGATAATTGAATGTTTCACGTTTACGTTCAAAATGATAAACCTTATCTTTTGTAATCAACGCTTCCTTAATGTTTTTACCTTCAAAATGTCCGCCTTTCAACAGTATTGATGTATTCCATTCAACACATTTTTCTTCGGCAACTTTAACTCCTTCATCAACAGTTTCGATTTTTCTCCCTGACAGCATTTCAAACTCAGGTTTGTTTGGCGTTATCAATTTTGTTAGCGGAAATAATTCTTTTTCCATAACCTCCAGTGATTTTCCGTCCAAAAAGGGTTTACCGCTTGCCGAAGCCAGCACAGTATCAAGCACCACATGTTGAATTTCAAATTTATTTAAGCACCCGGCAATCATCTTTATATTTTCCTTGCTGCAAACCGCGCCTATTTTTATGGTATCAACAGGAAACGATAAGCAGCATTGTTCAACCTGGTGCTTCAGCAGTGAAGGTTTTACAGCTTCTATTTCAAATACTTCTTTGAAATTCTGCACCGTAATACCTGTAACAGCCGAAAGCGCCCAGTAACCCAGGTCGTGTGCAACTTTAATGTCTTGCTGAATTCCCGCTCCGCCACTGTTGTCGGAAGCTGCTATAGTGAGAAAGTATTTCATTTTTTGATTATAGCTATAATTGCTTTTATTAATAGTCGATTTTTGGTCATTGGTCATTGGTGATGACACCGATTACCGATTAATTGCCGACTGCCGACTGCCGGTTCACCGGTTCACCTGTTGCCGGTCTGTTTTCACTGCACAAAGATTTCCGCACATTGTACAAAAATCATCCTCGCTGCTTTCCGATTCTTTTTTTCTTTTTCTTGCCGTTTCAGGGTCGAGAGAATATTTAAACATTGTTTCCCAGTCGAGTTCGCGACGTGCTTTTGATATAATATGATCGCGTTGTCTTGCACCGTCCACATTTTTTACCACGTCGGCGCTTTGAGCGGCCACACGGCTAGCCATCACACCATGTTTAACATCTTCAACCGTGGGCAGGCAAAGATGTTCGGCGGGAGTAACATAACAGAGGAAGTCGGCTCCATGCACGGCCGCAATAGCACCGCCTATAGCACCTACAATATGGTCATAGCCCGGTGCCGAATCAGTAGTCAGTGGTCCAAGCACATAAAATGGTGCTCCGTGGCAAACCTTTTTCATAATTTTAACATTCATTTCAATCTGATCCAACGGAACATGTCCCGGGCCTTCCACAATAACCTGTACTCCCCTTTCCCTTGCACGGTCAACCAACTCGCCAAGAACCAGCAACTCTGCCATCTGACCCCTGTCGGAGGCATCTTCACCACTACCGGGTCTTATGCCATCACCAAGGCTGATAGTTATATCATAACGCTCACATATATCCAGCACCCGGTCGTATTGTTCGTATAAAGGATTTTCAGCACCATTTGCCTCTATCCAGCGCCTCAGTATTGAACCTCCCCTGCTCACTATACCGCAAACCCGCTTGTCATTTTCCAGAAAAGATACAGAAGTCTTTGTCACCCCGCAATGTAGTGTCATAAAATCAACACCGGCTTCAGCCTGAAACGCTATCTCTTTAAACAGATCCTCCGGATCAATCTGATGAACCTGCTTGCCGTCACGCAACAACCGGGTTGCAACACCATAAATAGGTACAGTGCCCACCATTACCTGCGATTGTTCCAGCATCTTTTTTAATATCAAATGCAAATCACCGCCGGTAGAAAGGTCCATAATGGAATCGGCACCATATTTCAAAGCCGTTTTAAGCTTTTTCTGCTCTTCGGCAAAATTGCAACGCTTCTCGGAAGTACCGATATTGGCATTTATCTTAGTTTTCAATCCATTGCCAATACCACGCGGAGGAAAGCCATGATTAATGTTTTTTGGAATGACAACCCTGCCATGCAAAATCTCGTTACACAGCCAATCAGGATCAACATTTTCCTGTTTAGCCACGTCTATCATCGCCTCTGTTACCTGCCCTTTCAAGGCAGCTTGAAGTTGTGTTTTCATTTTTAATATTTTATATTGTTCTTTTAATCTCAACCATTATAAATATGAAGTAATTAGTAATATCCTTTAAAAAGTAATACCTGGCATTCAACAATCGAAAAAACACTTAATATCTTTTACTCTTTTGTCAAAGTCGTTGGTCTGCATAAAATATCTGACCATTGCAATATTTTTGGCGCCTGCATCAATGATATTTCGAATGTTTTCGGGAAAAATACCCCCTATAGCCACTACCGGTACATCAGCAAACGAAATTACTTCTTTCAATTTTCCTGTTCCCACGGGCGGGTCAGGGTTTACCTTTGCATTTGTAGGATAGACCGGGCCAAATCCTATATAATCGGGCTTTTTGGTCAAAGCTTCTTTTGCTTGTTCTATCGAATGTGTAGATAGTCCGATCTTCATATCGCCCACGATTTTACGGGCATCTTCAATTGTAATGTCATCCTGACCCAGATGCAGATAGTCTGCCTCACAAATAACTGCAATATCAGACCTGTCATTAACAACAAAAGCCGTTTTCGTACCTTTTGTTATACTTCTGATATCTTTGCCGATTTTTACCAGCTCCTTGTCAGAAAGATGTTTTTCCCGCAGTTGAAGCATCTTTATACCATTAGCTACGCACCTTTCAGCAATAGTTGTATGTGGCAAATGAGGCCTGGTTATGATTATATATAAACCAAAATTATTCATTTTTTCATTGTTGCCTTAATTTCAGCTATTTATTTGTTTTATAAAATTTTAACGGGTGACGGGTAACGAGTAACGGGTAACGAGTAACGGGTAACGAGCAACGGTTTGCCAACTCAATTAACGATTACCGATCACCGACTTGCGATTACCGATTACCGAATACTGATTACCGACTACCGGCTACCGAATACCGATCACCGATCACCTCTTATGTTCGTTTCATATGAGTTACTTATTTAATTGTTCTGCAATCAGCCCGGCAACTTTTTCACCGGAAAGCAGCATGCTACCAAATATCGGTCCCATTCTAAAGCTTCCGCTCACGCCATTTGCTGCCATACCTGATACAAAAAGCCCCGGGAAAATTTCTTTTGTGTTTTCAATAGTAGTACGTTCTGCCTCTTCAACAGAGAGTGAACGTTCGCCAACAACCTTGCCGGTTTTGGTGTTGAGCATCACATTGTTTTTTCTCTCGACAGTGCGGGCAACTTCACAGTCATGACCCGTGCCATCAATGACAGCCTTTGCCATGATCACCAGCGGGTCAACATGCAGGTGCTCTCTGTGAACCGGCGCCCAGTTTATTACAATCCCGCTCACCCTGTCATTATAAAAAACCACATCTTCAAAAGAGATGCAATTGAAGATTTTTGCACCGGCTTTAGTAGCATGATAGATAAGTGAAGAGGAAGCATGCACCGAATCAATGGTATAATAGCTTTCTTTGTATTTGCGGTATTCAATATTGAACTCCTCGAGCAGATGCCGGGCCTCATCCTGTACAATTATCTCATTAAACATCATGGCACCACCCCACATTCCGCCCCCCGGAGCTAACTTTCGCTCATACAAAGCAACGTTAAAACCCCGCCTTGCAAGAAAATATGACGCTACCAGGCCGGAAGGACCACCACCCACAATAGCTGTATCAACCGATAAACTCTCCTTTAACTTACCGAAATAAGAATCAATGATCCCTGAAGATACTATTTGTTCCATCAAATTACGTTTGTTTAAGTTACTACTAATTGATTGTAATTGTAAAATATACAAGACCTGTCAACAAAAAGGAGACTTAAAAATCAGGCGGTTAATCTTTTTTACTCCCTACGCAGGTATTATCCTGATCAGGTTTAAGGGTATGATCTCAGCCTGAAAGATAGGCACCCCTGTTTTGCAGTACGTTTGCAAAAGTAAGTATTATTTTTTATTACTTCAACAAAAATAAAAGCAATATCCCTTTTATAACATTTATCTTTTTATTTTTGTTCTTCTTTCATCGATAAAAAACAAATTCATGACAACTGCGATTATATATGCTACCACACACGGCACAACCGAAAAGGTTGCTCTCAGAATGCAACATTTGCTCGGCGATCAAAACAGCTTAATGATAAATCTGAAAAACATAAAAAATGTTGACCTGAAACAATATGATAAAATCATTATAGGCGGATCAATACATGCAGGGATGCTACAAAAGAGTGTTAAAGGCTTTATCAATAAGAACAAGGATGAATTGCTGCAAAAACCGCTGGGCTTGTTTATATGCGGCATGAACGTGCCCGAATACCAGGCGCAGATAGAAAGAGCTTTTCCCGAATCGTTAAGAAAACATGCAAAAAGTGTAAAAGTTGCAGGTGGCGAATTTCTGTTTGATAAAATGAATCTTTTTCAAAAAATAATAGTCAGAAAAATCTCCGGTATTAAAGAATCGGTTTCAAAAATTGATGATAAAAAAATCGAAGAGTTCATTAAGGAATTTAATGATTAAGTCGCTTATTTATGAATGTAATAACGTGTCAGTAACTGTTAACGGATAAAGTTTTACGAGTAACGGGCGAAGACAGTTATAGCAGACGTTACCCGACACTTTTCATATTTTGAGATTTGAGGTTTGGATTTTTTATCAATTATCATCGATCAATAAATAATAACAGGCAGTTTATAACAGCAAGCAGTATAATTTTATGAGAACAAAACTAACTTCCAGAGCAATTACAATCGCATGTATAACATCAGCAATCTTTTTTTCATGTCAAAGGGAAACCGATGAGATTGATTATACCGCTATTGAATATCTAATAAAACACACCGCAGAAAACTATATAAAAAATGAAAGCATAAAGGGTATTTCTGTCGGATTCGTTGATACAGGTGGTTACAGGTATGAAGAAGGTTTTGGCAATGTAGAGTCCAGTTCATTTTACAACATGGCATCGATAACCAAGGTGATCACAGGTTTGGCTGTTATGCAGCTGAAAGATAAAGGCAAAATCGATTTGGATACTCCCATTAAGAAATATATTCCCGATTTTTCATTGAACAATCCATATCCCGGTTCGCCGGAAATAACCGTCAGGCATCTTGTAACACATACGGCAGGTCTTTCGAGGGACAATCTGGGTATTGCACAGAGTAATTGTCCTGCGAAAGATTCTCACTTGCTGGACTATTTCAAAAATCATTTTCAGGCTTTTCCCGCTGGCTACAGGCATTCTTATTCCAACCCGGGTGCGGAATTGTTAAAAATTATAATCGAAAGATCAAGCGGTCAGGATTATTCATCCTATATAAAAAATAATATTTTACTGCCCCTGGAAATGTCCAAAAGCAACTTTAAAAAAGTAATACCTCAAGATATGGATGCTGCAGGTGCATATGATATGTTTTCAGATTCATTGTTCATCGAACTGCCAATAAATTACATAGCCGCCGGAGGCTTAAAAAGCAATGTGCCCGAGATGCTGAACCTTGTTAAGCTGTTCCTCAGTAAAGGTAAAAGCAGCAATATGCAATTGGTAAAACCCCCGGTCATTGAAACAATGTTTACCCGACAAAATAAAAATGTATTGTTAGACACCGACGTGCAATCGGGTGTGTTTTTTTTCCTCGAAGATCTGCCCGAACCCTTTTCCGGCAAATTGGTTTATCATGGCGGTGGCGCTATTTACAATAACACCATGCTTATGATGGCTCCCGGGTATGATATCGGGATAGTGGTCTTGTCTAATACCGCAGGGTCTTACCCTCATGCAGAACAGCTTGCAAGAAATGTATTATATAATGCTCTCGAAATAAAAACAGGTCTTGAATACAAGCATCCCGAGCCCTTGTTTCCCGAAGAAAAAGAATGGACAAGCCGGGAAAAACAAAAGCTTGAAGGGACTTATTATACATCCTCAAATATGATGACCATAAAAGAAAAATTCAATAGCCCCGTGGCCAAAATCAACGGCAATCTACATTATCTGAAATATTACGATAATGGCTTTTTCTCATATTACGATGGTTTTTATCTGAAAGTAAAAGATATTGAAAATGAAAAAATCCTTTTTTCATATAACGGTCATTATTTAATCCCTATAGGGAAAAAAGATAATATCCCTGAACACTTGCCTGATAATATTATTGAGTCGCTGGGAGAATATCATTTGCTTGAAACATGCCCTGAAGGCTCAACAGAATACTATGAAACAATAAGAATTGATACCATAAACCAAAACCTGACAGCTCATATGTTGCCGGGGGAAACAATAAGAAATATTTTCGGGATCACAAGCGAAATACAGGTAATACTCCATCCTTTAAATGACACAACAGCCGTTATGGCAGGATTTGGAAGATATCCGGGTGAGCCGGTTTATTTTTACACAGAAATGAATAAAATAAAGTTTTCCGGGTTAACATTCCTAAACAATTAAATGCTGAAAGATGTAAACAATAAAAAAAACAAATCATCAACTTCAGGCTGAAAACCCTAAATAATAACGATCCTCAACAACAGGCTGATGGTTATCAAAAATGATTTATATTGTTGAAAACCAATCATTTTTTTCCATTTATTTCATTTCAGTGAAACAAATTATCTGTTTAAATATTTTTCATTATTTTCGCACAATCATTTTAAACATGTGTATAATGTTTTTTTTAAAATTGTTTCAAAAATTATAATTAACCCAAATTTGTCATTAGCCGTTTGTTTCTAATTAACACCATTAGATAAAATTATATCCTATGCATTGTTTACAAGGACAGTAGAATGACAAATCGATTAAGAATAACTAAAAATTTGCA
>PWJZ01000050.1 GCA_003559855.1 Bacteroidales bacterium
ACCTCTCATTTTACGCTTTCCTGAAAAAGTGGGATAATGAGAAACACCCTGCATTTACAAATCTCCCGGAAGAAGCGCTAATTGAGCTTGAAACCTTCATTGGTTCGGGTAACCGTATTTCAGGAAAAGCCTTGTCGCTTCTGATGATTAACGATGCCATTGACTACGAAGAACCGATTATCTATCCTGCCAAACAGACCGGTCCCAAAACAGAGCCCCATACACCACAGCCATCTGATTTTGTGGCAGGCAAAGATTATCCGTTTCACTTCAACCTCTTCCCGAACCCGTGCAAAAACTATATAACACTTAGCTGGTGCACGGATACGGAAATGAGAGGGCTGGGAATTATAGAAATACGCAATTCGCAAGGTGTGCTTATGCATTCGATGAAAGTAACCGGATACTGCGACCAGCAGATAATTTCTCTGTACGACTGGAAAAGCGGCAGCTACGTTGCCGTTTTCCGTTGGGGAAGCATTCGAAAAACTTTGCCGTTTATAATTGTTCGATAAGTTATGGCGGTGAGATAAGAAAATGAAAAATTGAGTTTTTTTCTAATCCCCGGAGGTTTTTTTCAAAGCCTCCGGGGTTTTTAATTTATATTTTAACTCAATCATAATGGTTGCATCAGGTCAAAATCCACTCTCCATCGTTTTTCCCCATCGCGTTCAAGCCTGTAAGTAAAGGTTGTAAAATTTTCATCAAGTTTTATAGTCCACACATTTCCGCCGCCATCTTCAATGAGTTGAGCAGAGTATTCGTCGGCCGGGAAATGTTGGACATATTTGGTGCCCGTATCATCAGCATAGCCTCCATACATGGTTAGTTCATGGGGTGTGCCGTTTTCATATCTGTGGTCGTGAGCTAAACGAAACTTACCATCTTCTGCCAAAAACATCCATGTACGTGAATGATCATCGCCGATGTGAAAAGGAATATAAATGTGATCGTCTTCACAAACCGTAACGTGCATGATGAGGTCATACTCTGCCATGCTTTCGCCATGGTGGCTGCGGTAAATTTCCTCGCCGTTGTAAGAATTATCACATAAATTGCCAAGATTTTCAAAAAAGGCTTGATGCGTTTCTGAAACCAATAATTTGGTTTCAATGTCTTTGATTGGATCATCAGCCTTTTCGACAGGCTGACCGCAAGCTGAAAACATTATTGCCAAAGCAATAAAGAAAAAAAATTTTTTGTGCATAATAATATGATTTTTTAGGGTTGATGATATATTTATTTAAAAAAACGATTCAAAACTACTATTTTTTTTTAAATAGTCTCCTGTGTCGTTTCCGATTTTATTGTAATTTGGTAATTTTATATATTAATTTGTATTTCATTAATTTATCAGTGGTTATTAGTTTACCCAAAGGAGTGATGTTTGGATTTATGATTTGAAATTTAATATATTACAGGGTAATCCCGTGCTTACCCTGTTTGTTTTGAGGTTGTTAGTATTATGATAAATAATTGGCTATAAGCATATAAAAAAAATGGAGAATAAGAAGCAAAGTGTTGTTCAATCGCTTGACGGTTCCAATATCGGAATTTTTCCATATCTTGCTTATATTTTACAGGATATATGGGAGATTGGGGCTGATCCACGGGTAATGTCGGATTTGATTAAAAAAAACATTGACATTAAACAGTTGAAGATTTTGGATTTAGGATGTGGCAAAGGGGCTGTTGCTGTAAATATTGCCAGAGAACTGGATTGTACGGTAAAAGGAATAGATTTGATGCCCGAATTTATTAAAACGGCAAAAAAATATGCCAGGAAACACAGAGTAGCCGAAAAATGTGTATTTGAAACAGGCGATATTCGAACGAGAATTCACGAATTGAAAAATTTTGATATTGTAATTTTGGGTGCGATCGGTCCGATATTGGGCCAATTGCATACGACTTTGAAAAAAGTTGCCGGTTCTTTGAAAAAACAGGGATATGTTTTACTGGATGATTCATATATCAACGATAATTCAAAAACTGACTATAATCGCTGTTTGAGAAAGTCAGAGTTCTATAAGCAAATTAATTCGGCCGGATTTGAAATCATTAAAGAGGTGATTTTTGATATATCTAAGATTGAAAATTGCAATAAATTTACTTATGAGTTAATTGAAAAACGGATAAATGAACTGATTAATCAGTTACCTGAAAAGAGAGAGATATTCCTGAATTATTTAAAATGTCAGGAATATGAAATTCATATTATTGAAAATGAGTTGGTTTCCGGTACATGGTTGCTGAAATTAAAAAAATAACAGAATTGACTAAGCTGAATACGCTAATAATATTTAATCCTGTTGCCGGCAGTGGCAAAAAGCTGGATTTATCAGGTTATCTTGAAAAGTATCTGGATTCAGGGCGGTTTGATTACAGGATAGCATATACGCAATATGCGGGGCATGGTTATGGGCTGGCTTCAGATGCAGCCGGTGCTGGTGTTCATTTGGTTGTAGCTGTCGGCGGGGACGGGCTGATAAATGAGATAGCGCGTGGTGTGGTAAACAGTAATACAGCTATGGGAATAATACCTTACGGCAGCGGCAACGGGTTCGCCAGGCATCTTAAAATACCTTTGAAACCCGTTAAAGCCATAGAAGTGTTGAATCGCTTCCATACGGCAGAGATTGATACATTTATCATAAACGACAACCGGTTGTTTTGCAATATGGCGGGTACAGGTTTTGATGCGTTGGTAGCCGAAAAGTTTGCCGGAAGCAAACAGCGGGGGTTCAGTACTTATGTGAAAATAATTTTAAGGGAGTTCATAAGGTTTAGTCCGCGAGAATATAAACTGACAATCAATGATAAAGAGACAACTTTCCGGGCTTTTATGATTAGCTTTGCTAATTCCAGCCAGTTTGGCAATAATGCCGTTATTGCGCCCATGGCTTCGGTTACCGATGGTTTGCTGGATGTGTGTGTGATGAAAGGTTTCAGATGGTATCAGGCTCCCTATATTGGATTTATGTTGCTAACCGGGCGTATAGATAAAACCTCCTTTATGACTTATATCAAGACCGCCGGTGTGAAGCTAAAGCTTCCCGATGGTGAACCGTGCCATCTCGACGGCGACCCCCACTCACTTGGAAATCAACTGCATATAAAGCTGAACCGGGCTTCATTAAAAGTTGTTATGCCTGACAGGGAAAGTATATGACTATTAATAGGTTGTTTTGATATATCCCCTATTTATATGATTGATAAAAATTGCGTATTAAGCCACCTCTTATTGCAGGTTTTCGGTTTTCTGCTATTTGTCTGTTTGCAATACGGCCATAAATGCTGACTGCGGCACTTCTACGTTACCGACTTGTCTCATACGTTTTTTCCCCTTTTTTTGCTTTTCTAGGAGTTTTCTTTTCCTCGTAATATCACCGCCATAACATTTGGCTGTAACATCTTTACGCATGGCTTTAACGGTTTCACGAGCTATTATTTTAGAGCCTATACCGGCTTGTATGGCAATATCGAATTGTTGGCGGGGTATCAGTCCCCGTAATTTTTCACATATTTTTTTTGCAAACTCGTAGGCATTTTTACGGTTTATCAAAGCCGACAAGGCATCAACGGGATCACCGTTAAGAAGTATATCCAGCTTGACCAGGTTGGAGGTTTTATAACCTGCCGGAGAATAATCAAAAGACGCATAACCTCTGGATATTGTTTTCAGCCTGTCGTAAAAATCGAATACTATTTCTGCCAATGGCATTTCAAAAGTGAGCTCCACACGGTCGGTAGTCAGGTATACCTGGTTTTTGACAACGCCTCGTTTTTCCAGGCACAAAGACATTACCGGACCTATATATTCGGATTTGGTTATGATCTGGGCGATGATATATGGTTCTTCAATGTAGTCAAGCTCGTTTGGACCTGGTAGATCCGAAGGATTATTTACAATTACAGTGTTTTCATTTTTGGTATATGCTTTATACGAAACATTTGGCACGGTTGTAATTACTGTCATATCGAATTCCCGTTCCAGTCTTTCCTGGATTATTTCCATATGTAGCATTCCGAGGAATCCGCAACGGAAGCCGAATCCAAGCGCAACTGATGTTTCCGGTTCGTAGGTCAGAGAGGCATCATTGAGTTGCAGCTTTTCCATACAGGCGCGCAACTCTTCAAAGTCTTCACTATCAACAGGGTAAATACCCGCAAATACCATAGGCTTCACGTTTTCAAAACCTTTGACAGCCCTGTCTGTGGCTCTGTCGACATGTGTTATGGTATCGCCAACTTTTACTTCGCGTGCGTCCTTTATACCCGATATTATATATCCTACATCTCCTGCTGAGATGGATTCCCGTGGGAACTGTTTTATTTTAAGCACCCCTATCTCATCTGCATGATACTCCTTTCCGGTAGCCATAAATTTGACATAATCACCTGTATTTATCCTTCCGTTGAATACTCTGAAATATCCTATTACACCCCTGTATGAGTTGTATATTGAGTCGAAGATCAAAGCCTGCAGCGGTGTACCCGGATCACCGGAAGGTGGGGGAATACGTTCTACGATAGCCCTGAGTATGTCATTAACTCCAAAGCCGGTTTTTCCGCTGGCTTGTATCACCTCTTCCTCATCGCAACCGATAAGTTCTACTATCTGTTCAGTGACTTCTTCTGGCATGGCGCTGGGCAGATCCATTTTGTTGAGAACGGGAATGATGACCAGGTTGTACTCCAAAGCAAGATAAAGATTTGATATAGTCTGTGCTTCAATACCCTGTGCAGCATCAACTATAAGCAAAGCACCCTCGCACGAAGCAATGGAACGCGATACCTCGTAGCTGAAATCGACATGCCCGGGTGTGTCTATAAGGTTTAAAGTGTATATCTCACCATTATATTCATATTCCATTTGAATAGCATGGCTTTTTATGGTAATGCCGCGTTCACGCTCCAGATCCATGTTGTCAAGCACCTGATCCTTAAACTCACGGTCGGTGATCGTCTTGGTGTTTTGAAGCATGCGATCGGCAAGCGTTGACTTGCCATGATCAATATGGGCGATTATACAAAAATTACGTATTTTTTTCATAGCCTGCAAAAATACAACTAAATGGTGAATTTTTGCTCAGTATTATTAATAAATTACTTTGCGATGATGACCGGATTGATTTTGCCCATAGGGCTCAGGATCATCAGACCGGTAAGTTGAACAATTAAAGGGTTATACATAAATGAAACCCTCGCCATTAATAGAATTTAATAATATAATGAAAAAAGACAAAAGGACATGAGTAGTATTTAAATAATATAATGACAGTATGGTGAGGGTTCGACGAACACAAAAAAATAAACACTTATGCGAGGCAACAAATACCGCCAGCCTTATACTAGAAAATATAACTATCAAATAATTAATGACTTAAATTGAAAATATTCGTGTGAAATGGTCAAAAATATTGAATAATTGTAAAAAATTATTCTTTATTTTGCCTGTTAATTCAATATTATTCCTAAAACATGGATTACGGCTGGCTTTCTGTTATTCCGCCTCTTTTGGCGGTAATTCTGGCTATAATTACGCGTCAGGTGTATATTTCCCTATTTTTGGGAATATTGACCGGCTGGGTGATCTTGTCGGATTGGAACATCTTATCAGGACTTGCAGCCAGTATAGATGCCCTGATCAATGTTTTTCAGGATCCCGGTAATACACGTGTAATAATTTTCTGTGCGTTGATAGGAGCGCTAATAACATTGACCCAGCGGAGCGGAGGTGTAAACGGTTTTATCGGATGGATACAGAGGAAAAATTTAGCCCGGACGCCTCGTGGGGCGGCAGGACTGGCAGGTATAACGGGTTTTCTGATATTCATCGAGTCGAGTATATGCTGTCTTATTGCCGGATCCATATCACGACCGTTGTTTGAGAGATTGCGAATATCGCGCGAAAAACTAGCATACATACTTGACTCAACCTCGGCGCCTAACTGCATTCTCATACCGTTAAATGCCTGGGGTGCTTTTGTAATAGGATTGCTGGAGAGTGAGGGAGTAGAAGGACCGGTTAATGTATTCATCAGAAGCATACCCTTTAATTTTTACGCTATTTTTGCCATTCTTATGGTTGTGTTTATTATTATGACTTTCAGGGATTTCGGACCCATGAAAAAAGCGGAGGAACGGGCGCGTACAACCGGAAAAACAATCGCAGACGGTGCTGTTCCAATGGTTTCCGACGAGATAACCTCGACAAAACCCAAAGAAAATATACCATATCGTGCAGCAAATATGATACTCCCTGTGCTGACAATGATAGTTATGGTGCCTCTCGGACTTTATATTACCGGTGAGGGCAATATAACAGCAGGTACCGGTTCGACGGCTGTTTTGTGGGCTGTTATAGCTGCCATTGCGGTAGCGGGAATATTGCCGGTAGTGCAAAAGATACTGAGCTTCAGAGAGGTATTTGAACTGTCTTTGAAAGGTATAGGCGGATTAGTACCGTTAGCTATTCTTATGATGCTCGCTTTTGCAATAGGGGATACCAGCAGGGAACTGGGCACAGGATTATATATTGCATCCCTGGCTGATGATTTTCTCCATCCTGTATATATCGCAGCCATAATTTTCTTCACATCTGCCTTTATAGCTTTCTCAACAGGCACAAGTTGGGGGGTATTTGCCATTATGATACCCGTAGCTGTTCCAACAGCTCTGATGATGGAAGTCAATCTTCCTCTATGCCTGGCAGCAGTATTGGGAGGCGGTGTCTTTGGCGACCATGTTTCGCCTATATCCGACACAACACTTGTATCTTCAATGGCAGCCGCGAGCGACCATATCGACCATGTACGGACACAGATGCCCTATGCCATGCTGGCAGCCACAGGAGCAATGATATTTTATGTTATATTAGGAATAATATTGCAATGATGAATTTATAATAATAAATAGTATGCAAACAAACGAAGTTGATATTTTTATACCATGTTTTATAGACCAGCTTTTTCCGGAAACCGGAATGAATATGGTAAAAGTACTGGAAAGAGCCGGAGTAAAGGTCAATTACAATCCGAACCAAACCTGCTGTGGTCAGCTGGCTTTTAACAGCGGTTTCTGGGACGAAGCTAAAAGTGTTGCCCGGAAGTTTATGGAAGATTTCAGTGGTAAGCTGCCTGTGGTTGGGCCTTCAGCTTCATGTATAAGCATGGTAAAGAAATATTATCCCGATCTGTTTTATAATACATCCCTGCATTATGAAAGCCGTATGCTTTCTGAAAGAATCTATGAATTTACCGATTTTCTGGTTAATATACTGAAAAAAGACAGTTTTGGTGCTGTTTTTAACTGCAAAGCCACTTTCCATGATGCATGTGCTGCATTGAGCGAGTATGGACTTAACAACGAACCGCGGCAATTGCTTTCGAAAGTTGAAGGACTGGAAGTTGTGGAAATGGAGGATAGTGATGTTTGTTGCGGTTTTGGAGGTACTTTTTCGGTTAAGTTTGAGCCGATATCGGTTGCAATGGCACAGCAAAAAGTAGAATACGCACTTGAAACCGGCGCAGATGTGATAATATCAACAGAGGCATCGTGCCTGATGAACCTTAAAGGTTACATAGAACATAACCGTATAGCTTTGAAAACAATGCATATAGCAGATGTTTTGGCACAAGGTTATTGAATGAATATCTTCATAATTTCATGGTGTGATAATGTTATTCCTGCAAATATGTAAAATCTGCAACCGCCTGTATGATATAATTTGAACAATCATAAACTATCTTTCCTGAAATATAAAAAACCCTAAAACAAAGAAAATAATTTACAAAAGTAAAACACCTCTAATCGTTATTAACCGATTTACATTGCTGAACAAAAACAGTAAAAACAGACAAGTTCAACTTTGTAAACAAGGAGTGACAAATCAAGAAATAATATTATCAGATACATATAAAAAAAGATAGCATATACCGTTTAGATAGCAATCTTAAATACCGAAGCAGAGATATCCGATACACTTGTCTGAACAGCATTTTGTCTTAGATATTTTATGGTATATATACTAAATTATTGATCGGAAAAGAAAGCTGCACAAATAAAATTAATGTTGCGGATTTAAGTAATTACTTTTATACATTAGATTACATTTGTTTATTATAAAAATTTAAATTTGGTAAAACAAATGAATTTAGTATTTATAAGAATTAAACAACAGTAAACCAGCTGTTTAAAACAATAAACCTAAAGTGATCGATTAAATATTTATACATAAACCGGCGATTTGAAACCGCAGATGATGAATGGTCATAAAAAATTGATATTCTGTATTATATAAAATTTAACTAAAGTAAAAATTTAACAAAACACAGGAATTAACAAATGTGAATTTGTAAAGTTTGAAATAATTAATTATATTTTTTGTTTATTTATAAAAGTGTATTTACATTTGTAACGACCTGTAAGTAAACGGAAATATGAAAAAGCAATAATGGTAATTTTCTAAAAGAAATAAAGTGAATTAGGGATCACTGATTAATTTTTTCTGTTGCTCTGCGAATTATTTTCGGACGGTATTATTATCTGAATATAACACTAATGCAATAATTAAGGCAAGCTATCTAATAAAATAAAAAAATACAACATGAAACAGCGTGTAATTGAGATCATAGAAAGGAAAAAATTGACCCCGTCAAGGTTTGCCGATAAGATCGGTGTTCCCAGATCTACTATTTCGCACATTATATCAGGGCGTAATAAGCCGAGTTTAGAGCTTATTTCAAAAATTGCTGACTGCTTTCCTGAGATCAATCTCGATTGGCTGATAAAAGGAAAAGGTTCTATGCTGCAGACACAGACGTCGCTTTTTGATTATGATACAGAGCCGGGAGAAAGGGAGCTTATTAAAACAACTTCCGGGCCTGATGATAAGAAAGAGAAACCATCAGTGAAGACCACCGATGTTGATGATGTTCAATATGGAATTGATAAAAGAAAAGCCGGTGAAAAAAAGGAAAGTAAAGAAACAACAAGTCAATTGAACAAAGATGTTGTTGATATATCCATGATAATAATGGTTTACAGCGATAATTCCTTTGAAGTGTTACACATTCGAAAATAGAACATTTTGTTTTTTTGCTGCAAACAGCAGTAATATCAGGCTTGTGATCTTAAAAAATATAATGACAATAGATGTTTCTACAAGCCCCAGGACAGGCAGCAGCACTACTCCGCCCAAGATACCGCCAAGCCAGCCTCCCATAAGATCGGAGCTGTAAAGTAACCCTGCTGTTCCGCTTATATTTGGTGAGATCTTCAGGTACTCCTTGTTTGCCAAAGGAAATTCGGCTCCCACAAGCATGCCGGATATAAAAGAAAGTATTAAAAACATTATTCTCAGCAAATAATCAAACCAGGGATAAATCAACAAAGAGCCCGATTTTATGAAAATGAATGGCAGCAATAAGGCAAAAACGATCAGGACAATTTCCAGTTTTATAATTGCAGGGATACTGTTTTCAATTTTCTTCAAATAGGCGGTCATCCATATACTGCCGGCCATAACGCCGGCCATGAAGGCAGTTACCAAAAGGCCCATCCAGTAAAAAATATAGCCGAAAAGCACCTGAAATGCAAAAATCAATATCAGATCAAAAAGCATACCTGCAAAGCCTGTGGAAAAGATACACAGAGAAAGCACCGGTTTCATTGAGTTTTTGATACGTAAAAAGACTGGCAAAAACAGCAGAAAGAGTAACAGAAATATACCCGCCATCAGGTAGAGGTTTATTTTTTCAAAATGCTTGAATAGCTTGTTAAAAGAGGGAGAAAATTTCTCATTCCATAAAACCAGGCTGTAAAAAACCCCTAGTGGCTTGAAGTCGCGGTTGATTTTGCTGACACTTCCTTCCATATTTTCCGTAAACCAATCAAGCCACCTCGGATGCAGCCTGTACTCCAGGTACCCCGGTGTGATAAGGCTAAGATCAAGTTTGCGGTCTTCGATTCTTTCAATCATTTCAACATACCCTGTATGTTCAACTTCAGATGACCGTGAAGCCAAATAATAGTTTTTACCGTCACCCGGTATTATTTTTAAATAGGGGAAGACATTTTCAAGGGTATTTAACACCATTGCATTAAGATCTGCCAGTTCGGGGCTCAGATAGGTAAGAGAACCCGGCATTCCCAGGATCAAGATACCGCCGGGGTTAAGTCTGTTTTTTACCAGGGAGAAAAACTCATGTGTAAAGAACCTGTTTGACTGCAAAGTTGAAGGGTCGGTAAATCCGCTCAATATGATGTCATATTTACGGGGGGTCCTTTTCAAAAAGAATCTGCCATCAAGATACTTTATATTTACTCGTGTATCGCGGAGTTCTTTTTTGGTAAGGGGTGTAGGATACTCTTTGAGCACTTCTGGCAGTAGCGGATCAACTTCGGCATAATCAATTCTGTAAACATCGTGCTTCAGTATCTCATCTATCACGCCGCCGGCACCTCCGCTCAGAATAAGGATCTTGTGTGGGGAAGGATGAGATAACATTGCAAAATGAACGAATTCCTCAACGTAAACCATGTCTGGATTAGGCGCTGTAATTACGGGCAATCCGTCTGAGAAAAAAGTGTATTCCTCCTCCCTTTCAGTAACCACAATATTGCCGTATTGCGAATTTTGGTAATGAACAAGATGATGATTCTTCCATTGTTGTTCAACTGAAAAAAAATGTATTTTATCTGCGCCCGGACTAAACAAAAGACCAAGCGTGGCTATTGTAAGAATGATCAGCATAATGCTTGCAGCTCTTGTTTTTATAGGGATATGTGATTGCCAGAAAGGTTTTATCAGAAAAATGCAGACAACAAGGTTAAACAATGCCAAAACCAATGCTATTTCAATGGAATGCAGCCAGGGGATAAAAAGATAGGTTAATACCAGGCCTCCGATAATAGTTCCGATGGTTTCATAAATATAGACCCTGGCAATACTGAAGGCGCTGAGATTATCGTTTAAGTTTTGAATTGGTTTGGTAAACGATGAGTAAAGAAAGTAAAGATTGCAACCGGAGGTAAACAATGCTCCATGCAGCAAGCTCACCGGCAAAAGGATTAAAAAGGATATATAAAACATTGGCATTATTCCCAACCCTTCGCCCGGTATAACAGTCATGAATTCCTTGAAAACCCTGACAGCATAAATTGCTGCTACAAAAAACACTGTAAAAAGGACAGTTACAAGTATGAACCATCCTAGTTTTCTCTTTGTTTGTGAGATAACCCTGCCAAGAAAATAAGCACCTGCAGATTCGAGTAGCAGCCAGTTAGCCAGTATCACTCCGATCGAAAGTTCATTGCCGTGAAAAGCGACCATCAGCTCTCTCAGGAGAACGATCTGTGCTACCAGCCCGCTGAAACCCATCAGAATAGCTGCCCATATCAGCTTTTTTCTCATCCGAATAAAATGTGTTTAAAGTCTTGGTTTTATAATAATATTAGTTTTAATTAGAGCCGTTTGTCATAATTGCATTGCAAAGCGTAACGAATAACTGATAAGAGTAATGGCAAGCAACACTCGTTACCGGTTATCCGTTAATGATTATTGTTTTCAATCATGCCTTTGTTTTTTTTAATTGCCGGTTCATATTTTTTTTCATGTGTATCAAACGTCATTGCCATATACCGGGTATATTATTCCCGCAGGAACCGCAACTTCCGTTTACGATATTATTTTTCGTGACGTTGAAATGAATGCGCCGTATGAGAATTGTATTACATTTCGGACAAAAGGTTGAATTATATTCATGACCGGGCACATTGCCCAGCGTAATATAATGCAAACCGGCATTCTGTGCTATATTATATGCTCTTTCCAAAGTATTGATCGGTGTAGGAGACAGGTGGGTCAGTTTGTAACTGGGAAAAAACCTGGAAAGGTGCAGCGGCACTTCTTGCGAAAGGTTATCTTTTATCCATTTGCACATTTCGCTTATTTCCTGCATAGAATCATTAATAGTAGGTATTACAAGGTTCACTATTTCAAGCCATATACCGGAATTTTTGATAATTTTCAATGATTCAAGCACCGGTTCGAGTTCGGCATCCGAATTATCGTAAGCTTTTTTGGAAAATCCTTTCAAATCAACTGTAACAGCATCCGTATATTGCAGAAATTCTTCAAGCGGTGCAGGCTTAATATATCCATTTGAATGCCATAATATATTTAAACCCTCTTTTTTGGCTTGTTTGGCGATATCAAGGCAATACTCATAAAAAACGGTTGGTTCGTTGTAAGTAAAGGAGATGGTCGGTATATTTCGATTTAATGCACTTCTTACAATGTCATGAGGTGTATAATTATCATAGCGTCCAATTTCTTCTATAGAACGTTGTGAAAGATGCCAGTTATGGCAGTGCCGGCAGCGAAAGTTGCATCCTGCTGTTCCGATACAGATCATCTTGGTTCCCGGCAGCATGTGATGCTGAGGTTCTTTTTCTATCGGGTCGATTTGTACAGCCGAGGGTTTTCCGTATACAACATTATAAAGTTTACCCCCGCGGTTTTCCCTGTTCCTGCAAAAACCCCGCCTGCCGCTGGTAATAGTACAGTTGCGGTAACAAAGCTCGCAGCGAATACGATTTCTCTCCATTAGTGTGTAATACATGGCTTCCGTTCCTTGCGGAAACCCCTTTTTCTTAGCGTTGCCCGACGCAGACAAAGATGCAGATAAAGAAGAAGATGAAAATAAAGACCGGAAGCTTTCCCTGCTCCTGAATAATAAATAACTCATTGATAGAGTGGCTGCTATTACCAGAAATATTTTTTTTATGAAATTACGGCGACTTATATTATTCATGGTGATCAAATTTTTATTTTAATTATAGTCTTACTATTAATAAATAAAGGCTATATGCTGAATTTATTGTTGGCAAAGTTAATAAGGTCTTTAATAATTCAATAAATAAAGATATCTATTCTGTGAAGCCATATACTTCCCGCACCAGGGGTAATTTTAAGCAGCCATTTATTATCTTTACCAGATTCCACTTACTTCATAGCCGCACGATCTGCAACTTCCGTTTTTCAGTTCATTGCTCAGTACTGAGTAATGAGTACGATGAATAAGCCGTTTTCCACACTTAGGACAATAAGTTGAGTAGAAATTATGACCGGGCACGTTGCCTATATAGACATACTTTAATCCTGATTCTCGTGCTATACCTGCGGCTTTCTCCAATGTCCTGGCGGGTGTTGAAGGCAGGTTTGTCATTTTGTAGGTAGGAGTAAACCTGTTGAAATGCAAAGGTATTCCGTCTCCTAATTTTTTACTTATCCATTCACACATGTTTTTCAGATCTTCGGTGTCGTCGTTTAAAGTTGGTATTACCAGGTTTACTATTTCCATGTGCACGTTTTCTTCCATAATGATCTTAAGGGTATTCAGTACCGGATGGAGTCTGGCTGATGAAATTTCCCTGTAGAATTGGTCATTGAAAGCTTTAAGGTCGACAGTAACTCCGTCGATATGCTTAAGAATATCTCTCAGTGGTTGGGGGTTCAGATATCCGTTTGTATGAAAAAGGGTGAGCAACCCTTCTTTTTTGGCCAGCTTTACGATATCGAACATATATTCGAAAAACACAGCCGGCTCGTTAATACTGTGCGAGATAGATTTACAGCCCTGCCTTTTGGCAGTTTTCACGACTTCGTATGGAGTAATGTTCTGTGGAGTTATTTCTTCCGGGCCTCTTTGTGAAATATGCCAGTTATGGCAGTGTTTGCACCTGAAGTTGCAGGATGCGGTGTAAACGCAAAGATTTTGATGTCCCGGATGCATATGATACATAGGCTCCATCTCTATGGGGTCTATCTGCAAACCTGCAGGCCGGCCATATACCAGGCTGTAAAGTACTCCGTTTTTGTTTTCCCTGACACGGCAAAAGCCCCTTCGGCCTTCAGATATGATACATCTGCGGTAGCACAGATTACAGACGACGCGCCTTCTGTCAAGACTCGTATAGTACATTGCTTCCTTTTCATCTGTTTTTGATGATTCGGAAATGTTAAGAAAAGAAACTGAAAAAGAATTTGTAAGCCCCGACAACAATGACCGGTTGTTTTTAAACAACAGAGATCCTGATAAACACCCTAAAGAAAATACAACGGCAGTTCCGGACATTGCTTTCTTTATAAAATCACGACGGCTGGTCTTGTTCATATTTATACAGTTTACTATATATATAATCAGGGTTCACATTATATCAAAACCAATAGTCAGGTTTCCTCCCAGATTCCGTGAATTTGGTATCCGCAGGAATTACACAGTCCATTCTCCACCTTATTGCTTAACACTGAAAAATGAACGCGGTATATCAGCTTCTGTCCGCATTGGGGGCAATAAGTAGAGTTGTTTTTATGACCGGGAACGTTTCCAATATAAACATATTTTAATCCCGATTCGTGTGCAATATTTATTGCTGTTTCCATGGTTCTTAAGGGAGTTGATGGCAGGTTACTTAATTTATAGGTAGGTACGAACCTGCTGAAATGAACAGGTACGTTTTCTCCCAGTGTTTTTTTTATCCATAAACACATTTTTCTTATTTCACCGGGATTGTCGTTGAGTGTGGGAACAACAAGATTAACAATTTCAAAAAACTTATTTTCTTCTTTTAATATTTTGAGTGTTTTCATGACCGGTTCGAGCCTTGCGGAGGAGACATCCCTGTAAAAGCTGTCGCTGAAAGCTTTCAGGTCTATTTTTACTGCGTTTAGGTTAGCCAGGAGCTTTCGAAGCGGTTGGGGGTTAATATAGCCGTTGGATACGATACTTACTTTAAGTCCGTTTTTTCTGGCCAGCCTGCTTATGTCGTACATATATTCATAAAATACGGTAGGTTCGGTATATGTAAAGGAAATGGACTTAACACCTTGCCTGAAAGCTTCATTGACCATTTGTTTGGCAGACACATTGAATTCCCTTACTTCGCCGGGGTTTTTTTGGGAGATATGCCAGTTATGGCAGTATTTGCATCTAAGGTTGCAACCTACGGTTGCCACGCAGAGTCTTTCATGGCCCGGTATAAAATGATATAGTGGTGCTTTTTCAATTGGTCCTATATCGAATGTGCAGGGCGTACCGTATACCATGCTGTATAATGTTCCCCCGATATTTTTCCTTACCCGGCAAAATCCGCTATTCCCCGTACTTACTGTGCAACCGTGAGGGCAGAGCTGGCATTGAACCATATTGTTTTTAAGCTTCCGGTAAAACATAGCTTCTCTGCCACGCCGGAATTCAGCTGCATGACTGGCTAAAGAAGCAGAAGTCAAAGTAGTAAAACCCGGAAACAAAATTTTATTGAACCGGTATAACAAATACCCTCCTGAAAATGCAACAACGCTTCCTGCAAAAGCTTTCTTTATAAATTCACGGCGACTCGTATTATTCATATGAATGTGAGTTTAGCTGCCATTCATAACAAAAATAAAAAAAAAAAAGGATATAAACCCGGAGCATTTTTAGAATTAGGGATCCGCTGGAGTTTATCGTTATTGATCAATACAGATCAAATGGCTTACATAAAGCAAATATTAATTTAGAACCTTTCTAACTTTGAGAAGAAAAAATTTGCTTCTTTTTCAGCGTTTTCGTCATAATCGGAACCATGAACCGCATTTGCTTCAATATTGGTACCAAAAAGCTTTCTGATAGTATTTTTATTTGCCTTTACAGGATTGGTCGAACCAATCAATTTGCGAAATGAAGTTACGGCATTTTCTTTTTCAAGAATAGCAACAACTATTGGTCCTGACGACATAAATTTACACAGTCTGTTGTAAAAGGCTTTTTCCTTATGAACTTCATAAAATGCACGTGCCTGTTCAAGCGTTAATTGCACATATTTCATTGCAACTATCCTGAACCCTGCTTCATTGATCCGGGCAAGTATAGGACCTACATAACCGTTTTTTACGGCAAATGGCTTAATAATTGTAAGAGTATAGCGACCTTTTTTAATATCTATACTGGGCTTGCCGATAGCCATTACATCTGTAAGTTTTTCACTTCCTGATATTTTTAATTTGTCCATAAGCTATTATTTTTACCTAAAATTCTAAATTGAATTATATAAACCCAAATTTGTCATTAGCCGTTTGTTTCTAATTAACACCATTAGATAAAATTATATCCTATGCATTGTTTACAAGGACAGTAGAATGACAAATCGATTAAGAATAACTAAAAATTTGCA
>PWJZ01000064.1 GCA_003559855.1 Bacteroidales bacterium
AATATTTCAGGACCACACATGAGTTTTGTAGAAGGGTATGGTATTAAAAGACATGCGCATGGCACACATGTTGCTGGAACAGTAGCAGCAGTGAGTAACAATGAGATAGGGGTTGCGGGAGCGGCAGGGGGATCTGGTAATAATAACGGAGCAGGGTTAATGTCTTGTCAGATATTTGTCGAAACTTCTATGGGTACGATTTATGAAGGAGCAGACGTGGCACCGGTTTGGGCAGCCGATAATGGCGCCGCAATTTCACAAAACAGTTGGGGTTATATTCAATCTGGCGTTTATGAACAACCTGTTCTTTATGCCATTGATTATTTCAATGAAAATGGTGGTGGTGAAGTGCTTACCGGTGGAATTACCATTTTTGCCGCCGGCAATGCTGATGACAACGGCGACTGGTATCCTGCCTATTACGAGGGAGCAATGGCAGTTGCCGCTACCAATAATAAAGACCAAAAAGCGTCGTTTTCCAACTATGGTTATTGGATTGATATCTCTGCACCGGGTAAAGACGTATTTAGCACAATATCATCAACTTATGTAGATGATGATCCCCCGGAGGAGATAGATCCTGGACTACCTACGTTACCCTGGGATAATATATATTCACCTAATTCTAATCTATCCTATCCTATTGAACATCAAAAATCATATCGTCATCAGGACAATTCTTATGCTTATGGTAGTGGCACATCCATGTCTGCCCCACATGTATCCGGTGTAGCAGCCCTTGTAATATCTTTTGCACACAGGAACGGAATTACCTTGAGCAACACTGATGTCTGGAATATATTGGTCAATAGCGCCGAATGTATTGACCACCTTAATCCCGGCTATGAAGGGAAATTGGGCTCAGGTCGTCTAAATGCATATTATGCTTTAGATTATGTTTTGTGCCAGCCAAAATATTTTGAAAACCAGATAGTTCAATCTGACAAAACTGTTAATTATTGTCATACTGTTTTACGAAATGTTGTAGTGAGCAGTGCAACACTTACCATTAATTCTGATAAAGCGGTAATAGAAGATAACGTTACGGTACAAGATGGCGCAAAGCTTATTATTAATGCTGATAATGTGATAATAGATAAAAATTTTGAAGTCGAGTTGGGCTCTGATCTGGTAATAAATCCGAACTGACAAAAGCAATTTAGATGGTTTAAAATAAAATGATATGTTTACTTCAACATCATTTACAAGAATCATCTTGCGTTTGGTCGAACCCTGGATTTCACAAACATGTATCATATTTACAATAGTAATGTTGTTACTCCTTGTGAAACAGAATTTTTAAAGTTCACTTTCATATCGAAACAAAATTCAATTCCGGCAACTCAGAAGCAAAATGTGATATTGTTGTGAATTTCCGGCATGTCAAGTTCAATTAATTTGATTTGGAGTTGCTATGCATTGATTAAATTTTTAAATTAATTTTGTAAACAAAGATAAAAATAGCACCTTAAAAAAAGAATTAACCAAAAATCGTAATAAATTAATAAAGGTTTAAGTAAATAATTATTTTTGTACAAAACTTACAACGTAATAAAATAATATAATCATAAAACAATAGCCCAATGAACAAGCCTAGTAAAACTCCGGTAATAATTTTTTTTATCCTTTGTGCAATTGTTTATTCGTGTGTTCCGGCAAAAAAATATGAAGAGCTTAAGCTTCGCCGCGAGCAGTGTGAAGAAGATAATAAAAGGTTAAGCACCGAAAATGAGAAGCTTCATACCAAAAACACCGAGTTGTTAAGCCAAAATGAAATCAATGAAAAGAAAATCGAATCTCTAATACGGGACACTGCATCTTTAGGTGAAAAATACAGAAGTTTACGTCGCAACTACGATCAGTTGCATCAAACTTACCAAATTCTTTGGGACAAGAACGAGCAATTATTGGAGGGTGAGCGCAGCGAGACTCAACGGGTACTTAAGCGTTTACAGGAGGCCCAAAAGGATCTTCAAAGGCGTGAGGATGAGCTTCAAAAAATTGCCCGTGAGCTGGAAGAAAAAGAGCGCAATCTGGAAGCTCTTAACCGAAAGCTGCAGGCTTCAATTCAGGAAATGAAACTTAAAGATGCCCGTCTGACCGAACTTGAGTCTATACTTAACAGACAAGATTCAATGGTAAATGCATTACGGAAAAGGGTTTCCGATGCCTTGCTCGGTTTTGAAGGCAAAGGGCTTTCGATTGACATACGTAAAGGCAAAGTTTACGTATCACTGGAAGAAAGATTACTCTTTGAATCCGGCAAGTACGATGTTGACCCGGACGGTATAAGAGCTTTAAAAGAACTGGCAAAAGTTTTAGAACGCAATCCTGATATTAATATCATGGTTGAGGGTCATACCGATGATGTTCCTCTTATTCCTTCGGGCGACTTACAGGATAACTGGGATCTAAGCGTTATGCGAGCCACTTCAATAGTGAAGATATTGTTGCAACAGGGCAACATAGACCCCGCCAGGCTCACGGCTGCAGGCAGAAGCGAATATATGCCGGTTGACCCTGCCAAAACACCCGAAGCCAGAAGAAAAAACAGACGCACCGAGATCATTCTTACACCAAAACTTGATGAGCTGTTTGAAATTATTGAAACCAATTAAATATAATTACTAATAATATAAAAACTTTATCAAATGAAAAAAAATATTCTTTCACTGGAAAATCTGGATTCTTTGTTGCCCGACGAATTAACCCAGCAACAAAAAGCTAAAGCAAAAACATTGTTTTACAAAGAAATGGCATTGAACGCCCACAGGTTTTATAACGGCAAAATGCAAACCCTGCCAAAAGCACCTGTATTGGGTTTCAACTGGTTTAATGCCTGGTATACTCCGGGAGTTTCGAATATTTCTACAACAATAAGAGACAATAACGATACATCCTTCGAACTGACAAACCGCGGCAACCTGGTTGCCGTAGTCAGCGATTCAACGCGCGTATTGGGCGACGGCGACTGTACTCCGCCCGGCGGAATGGGTGTTATGGAAGGTAAGGCTTTTCTCATGAAATACCTCGGAGGTGTTGATGGTATAGCTGTTTGTGTTGACAGCCGTAATGAAAAAGGTGAAAATGATCCCGACAAGATCATCAACTTCGTGAAAATGTCGCAATATAGTTTTGGAGCCATTAACCTTGAAGATATATCGCAACCCAACTGTTATAAGGTGCTGGATGTTCTCAGGGAAGAATGTCAAATACCGGTATGGCATGATGATGCCCAGGGTACAGCATGTGTAACTCTTGCAGGGCTTATCAATGCACTTAAGCTGGTTGACAAGAAAATTGAAGATGTAAAAATTGTTTATTATGGTGCGGGCGCATCAAATGCAACCATCGCACGTATCATAAACTCTTATGGCGCCGACCCTGCAAAGGCAATAATGTTCGACTCAAAAGGGTCATTGCACAAAGGTCGTAGCGATATTGAAAACGATAAAAGATTTTATCGTAAATGGGAACTTTGCCAGGTCACTAATCCTGATAAAATTGATACTATGGAAGAAGCCATGAAAGGTGCCGATGTGCTTATATCCATGTCTAAACCCGGGCCGGATGTCGTAAAACCATCATGGATAGAAGCCATGGCGGATAAATCAATAGTCTTTGTTTGTGCAAACCCGGTTCCCGAAATATATCCTTATGCTGCCAAAGAAGCCGGCGCTTATATCGTTGCTACAGGACGGGGAGATTTCCCAAATCAGGTGAACAACTCCCTCGGATTCCCCGGCATCCTTAAAGGAGCTCTTATGGTTAGGGCAAGCAAGATCACCGACAACATGGCTATTGCAGCAGCAGAATCAGTAGCACGATTTTCTGAAAAAAGAGGTATTGATATTGAAAATATTATAGCCACAATGGATGAATCAGAAGTATTTCCCTTTGAAGCAGCCGATGTCGCAATGCAAGCCATCGAAGATGGTGTGGCAAGAAAAGAATTGACATGGCAACAAGCATATGACTGGGCTGCTGCAGATATCAAAAATGCACGCGAATCAACTAAATGCCTGTTTGAAAAAGGATTAATTGAACAACCCCCGGATAGCCTGATAAATGACGCATTGCAAAATGCAATTAAAAAAGCAAAAAGCTGATCTTTAAATAATCCTGAAAGTTCAAAATCCTATGCAAAAAATAAGCCTTCTGCCGCAAACAGATAAACCCACAGAACGGCAGAAGGCTGCTTTATTTCAGAATATACAAAAAAACAATTGAAACCCTCTTTTTCTAACATTCACAAAAGATAATGAACGTAGTGAAGCAATATCATAAGCAATGAGAATAAACTATCTTCCCGTGCATAAGGAAAACGTAGCTAATAATAAGGCATGAAACTAACATGGGGTTTGATTTAATAACCATTATTTACATGAATATATATTTTATTATAAACCAGGTGTTTAACTATAATTTATTCAGATAAACCCAAATTATAAGAATGATATTTATTACTTTTGCTCACCATTAAGTGTACTAATAAACAAAATATAAAATGATTGCTTACATTGAGGGTCGGATAGCCGAAAAAAACCCGGTATACGTTGTCATTGAGTGTAACGGAATAGGGTACATGATAAACATATCTTTATACACCTATTCACGTATTCCCGAATCGGGCGATGTCAAGCTTTTCACACATTTAACCATAAAGGAAGACGCTTATGTTTTGTATGGATTCACCACTGAAAATGAAAAAGAATTATTCGGGGAACTTATTTCCGTTTCGGGTGTTGGTCCTAATACAGCCAGAGTATTGTTATCTTCATATTCACCCGTTGAAACCAAAAAAGCAATTGTAGAAAACAACCCCGATGTTTTACAATCTATAAAAGGCATTGGTGCCAAGACAGCACAGCGAATTGTTATAGATCTTAGAGAACGTTTTAAGAAGGAAACTCCGACTAAAGAAGAATTTTTGGCAACTCCGAACAATACCGCCAAAAATGAGGCGTTATCTGCTTTAGTAATGCTCGGTTTTGCCAAGAACACAGCAGAAAAAGTATTGAATAAAATCGCCGGTTCTTACAATGGTCAAAACCTTTCTGCTGAAGCCCTTGTAAAAGAGGCTTTAAAAATGCTTTAGGGTGTTAAATATAACAAGTTGACATTTGCAATCTTTATTTTACTGATTGATTACTGCAATTATCAATCTGATCAAATTAACAAATAACATGAGCTTATACTATTTTACACCCTTAACTTGTATTGTATATATTTATAAAATGGTATTGGGTGCATAAATCGAAAAGTGTTTGGATTCTGCTTACTTTGTTTTTTGTTTCTTCTGTAAGGTTCTTGCAGGCACTGCCATGCGGTATGGAAAATTTTGATCACCTTAAGAATTCAGAAGAAAGCACAACATATATGGATTCTGCCGGTGAAGAAACCGAAAATGAACCTCCAGATGCCGGACAGGATAAACAAAACCCCATATTACCATCATTTATATTTGAAGAGCCCTCACACGAAGGAATAAGTTTAGGTGACCCTCCCAACATTACTACGGAAATAATTTACGACCCCGATGAAAATCAATACCTTAAAGTTCGCAAAGTCGGCGATATGATAATCGGCCGCCCTGTTGTGATAAGCTTTGACGATTACCTGGAATATGATATGAACAAAGCGCTGCAAAATTATTGGAGAGAGCGATCCCGTCCGCAGGACTTTCAACGACGTGATGGTATTATACCCGAAATATATGTCAGCAGCGAATTGTTTGATCTGATCTTCGGTGGCAGCACAATAGATATCAGACCTACAGGATCGGCAGAGCTTATTTTCGGCGTGTTGTCAAACAAAAGAGAAGACCCCTTTCTGGACGAAAGACGAAGAAGGCAGACTAATTTTGATTTCCAGCAAAAAATACAGGTCAATGTTGAAGCACAGGTCGGTGAAAAAATAAGAATAAGCAGTAATTACAATACGGAAGCCACTTTTGATTTTGAAAATAAGCTTAAACTCGAATATCAGGGAACTGAAGACGAAATATTGCAGGTTGTAGAAGCAGGTGATGTTACATTGCCACTTCCGGGAACATTGATAACTGGAAATCAGGGGCTTTTTGGCATCAAAACACAATGGAAGTTTGGTAATACCACAATTACAAGTGTATTTTCACAACAAAAAACCCAGACTCAAACAATTGAAGTTTCAAGGGGTGCCCAAACCAGTGAATTCAAGATACGCGCCGATGAATATGAAGCAGACAGGCACTTTTTCCTGGGTCACTTTTTCAGAGACAATTATGATGACGCACTTTCAACATTGCCAATAATAAGCTCAAACATCGAAATAATACGCCTGGAGGTTTGGGCTACCAACATAGGTCCGGCAACGGAAGACAATCGTAACATTGTTGCCTTCGCCGACCTGGGTGAGGCAAGCCCGCATAATGAAGTATTAACAGGTCAACCGCAATACCCCCCATCAAATAATGCCAATGACCTTTATGAAAAGATGAAAGACAGCCCCATCAGGAATATATCACAGGTAGGTAATTACCTTTCACAACCACCCTATAACTTTTCCTCCGGAATTGACTACGAAAATGTGGAAAACGCAAGAAGACTGAAACCAAACGAATATACCTTTAACAGCAGGCTCGGTTTTATATCTCTCAATCAAACGCTTAACCCCGACCAGGTATTGGCTGTCGCATTCGAATATACCATAATTGGCGAGGATAAAACATACAAAGTCGGTGAATTTTCAAATGACATATCCGCTCCCAATTCTTTAATTGTAAAAATGCTTAAAAGTACATCTGTAAACACCAATATACCAATGTGGAATCTGATGATGAAAAACATTTACAACATTGGTGCTTTTCAGATTAACAGGCAGGATTTCAGGTTCAATATTTTTTATGATTGCGAAGATTTGGGAGTACCGATAGGTTTTTTGAATGAAGGTCCTGTTAAGGGCGAACCGCTCATAAGAATTATGGGGCTTGACAGGCTAAACACACAACTTGACCCGATACCCGACGGTGTTTTTGATTTTATTGACAATGCTGCCACTCACGGCGGTACTATACAGGCATCAACAGGTCGTGTCTATTTCCCTGTAGTAGAACCCTTTGGTTCTTATTTAAGAAAAGTGCTTGAAGATGAGGATTTAGGCGATAAATATGCATTTGATTCGCTGTATACGACCACCAAACACGAGGCACAACAATTTCCCGAAAAGAACAGGTTCTTTATGGAAGGGATGTATAAATCCGAAGCCGGATCGGAGATCCATCTTGATGCGATGAACATTCCACCCGGCTCCATTATTGTTACTGCAGGCGGAGTGAAACTTACCGAAAATGTTGACTATACCGTTGACTATATGCTGGGAAGGGTGCAAATCATCAACGAAGGTATACTTAATTCGGGCGTACCAATACGCATATCATTGGAAAGCAGTGACTTGTTCGGTCTTCAACAGAAAACATTGCTTGGCACACATGTTAATCATCGAATAAGCGATGATTTTAACATAGGAGGTACCATAATGAGGCTTACCGAACGACCCCTTACACAGAAGGTAAGTTTTGGAGACGAGCCCATTGCAAACACCGTATGGGGATTGAACACGACGTATACCACAGAATCGCTTTTTTTAACCCGTGTACTCGACAAGCTTCCTTTTTACAGCTCAACTACGCCATCAAGAATAACTTTCGACGGAGAATTTGCCCATCTTATTCCGGGTCATTCACGTCATATCGGTCGGGAAGGAACTGCATATATTGATGATTTTGAAGGCAGCAAATCTTTGATCTGTCTGAAAAACGTACAATCATGGCACATAGCATCAACGCCTCAGGCTCAAATATCACAAGAAATGTTCCCTGAAGGGGCTTCCGGTACGGGTCTGGCTTTCCGGTACAATGTTGCCAGGCTTGCATGGTACATCATTGATCCTTTATTTGTCCGTAACGACAACTTAACCCCTGCGCATATACGTAATGACCTTGATCAGCAATCAAACCATTTTGTCAGGGAAGTGCTCGAAACCGAAATATGGCCTAACAAAGAAAGCCCCACGGGACTGCCTGCACCTATACCGGTGCTGAACATGGCCTACTACCCGAGTGAAAGAGGACAATACAACTATGATGCCGTACCCTCGCCATACAGCAACGGAATGGCTCAGGACGGATCACTTGAAAACCCAGAAACACGATGGGGAGGAGTTATGCGTGGATTGCATACCACCGACTTCGAAGCTGCAAATATTGAATACATAGAATTTTGGTTGATGGATCCGTTTGTATATGATGAAGACCATTCGGGCGGTGACCTGTATTTTAACCTTGGCGATATGTCGGAAGACGTTTTGCGTGATGGAAGAAAAAGCTTCGAAAACGGATTGCCTATCGACGACGAAATTGTTAATGTAGATACAACTATTTGGGGAAGAGTACCTACCCAACAAGATGTAACAGGCGCCTTCGACAATGACCCGCAATCCAGGCAATACCAGGATGTGGGACTTGACGGGCTAAGCACCGAGGATGAAAGAGACTTTTTCTCCGATTTCCTTGAGGAAATTGCCGATATTCACGGCATTAACAGTGCAGCCTATCAAGAAGCATGGGAAGACCCTTCAGCCGACAATTACAAATATTACAGAAGTTCGGTACATGACCAGAATGAAACGTCAATACTTGACAGGTATAAAAGATATAACGGATTGGAAGGCAACAGCCCTACAGCTGAAATGTCGCCCGAGCCTTATCCGACAGCTGCAACAAACATCCCAAATACAGAAGATATTAACCGTGATGGTACGCTCAATGAATCGGAAAGATATTTTCAATACCGTGTCAGCATACGCCCTGAAGATATGGCGATAGGCGAAAATTACATTACCGATATCAGGGAAGCCACGGTAAGACTTAAAAACGGACAGACGGAAACTATTCGCTGGTATCAGTTCAAAATTCCGTTGCGCGACCCCGACAGGCAAGCTATCAACAACATACAGAATTTTAAGTCGATACGGTTCATGCGCATGTTTTTCAAAGGATTTGAAGAGCCCATTATTTGCCGCTTTGCCACTTTAGCACTTATAAGAGGCGACTGGAGAACTTACAACAGATCACTTACATCGCCAGGCGAATATCTTCCGATTGATGATGATCAAACATCTTTTGAAGTTTTTACCGTA
The DNA here is from genome assembly GCA_003559855.1 of Bacteroidales bacterium. GTDB lineage: Bacteria > Bacteroidota > Bacteroidia > Bacteroidales > UBA7960 > PUKZ01. The sequence goes on from PWJZ01000064.1 coordinate 9,178, forward strand.
AACATAGAAGAAAATGCTCACCGTCAACCGATAAATTACGTTTTACCTCCGGGCATAGAACGTGAAGTTGATCTGGGAACCACAACGCTTCAACAACGTAACGAGCAATCGCTCGCCATGAGAGTACGTGACCTGGAAGACGGAGATGCACGTGCAGTATACAAAAATACAAGCCTCGACATGAGACAATACCTGAGAGTAAGAATGTTTGCACATGCTGAATCAATGGGCGAAACAGACGATCTTCAGGACGACGAGCTTACCGTATTCATCCGTTTTGGAACCGATTTTACCCGTAATTATTATGAATATAAAGTGCCAATGAAAGTTACACGATGGGGAAATCATCACCCACGTGACGTCTGGCCTGAAGAAAATGATTTCGACATATCTCTTGAAAAACTACAGGAGCTGAAATTGGAACGTAACTCCCTTTCGCGTCAATCAAATTCAGGTGTTGTTATCAATAAACCCTATTCGAAAAGAGACGGGGATAATAAAATTACCATTATCGGCACTCCCACCCTGAGTGATGTAAAAGTTATAATGATTGGCATTCGTAACCCCAAAAAAACAATAAATGATCCTGATAACGACGGAATGTCGAAATCAGCAGAAATATGGGTCAATGAGCTAAGACTATACGAGTTTGATGATCAGAGCGGTTATGCTGCATCAGGCAGAATCAACGCGGCTCTTGCCGACCTCGGAAATCTAACCCTGGCAGGAATGATAAGCTCTCCCGGATATGGCTCAATAGAAAAAAGGGTTAATGAAAGACAAATAGAACAATATACTTCCTTTGATATTTCAACAAACATGGAACTGGGCAGATTTTTTCCCGAAGACTTAGGATTAAGGATCCCTATGCATTTCAGTTTTTCCGAATCAGTAAGTAACCCCCAGTACAATCCGCTCAACCCGGACATCCTTTTGCAGGACGATCTTGACTCGTACGAAACTCAGGCCGAAAGGGATTCAATAAGAAAATTGACTCAAGACTTAACAAGACATAAAAGCATTAATTTTACGAATGTATCAAAGACCCGGACAGACAGAACCGCTACTGCGCGGCTATGGGATATTGAAAATTTCGACCTTAGCTATGCTTACACCGAAATATATTCAAGAAATGTAGATATAGAATATGACCGTTTTAATCATTGGCGGGCGGGTCTCGGTTATAATTATACAACATCACCGCAAAATATAACACCATTGTCAAATGTAGGATTTTTAAGTCACAGCGCATTCAGCATAATACGGGATTTCAATTTTTATTATATGCCGAGAATGCTATCTTTCCGCACTGAGATCGAACGCGGTTATAGCGAAACATTAATGCGAAATATAGGTGATGGTTTAATAATTCTTGAACCCAATTACGTCAAAACTTTTAACTGGGATCGTCTGTATGATATGCGATGGGATCTGACAAGGAATCTGGAACTGGAATACTCCGCTGTTAATAATGCACGTATTGATGAGCCGCCGGGCCGTGTAGACAGAAGTGATGATGACTACCATCAATATCGGGATGAAGTTATGGAAAGCGTAACAAGCTTCGGAAGAACAGTTCTCTTCAACCAAAAGATTAATTTGTCATACAACGTACCAATTAACAGATTGCCTTTGCTTGACTGGATAAATGCCAATGCCAGGTACACGGTAAATTATGACTGGCAGGCGGCTCCGTTATCGGCAATGGAACTTGGCAATACCATAGAAAATGCAAATACCAAAACACTTAACATCAATACAAACTTTGTAAACCTCTACAATAAAATTGACTTTTTACGTCAAATAAACCAAAAGATGAGCACAACCGGTCAGCAAAGATCGGGAGGGAGAAGTCAAACTTCCGGTGAATCAGATCCGGATGATGATGATGAATCACCTGATTATTTCAGAATTATAATCGAAGGTGCCGCCCGTATTATGATGGGGCTCAGAAATGCATCACTAACCTATTCGGAAAGCAACGGTATTAGATTACCCGGATTCGTACATTCTCCGCAGTACCTGGGGCATAATTGGAATAAAAACGCACCGGGATTTGGTTTCATATTCGGAAGTCAGGAAGATATAAGATACAAAGCAGCCAGTGAAGGCTGGCTGGTTACCGATACTATGCTGAATAACCCTTACATGACAAATTACATGCAAAACATCTCAGCAAGGGCTACTTTTGAACCCATACCTGATTTTAGAGTCGATTTTACTGCACTTCGCAACATTACGCGAGGATATTCCGAATATTTTCTCGTTGACCAGTCAGGAGAATTTGATTCTTTCAGCCATATGGAAACCGGCAGTTTCAGTATATCATTCCTTTCGATAAATACAGTTTTTGATGAGGTGGATAAACGCTATCATACATCCGAAAACTTTAATAATTTCAAAGACAACAGATTTGAAATTGCTTTGCGTCTTGCCCGGGAAAACAAAAACTGGGACGGTTCATTCTGTGATACAACGGGATTTCCCACAGGATATGGACCCAACTCACAGGAAGTGCTTATAGGTTCATTCATTGCAACATATGGTGGATTGGATATATCCGATTCGCCGCTGAGCCCTTTCTTGAAAATTCCCTATCCAAACTGGCAACTGACATATAACGGTCTTACCAGGCTGGATATCGTCAGAAGATATTTCAAATCCGTAACAATATCACACGGCTACCGTTCTACTTTTAATATAGGCGCATTTCAAAGCAACATCAATTATCGTGAAGACGATAGTCATCCCAGCGCTTTTGAAGAATTTACCGGAAATTTCATCCCCAAGCACGAAATCGGAAATGTTTCGTTAATAGAGCAATTCAACCCGCTTATCAATATTGACATGACATGGCTGAACAACCTGATAACACGTTTTGAATACCGCTATACAAGAAATATATCACTTAGCTTTGCAAACAACCAGATTACCGATGTTTCAACCAGGGAGATAATAATCGGCACAGGTTACAGATTTGAGAACCTTGCTTTTACCATCAGGCAGGCAAGCGGCACCCAACGTATTGAAAGCGACCTGGTGCTGAGAATGAATCTTGCTATCCGTAACAATCACACAATATTGAGAAAACTTGTGGAAGAGCAGAATATCCCGTCAGCAGGTCAGCAAAGTATCTCGATCAACTTTTCTGCCGACTACCAGCTTAGCCCGCGTTTGAACCTGAGATTTTTCTACGATCAGATAATTACCGAACCTTTTATTTCAAATCAGTTTCCTACATCCAATATACACGGAGGTTTAAGTCTGAGATTTATGCTGCAGTAAAAAAGCTCCTGTTTACCGGTCAATAAATATCGGAAGAAAAGGAAAAACTGTTCTTGAAGTTAATCAGCTCGTCTTTAACATTTATAGGCTTTAAGGTAAGATGTTTCATGATACGCTCATCGGGTTTTACTTTTATTTCGCGCATAACCAGGTGTTGGTTCACAAAGATCATTTCAAGCCCGGGATAGATATCGCGTATTAATTCGGCAATATACTGAATTGAAAGATTCTGGTCCGAGAAATTATATATTCCTGACGGCAATTCATTTTTCAGCAGATTCGACAACAGATTGACCACTTTATCAACATGGGCGAAGGCTCTTTTCTGTTTTCCATTACCGGTTATCTGAATACGACCTATATAATTGGCTTCAAACATAAAACGGTTTATAACTGCATCAAATCTCACGCTCGGGCTATATCCGTAAACGTTTCCACAACGTATAATATATGTATCCATACGGTCAAACAATCGCATCATATGTTCTTCACCCCTGAGTTTACTGCTTCCGTAAAATGTCTTGGGGTCAGGTACCGTATTGATATCTATCATTTTTTCCGAAGCACCGTAAACCGACGTTGTACTGAGATAGACAACCTTCGACACTTTGCTTTCTTCAAGGGCATAAACAAGCTCGGCTGTGCCCCAGTGATTTATTTGCTCAAAAAGATGTGAATTTTCAGTGGCGTACGGCGTTGATACTATGGCTGCAAGATGATAAACCACATCGATACCTTCCAGCACCTGGCGCAACTTTCGCGAATCAAGCAATTCGCCTTTGATGAACTTTATCTTGTTAGGTTCCGAACGCTTGTCAAGAAAAAGATTATAGTTTTTACGGCTGAGGTTATCATATACAATGACCCTGTCGACTGACTGATCTTCAATGAGCTCAAAAACCAGCTCGTTGCCGATATATCCGGCGCCACCGGTAATCAATATGTTCATGAGTTTCGCTTATCGTTGTTTAATAACATCCCGGGATCAAAAAAAATCGGTATCTGTTTATATTGCCCGTTAAGTAATGTGTGAAAGCCCTTAAATACAATTGGCCCGACACACATCACTCATTACTTTTTCTTTAACAACTCCGAATTCAACCCACATTCGGTCTTATTCAGTCCAAACCACCGGCAACTCCGTTCATTGGGCTTCTCAGCCGGTCTTGTACAGGGTTCACAACCAATGCTATTGTATCCGCGGGCTTCAAGCGGATGCACCGGAAGATCATAATGTATTATATATGCATCAACTTCACTTTGCTTCCAATATAATAAAGGATGATAACGGATCGTATCATGATTGGTATTTTCAATAACGGAAAGATGACGACGATGCATATTCTGATCAGCCCTTACACCATTTACCCATACATCATACATTTCAAGTAAAGAATCTACAGGCTGTACCTTGTTCAAATAACAACAATAATCCGGATCAAATGTAAACAACAGATTACCATTGGAATCGGTTTGAAAGCTTTTAGGAACATTAGGATAAAGATTTTTTACCTCCAGACCGAATAATTCAGCTATAAGATCTTTATATTGTATCGTTTCAGGAAAATGAAAACCCGTGTTTATAAAATAGACCGGAATATTACTGTTTATACGACTCAATATGTGCAATAATACAATGCTGTGGGTTTGAAAGGATGAAGTGGTGAACAACTTCTTACCCTCAGTTTCAAATCGGCTTAGCCGCTTTGTTATTTCTTTAATATCAAACAAAACAGAAATGTTTTTTTAAGCCTGAAATATTATTATAACAAATTTCCAAGATACTTATCAAAAATCTGTCATATGTCTTTATTTATTATAATCATGCCGTAAAAAGCCCGTTGACAGCCAAATTGCAAAAATATATTTATGACAAATTTAGTTATTATTATGATCTTTTGTAATTTCCTCAATTAAATAAAAGCAAATTTAATAATTTTATATTAAAGGATTTTTTTTATTTTAATTTTAACAAAGTCTTTTTTGAATGTTGAGAAAGAGTCTGAATTTTTCAACCTTCAAGAGGTTTATAAAAATAAATGTTTTTGAATACCGATATTTTTCGGCTTTTGTTCTTATGAGTTTTATCTTTGCAATTATTAATTGTCAATCTTATCACTATTTTTTTTATTAATAAACAAACAAGATTATTAAAAGGATTCGGATGGTTCACATTAACAATACAGCTATAAGCAACTGGCTTGATTCGATTTGCAATCCTTTATTAATCAGCGGACCATGCAGTGCTGAAAGCCGTGAGCAGTTGCTCGGCACTGCTTCTTCACTTGTCGAAACCGGTCTGGTTTCAGCTTTCAGGGCTGGTATCTGGAAGCCCCGTACAAGACTGCATTCTTTTGAAGGGCATGGTGAAAAGGCTTTATCATGGATGAAAGAAGTGAAGGAAAAAACCGGATTGCCTGTGGCTGTTGAAGTTGCACACCCGGGTCATGTGGAATTATGTTTAAAATATGATATTGACATCATATGGATAGGTGCGCGCAGTGTTGCCAACCCCTTCTCAATTCAGGAACTTGCCGAAGCCCTCACAGGAACATCAATACCCGTTATGATAAAAAATCCCGTAAATCCCGACCTGCAGCTATGGATAGGAGCACTCGAAAGGATAAACCGGGCAGGAACAGATAAACTTGCAGCTATTCATCGAGGATTTAATACCTGGGGGAAAAACCAGTACAGAAATACTCCGTTGTGGGAAATACCAATCGAACTAAAACGACTGTTCCCGAAATTACCCGTGATATGCGACCCAAGCCATATATGCGGAAACCGCGCAATGATCGAAAAAGTAGCACAATACGCACTCGACCTCAATATGGACGGGCTGATGATAGAAAGCCATATCAACCCCGAAAAAGCACTCAGCGATAAAAACCAGCAAATTACACCCACGAAACTGAAAAAAATTATAGCAAAACTGCAGATCAGGAAAGCCGAAAGCTTCATAAAAGAAACAACAGATACACTTGAAGAACTAAGAAAAAAAATAGATGTGGCAGACTATAAAATCCTTGAAGCACTGGCAGAAAGGATGAATGTGGTGAAAAATATCGGTTATCTGAAAAAAGACAATAAAATAACTATATTACAGATTAAAAGATGGAACAACATTATCCACAACAGGAAGGAAACCGGTCTTAAACTTGGTCTGGACAAAGAATTTTTAAGTGAGCTGTTAAACCTGATTCATAAGGAAGCCATCACTGTTCAGAAAAAATTAATGAATAACAACGAATAACGGATCTGCACAATCCAAGGAATAATAACAAACAGCCTATGACAAAAAACAAAAAAGCATTAACTGATATTTCCGAACTCGGTGAATTTGGTTTAATAGATCGTTTAACGCGCAATTTCAAAAACAAAAACAAAAGGACTGTAATGGGTGTGGGCGATGATGCTGCAATAATTGACACCGGCGATCCATATACCATCATTACCAAAGATATTTTTTCGGAGGGTGTTCATTTTGATATAACTTACGCACCTTTAAAGCATCTGGGCTATAAAGTTGTTACGGCCAACCTGTCCGATATATATGCCATGAACGGTGTTGCGACTCATATTTTTACGGGCATTGGTGTCTCAAGCCGTTACTCACTTGAATCACTCCGTGAAATTTACAGAGGAATAGAGCTTGCATGCGAAAAATATGAACTTGACCTTGGAGGTGGCGACACGATAACCAGCAAGGCAGGCCTTTTTATATCAGTTACC
>PWJZ01000119.1 GCA_003559855.1 Bacteroidales bacterium
AAAATCTGCGATTTACCCTGTTGGATATTTGCTTTTTATAAATTCCCGTTTTTTATAAATTTATCCAACGGGGTGAATCTGCGGGAAAAATACTTTTTAGAGTGGACTCAATCTTATATAAAAAAACTTAAAAACATTATTTTTCGGGGAAAACATTTATTACTAACTCCAAAATCAAACATCGAACATTCAACAATTTTTCATTAATCTTTTTTTTAAAATTCATATTATAACCTAAATTGAGCGATTTTCGCTTATTTTGAATTATATGTCAAACCTCTACGAGGTATAAACCGCACAGGGAGCGATATTTATTACTACAATACTTTATCGCCTACGTCGAATTCCTCGTAGCGGATAGAGTATTGTAGTATCAATTTGGGTATAGACAAAATCCAAAACAACCTGTTGATTTTTCGGTTTTCACTTTCGATCAACGATCACCGGCGCTTTGTACCGCAATCAAAAAAATATTTTACCTGTTTAATAACAAAAAAAATAGATTTTTTAAGTTAAAGGTTTATTTTTGTTCAGATTTTAATAAAGTAAAAATTTATCAAAATAACATATAATCCAAAACAGATATTATATGCATAAAAAACAAAAGAAAGTAATCATTATTGGAGCCGCGGGGCGTGATTTTCATAATTTCAACACTTATTACAGGGGCAATGAGAGGTACAATGTTGTAGCCTTTACGGCGGCTCAGATCCCTGACATTGAAGGACGCAAATATCCGGCAGAGCTTGCCGGAGATCTCTACCCTGATGGAATTCCGGTTCATTCTGAAGATGAGCTTACTGATCTGATAAATAAGCATGATATTGATGAATGTGTATTTTCTTACAGTGATGTATCCTACAACACGGTGATGAATCTTGCTTCAATTGTAAATGCGGCCGGTGCCGATTTCAGGCTTTTAGGCTTGAAAGCCACCATGCTTAAATCATCAAAGCCTGTAATTGGCGTCGGGGCAGTTAGGACCGGGGGAGGAAAGAGTGAAACATCCAGGAAGATCATTGATATTTTAAAACAGCATGGCGTCAAGGTTATTGCAATCCGCCACCCCATGCCATATGGCAACCTGGTTAAACAGGCTGTTCAGCGCTTTGCCACTATCGATGATCTGAAAAAGCATGAATGCACCATAGAGGAGATGGAAGAATATGAACCTCATATTAAACGAAACACAATAGTTTATGCAGGTATTGATTACGAGGCAATTTTACGGAAAGCCGAAAAAGAAGATTGCGACATTATTTTATGGGATGGCGGCAATAATGACACCCCGTTTTTCAAGCCTGACCTTATGATCACCCTGGCTGATCCGCAACGTGCAGGTCATGAGCTCGGGTATTATCCGGGCGGGACAACGCTTCGCATTGCCGACGCAGTAATTATAAACAAAATTGAGAGCTCCGATCTGAACGATCTTCTGACCGTCAGAAATAATGTTGCAAAAATAAATCCCGCAGCAACCGTAATAGATGCATGTTCACCTACTTTCGTTGATAAACCCGGACTTATAAGGGATAAAAAAGTTCTCGTTATTGAAGAAGGTCCAACAGTCACACACGGCGATGTGATGCGCAGTTATGGCAGCATAACAGCCCAAAAGTACGGAGCAGCCGAATTGGTCGATCCCAGGCCCTATTCGGTAGGCAAAATAAAAGATACTTACCGCCAATATCCAAATATAGGCCCCGTCCTGCCGTCTATGGGATACAGCAAACAACAAATGAAAGACCTGGAAGCAACTATCGAAAAAACACCGTGCGACTTGGTCGTAATAGCAACTCCAATTGACCTTAACAGAATAATAAACATTGAAAAACCGACGGTAAAAATTAACTATGAACTGGAAGATTTCGGAAAACCAAATCTTTGTGATGTGATATGTTGTTTTCTGAAAAAAATAAACCTTGTTGAAAATGACCATGAATGTTTATAATTGTTAAAAAAAACGGCTCTGTCAGCCGTTTTTTTTTTGCTTTAAATGAATAATTTATAACTTTTTTATCGAAACAATAAACATGAAAAACAAAAGCCTGATCAGCATCAACGACTACTCTAAAGAAGAACAGTTAAAAATATTACAGGTAGCCGGGGAGTTCGAAAAAACACCCGTTCAAAACATACTGAAAGGTCATGTTATTGCCAGTTTGTTTTTTGAGCCGTCAACACGTACACGGCTAAGTTTTGAGAGCGCTATCAACCGGTTGGGAGGAAAGATAGTAGGGTTTTCTGAAGCAACGAATACGAGTGTACAAAAAGGTGAATCGCTGCGTGATACCATACTCACTGTTGCCAACTATTCCGACCTTATAATTATGCGTAACCCAATGGAAGGAAGTGCCAGGTTTGCTTCGGAAATATCGCCGGTACCTATTATCAATGCGGGTGACGGCTCCAACCAGCATCCGACGCAAACTCTGCTGGACTTGTATTCTATCAGGAAAACACAAAATAAGCTTGACAACCTCAATGTTGCCTTTGTGGGAGACCTGAAATACGGACGTACAGTGCATTCGCTGGTGATCGCCCTGTGCAACTATAATACCACTTTTCACCTGGTATCACCGGTAGAGCTAAAGCTGCCAAGCTCCGTAAAAATGTATGTTAAAGAGAAAAACCTCGAATATCACCAATACGTTGAACTCGAAGAGGTTATACCCGAAGTTGATGTGTTGTACATGACACGCATTCAGAAAGAAAGATTCTCAGACCCGCTGGAATATGAAAGAATCAAAAACTTCTACGTGCTGAAACACGATATGATAGAACAAACAAAAGAAAACCTGAAGGTTTTGCATCCCCTGCCAAGAGTTAATGAAATAGAAATCGGCGTTGACAAAAGCTCTAAAGCATATTACTTCGAACAAGCCCTGAATGGTGTATATGTAAGACAAGCCCTGATCTCACTCATTCTCGGACTTAAATAATATTATGATTAAGTAAAATAAAAAAACAAACCGATGAGTAAAAAAATCAAAGAATTAAAAGTTTCTGCCATCGAAAACGGAACTGTAATAGATCATATCCCCGCCAATGCAGTATTTCAGGTAATTAAAATATTAAAGCTCGACAAGTTTGAAAACATGATACTGTTTGGCACCAACCTTGAAAGTAAAAAGTACGGAAGCAAAGGAATAGTTAAAGTAAGTAACAAATTTTTCAAACCCGAAGAAGTAAACCGGATTGCACTGGTAGCCCCACATGCTTCTATGATTGAAATAAAAGATTTCCGGGTAGCGCGAAAAACGATCGTTGAAATTCCCAATGAAATCACAGGTATTGTAAAATGTTTTAACCCGAATTGTATTACCAACCACGAGCAGATAATACAAAAATTTACCGTTGTTGATAAAGAAGATCTGAGGCTTAAATGTCATTATTGTGAAAAAATTACCGTGAAAAACAACATGACGTTTCTGTAAACTTTATTGGTCATTGGTCATTCGGTATTCGGTAACCGGTTTGACTGTTTTACTGCCGACTGCCTTTTTGGGATTTACTCGCACTGTGTTTTATTTTATTGGTGTTCGTGAACCCGCTTCTCCCTTCAAAGATTTGAAATTTGTTTGGTATTTGGGATTTGAAATTTGGAATTTATTTGTTATTTGCTATTTGTTATTTAAAAAGATTTATTTTTCAAATAAATTAAGACTGTATTCAAAGGTTTTTTTATATTTTTGAACAACTCAATTAAAATCCATCAACCTTATGCTGGTAAAAACATACGGGAGCGCAGTGCAGGGTATCAAGGCAACAATGATAACTGTTGAGGTTGATATTTCCCGGGGGGTCAGTTTTCACATGGTTGGTTTACCTGACAATGCCGTAAAAGAGAGTCATCACAGGATCAGTTCGGCTTTAAAAAACAATAATTACCGTATACCGGGCAAGAAAATCATTGTAAACATGGCGCCTGCCAACATCCGTAAGGAAGGTTCGGCTTACGATTTAACTATTGCCATAGGCATTTTGGCTGCCAGCAACCAGATCCGGTCAGACAAAATCAACAATTATATAATAATGGGCGAATTATCTCTTGACGGCAGCCTTAAGCCCGTAAAGGGTGCATTGCCCATTGCGATCGAAGCATTAAAAGAAAATTTTGAAGGTTTTATTCTTCCCGCTTCCAATGCACGCGAAGCAGCAGTTGTAAACAAACTTGATGTTTATGGTGTTGACACTATCAACGACGTTATTGATTTCTTCAACGGAAAAACTCAACTTAATCCGCTTAAGATAAATACACGCGAAGAATTCATGTCGCGTTTAAATGATTACGATGTTGATTTTTCAGAGGTAAAGGGTCAGGAGAATATAAAGCGTGCTTTTGAGATATCCGCTGCCGGGGGTCATAATATTATCATGATAGGTCCTCCGGGTTCGGGTAAGACGATGTTGGCGAAGCGTTTACCAAGCATACTGCCTCCGCCCACATTGCAGGAAGCCCTGGAAACAACCAAGATACACAGTGTTGCCGGCAACCTTGATGAAAAAGATTCCCTTTTACCTGTAAGACCTTTCAGGGCACCACATCACACCATCAGTGATGTAGCCCTGGTCGGCGGTGGCTCATTCCCCCAACCGGGTGAAATATCGCTGGCGCATAACGGCGTTCTGTTTCTCGACGAACTGCCCGAATTTAAAAGAACAGTCCTTGAAGTGCTAAGACAACCGCTCGAAGATCGTATAGTCACAGTTTCAAGGGCAAAATTCACCGTCGAATATCCTGCAGGATTTATGCTTGTAGCATCAATGAACCCTTGCCCCTGTGGTTACTACAATCACCCTGAAAAAGACTGTGTTTGCGCTCCGGGAATGGTACAAAAATATCTTAACAAGGTATCTGGTCCGCTGCTCGACCGGATCGATATTCATATTGAAGTAACACCTGTACCCTTCAAGGAACTCTCGCAAGTTAAAGCTTCAGAATCAAGCGAATTGATACGCAAACGGGTCATTAAAGCAAGACAAATACAGGAAGAACGTTATAAAGACAAAAAATCGATATATTGCAATTCGCAGATAACCACCAAAATGCTACGCGAGGTATGCCGTATCGATAAAGCCGGAAGCCTGCTTCTCAAAACAGCTATGGAAAAACTTGACCTGTCGGCAAGAGCCTACGACAGAATTCTTAAAGTTTCAAGAACTATAGCGGATCTTGACAACAGCACCGATATAAAGCCCGAACATCTCGCCGAAGCCATCCATTATCGCAGCCTCGACAGGGAAAGCTGGGCAGGATAATAAAATCTGAAAACATATCCTTGTGATCGGGTCAAAAGAAATGACATCCCAAAAACAAGTTATTCATTTCCGGTTTGTAAGGCTTTATTGAGCACCACTCTTTTACGTGGCAAACATTCGGGATACTCCCTCTGAATAAATTCAATAAGCTTTTCCCTTATAAAAACCCTCAAATCCCATGCATGCGACGATGTTTCAGCACTCATAAGAGCCCTTATTTCCAGTGTTTGCTCCCTGGCATCGGCAACTTCCAACACGTTCACTTTCTTATCCCACAACGGATTGCTTTCAAGCAAACGGATAAGCTCCTTACGAAGTGGATCAAAGGGAATAGTATAGTCTGTATATGTAAAAACCGTACCCAGAATATCTGCTGAAACACGGGTCCAGTTCTGAAAAGGCTTTTCAAGAAAGTAGTTTGAAGGTAATACCAGCCGGCGCTTATCCCATATCCTGACCACCACGTAAGTAAGATTTATTTCTTCTATCCTGCCCCATTAATTTTCCACAATTACCACGTCATCTATGCGTATAGGCTGGGTTATGGCTATCTGAATACCGGCAAGAATAGTACCCAAAGCTTTTTGAGCAGCAAAACCCAATATCAGCCCGGCAATACCGGCAGAAGCAAAAAGACTTAAACCAATATTTCGCACCCCGTCAAAAAGCATTAATGCAAATCCTGTCGAAACCAAAATAATGATAAATACAACTATCTTTTCAATAATGTTATACTGTGTATACAATTTGCGTGTCTTTAAATTGTCTGCCTCCCCAATATCAAAATTTTGCAGAAACCTGTTTTTCCCCATATTTATCAAAACAATCAATGCCCATGCAAAACCGGCTATCAGTAAAACTTCTCCCAGCTTAACAAACCTGAAAACCCAAGCTTCTTTAAAAATATCCAACGGGTGCAATCCATACTGAAGAAACAGGGAAAAAATAAAAATGATGATAGGAATAATGAATCTTTTTAGTGCTTTCATAATATTGCTTCTTTTGGTTAATCAAATTGTTTTAGTTATCATAGCTATTTGAACTTTAAAATTATAAAATATCCATGATATATTTTTGCAAACACATAATTATGAATTGACGTGAAACTTCAATAACAAAAAGCTTACAGGCCAGGCAGGCCGTATAATGTTACTTTCTTCTGCACCGGTATAAAGCAAACAAAAAAGTATTATTGTGATTGTGATATTTTGTTGATTTGACAATAACCGATTGATTAATAAACGGTAATAAGCAATAAACGAAAAGTAAAATACGCAGCCCAAAGCACGGCACATCAAACTCCGGATTATTGAGCAATGCGAGGGAGCAGACAACAATACAATATTTTTTGCGTTCTTTCCGGGAAGAACTTTTAACAGGATACAAGATCAAAAAATTAATGATTTATTATTTAATTATTAATTTTGAAAGCTGCAAAATCAATAACTCTTTTTTATGACCTTTAAAGATTTCATAAAAAGCAAATATCTTTTCATTCAACTTTTCCTGGCGACGGTTTTGGTTATTATTATACTTTGGTTATCCTTGAAGTTTCTTGATATTTATACACTTCATGGCCGGACGATTACCGTTCCTGACCTTGAAGGCTTATATGAAGAAGATGTGGAAACTTTACTGGGAGATCAGAATCTCAATTATACCATTCATGATTCCATATATGACGAATCTCGCACAAGGGGCACTGTTGCGGCACAGGAGCCTTTTGCGGGTACTGAAGTGAAACGCCGGCGCACTATCTATCTGACCATGGTGGCAAAATTACCGGAAATGGTTACCGTACCGGATCTTACCGATCTTACTTTACGCCAGGCTATAGCACTGCTTAACAACCACGGGCTGAAAGTAGGGAAACTGGAGTATGCCCCCAGCATAGCTAAAAATGCCGTAATAAAACAAAAATATAAGCACGGGACCATCAAACCCGGAACAATGCTGGAAACAGGAACCCCGATAGACCTTGTCCTTGGCGACGGCATGTCAGAATCAAAAGTGCCTGTACCCTTTATCATAGGCCTGACCCGACAAGAAGCCCAAATGGAGATCAACCGTGCATCGCTTAATCTAGGAAATGAAATCTATCTTGACCATGATTCTGTTAATGTCAAAGTGTACAAGCAAGAACCGGATGCTTTTAACGATACGGTAAACTTAACATTGGGAAGTACCGTCAATATCTACTACCGCTCGGCAGATGAATTTGACTTTGAAAGCTACCTTGAGGAAATACTTTCGGTGGATGTTCCAATTTTATACGGAAAACCACCGGAAGAAGCACGAAAAAACATTGAGCAATCTTTTCTTAAAGTAGGAAATGAAATATTTGAAAAAGAGGTTAGTGAAGAAGACGCCAGGGTATACAGGCAAGAACCCGACTACTTCGATGTGGTCAGCGTAAGAAGAGATACCGAAATAAACCTTTGGTACAGGGCACTGGAAGATTTTGATGATGAATGATTATACATTATCAAATTTCTATATTGATTTTGACATTATGACGTTTAATATGTTTGCTTTTTCTGTACGATCTTTGCGTTTTCTTGTTTTGCTGACTTTACAAGGGATTTTTTTTCACGCAAAGAATGCAAAGACAGCAAACACAATTTATTTGAAAACCAAAATTTTTAAAACTCTTACTTAACATATTGAAATTAAGCTTTTTACCTTATTTCCATTATGTTTTATTTTAGAGTTTCAGGCACTATTAAAAATAAAAAGTTTAAGAATACTTTACATAAGGAAACCAGATAGGCTACGATATGGATTTGAAGAAATTATTTTTAATACTCATAATCAATTCTTTGTTTTTAACGCTTTCTGCACAGGAAATTCTGGTACCGTTGGAGTCGAACCCGCAAAAATCTATCAGGGAAGCCGGCATAAAAACCACCGGCATAGGGGAAGACAAAGCTTTGGAGCTGCCGTTTTTTGAAGATTTTTCCTACACAGGGCCTTATCCCGATCATACACTATGGGCTGACAGTTTTGTTTTCGTGAACTCTTATTTCCATGTACATCCCATTTCAATAGGTGTTGCCACATTTGATGCGCTTGATCAATACGGGTTCATCTATGAACATGATGATATCTATCAGTTTGAAGCCGACCATCTTACTACTAATAAAATCAGGCTTGATTCGGTTTTTGAACCCTCTCCGAAAGCCCTTGCGCCGGAAGATTCGATTTACCTGAGCTTTTATTATCAGCCACAGGGTAAGGGGCTTGCTCCCATCGACAGAGATTCTCTCGTGCTTGAATTTTTGCATACACCGGCACATTATTATATAAATAATAACAATGATAAGAAAAACAAACCCCTTAACAGTAATTCAAAAGATAATGGCAACAACAACGGCGATACCATATGGGTAGATGATAAATGGGTCAGCATCTGGAGTGCCGAAGGAAAAACATTAAGCGAATTTTCAAATGATACTTTCCCATATTTCAGGAGAGTTACGATACCCATAACCGATACCGTTTATTTCAGGGATGACTTCCGATTCAGATTCAGGAATTATTCAAGCTTTCCGATGGAAAGAACACCTTTAAACTATGCGGGCAACCGCAGCATCTGGAATATAGATTATATAATTCTCGACCATGGAAGAAGCGTGGCAGATACTTTTTATTATGACCTGACATTTGCCAAGCCGGCTGAATCGATTCTGAAGCGGCACACGGCAATGCCATGGTCGCATTATATTGCCGATACCGATTCGCATCTTAAGGACAGCCTGAATGTTGCAATTAAAAACCTAAATAACATTGAACACAATTATACATATAAATACTATATAGAAGACGAACAAGGTGCGATAATCAGAACTTATTCGGGTGGCGACTGGAACATTGATTCTTTTTACGAGGCAGGCTATCAGGATTATGATAAGCATTCAAATCCGATAGTTATTCCGAATCCTTTACCAACGGCACCGGCAGAAAAACGGCATTTTCGTATAATACATACTATAAAAGAAGGTGAAACCGGCGATGACAATCGCCGAAATGATACTATATATTATGAACAGGTATTCGACAACTATTTTGCCTATGATTACGGAGCACCTAATGCGGGTTACATCCTTGAAGGATTTGAGCCCCAGTCTGCAACCCGTTTCTATGCCAGTCGTCCGGACACACTCCACGGAATAGATATCTTCTTCAATCATACCCTTGAAAAACAAAATAACAGCCCTTTCTATCTTATGGTCTGGAGCAGTCTGAGCCCCGAAAACGTATTATATGAATCCGAAGTTTTCATGCCCGGCTTTGATGACGAACTGAACCGTTTTTACAAATACAGCTTCGATGATGATTATGTTCTGGTCGAAGATACTTTTTATGTCGGCTGGCGCCAAACCACCAATAAAACATTGAATGTCGGCTTCGACAAAGTCGGTTCACATGGTGGAAATCTATTCTACAATACCGATGGTCAATGGTATCCCTCAATGTACGAAGGAGCTCTGATGATCCGACCTATAGTAGGCAGAAAGCATGATACATATATCGGCCCGGTAAAAGAACCCATTGCCGTTAAAATATACCCCAATCCTGTCAGCGGAAACTATCTGCATATAAAAATCTGCGATAACCAAATTTCAGATAATGCCAATGTAAGGATATATGACATAAACGGAAGACTTCTCATGAGCGACAAACTTCAACGAAATATCCCGTTGCAAAATTTACCCAACGGTATCTATTTAATAAACATAACAGATAAAAGCTCGTCGGTGAGTTTTACTGAAAGGATAATAATCTCGCGATAGTAAGTTTATCGTTTATTTAACAGTTCATTTGGCCATTGCTTTAAACGTATCCGGTGGTGAAATAGATAAAGAATGAGCTAAAACCTTACCTTTGCATTTAATTAATTTATTCCAGCATGGAAGGTAAAGACAGGGAAATATCAGGGCATACTGAAGGCAATCCTGAGGAAGAGCAGGAATTATATGAGCATTATCGTATTAAAGCCGATAAGGGTCAGGGTTTGCTTAGGATAGACAAGTTTTTAACAGCGAGGCTTGAGGCAACATCGCGCAATAAGATACAAAACGCAGCCAGGGCGGGCAACATCCTGGTCAACGATATACCTGTAAAACCAAATTACAAAGTTAAACCCGGTGATGTTATAAGCATTGTGCTGGCACATCCGCCACGCCAGATTGAACTTATTCCCCAAAACATACCAATAGACATTTTGTATGAAGACGATCATATCATAATTGTTAATAAGGAAGCCGGCATGGTCGTTCACCCGGGTTACGGCAATTATACCGGCACATTGGTAAACGCTTTGGTTTATCACTTCAGGGATCTGCCACTTCAAAACGATGAGCAGGTAAAGCCCGGCCTTGTTCATCGTATTGACAAAAACACGTCAGGCGTTTTGGTAATTGCAAAAAACGAGTTAACACAGACACGTCTGGCAAAGATGTTTTACGACCGTAAAATTGGCCGTGTTTATGAGGCCTTGGTATGGGGTGATCTGAAAGATGCCGGCGGTACAATAACGGGTAATATAGGACGAAGCCTGAAAAACAGGAAAGTAATGCAGGTATTTCCTGACGGGGAACATGGAAAACAAGCCGTAACACATTATAATGTTGTTAAAAGACTTGGTTATGTAGTATTTGTTGAATGCAGGCTGGAAACAGGCAGGACACACCAGATAAGGGCGCATTTCAAACACATAGGTCATCCGCTGTTCAATGATGAAACCTATGGCGGCGACCGAATCCTGAAGGGAACAACATTCGGTAAATACAAACAGTTTGTAAGTAATTGCTTCAACATTTGCCCAAGACACGCGCTTCATGCCAAATCGCTTTCCTTCACACATCCCGTTACCAATGATCATCTGAGCTTTGAAGCACCGCTGCCCGACGACATGCAGCAACTACTTGAAAAATGGCAACATTATGCAGTACATAAAAAAATTACTTAACTGCACGTTTATCCGGTTAACATGGTAATTTGATAATCCTCAGCGAAAAGAGCCCCCATCCGAATAACAGGGATAAATCCCAGAGCGGATATTTATTGTCATGAAAACCTGTTTTGCGGCAGATCATGATAACGTTGCTTCTTCCCGACAAAATAGTCCCATACGATACTATTCAGGTATTTTTTTGAAACTTCCTTATTACCGTATTTCCTGCTGAACTTCCGCATAGTGTATAATTTCCGCCAAAAATCAACATGTGCCCTTAATACAGCAAAGCTATCCCTCAAATACCCGTCAAGGAAAAACTTCAATGCAGCAATATTATCCAGTGCAATACGCAGTAAGAGCACCCAATAAAATTTTCCTGAAGGAAGGTTTTTTGCGATTACCCATAAGCTGTTACGAAAGTTAAAATAAGTTTTGCGGGGGTTTGTTTTTGGAAGAGTACCTCCTCCAACATGATAAACAAGCGAATCGGTACAGCAAACTATCTTTTTACCGATCCGTTTTAATCTCCAGCACAGATCAATTTCCTCCATATGTGCAAAGAAATGCTCATCAAATCCGCCTGTATCATGAAAGCAATCAGCCCTGATAAACATACAAGCCCCGCTGGCCCAAAAAACTTCGTTATCATGTTTATCATACTGTCCGTTATCTTTTTCCAATGTGTTGAAAATCCTTCCGCGACAAAACGGATATCCCAGAAAGTCGATAAAACCGCCGGCAGCTCCCGCATATTCAAACATTTCACGATAATGATATTGTAATATTTTCGGCTGACACGCCCCAATCTCTTTGTCACTCTCCATCAACTTTAAAACCGGCAAAAGCCAGTTATCACTCACCTCAATATCCGTATTCATCAAAACATAATACTTTGCCTCTATCATTTTTAAGGCACTGTTGTAACCCCCGGTAAATCCGAGATTAGTTTCAAATCGTATAATCTCAATGTCAGGCAAAAATCTCTCAAGGTACTCGGCCGAACCATCGGTCGAACCGTTATCAGCAACAATGATACGTGCATGTTCCCTGCTCCTTGTTATTGCAGGCTGCAAAAACTTCTCCAGGTATTGTCTGCCGTTCCAGTTTAAAATAACTATGGCCGTATCTTTTTTTTCCATTAAAACCTAAGTTTGCCTTATTGGCAAATATAACAGATTATTTATATGTAACCATCATTTAAATTTGTCTTAATCAACAAGTGAATTGATTGTAAAGCTCTGTAATAAACATTAATAACATTATGAGAATTATAAACTTGTGCCGGTCAACTCCTGAACAGCAGGAATGACCTGTGCATTTATAATTGCTTATGTTTTCCCTGATCTGTTTTTGGCTATCCAATTGCCAGGGGTAATATTTTTTCCTCAGCAGCAATCCCTGATATTTAAGCTGAAGGTTTCGGGTTATCTTTCAATACATCATCGACTATAACCCTGGAATTTTCTATTTGCTTCACTAATCCTTTATAATCCGATTTACCGTTCAGGCCAGCCAAAAAATAGTGATTCATTAATTCCAATATCAATAAAGTATCTTTTGTTATGATTTCTGTCAAATTATATAACTTTACAAAAAAGTAATCAAAGCAGGCAATTTTAAATTTTTTTCAGTTATGTATAATAAATCATTAAGAATACCGGATACTTTTTATAAATTTTTTTTGTCGTTATTATTTATTTGCATTTCGCTTTCACATATTTTGGCGCAGGGTGACAGACTCATCCCTGTTGAGTACAATAAAGAGCGGTTGGTTAAGATGGCTGTTATCGGATATATTGCCGAGGCGCGGTTGGGTGATCCGCCATACCGTGTTGGAGCGGATGGGTCGATAGGTATTTTCCCTGCCACAGGCAGCATCACATATAATTTTCGTACCGGCGATACTGCTGTTGACCTGGCCGGCGATCATGTTGAACCCGCTGTAACATTGTATAATCCCGGTCCTTCAGATGACAGGCGAAGTGCCGAAAGCCGTGCCTTTAATGTTCTTTCATGCATTGGTAACGATGTAAGAGTACTTACGGGCGATGCCAAAGACGCCATGGGTGTCGTAATAGGTAAACACGGCGGCTCAGAACATGTCATGGTTGATTTTAAAAACCCCGAAGTGATGAAAAAAATGACACCCGGTGACCGCATGCAGGTTTATGCCTGGGGTACAGGTATGGAATTGCTGAATGTGAACGGAGTCAAAGTCATGAACATGAGCCCGCAACTCATGGAAGCACTTACTAAAGCCGGCATGGGCATCACACCCGAAGGAAAGCTTCGTATTAATGTTGCTCTGACAATACCGGCTAAAATCATGGGTTCAGGTATCGGCAGTGACCATGTCCATTCAGGCGACTACGACATACAATTGTTTGATGAAAAAATTGTGGAAAAATATGATCTCCACAAACTCCGATTCGGCGATATCGTTGCTATAACGGATGCCGACCACTCATACGGAAGAATTTACCGAACAGGAGCAGTTACCATCGGCGTAGTTACACACTCAAAAAGCATCATTGCAGGTCATGGACCCGGATTTACAACGTTGTTCACATCTGCGGAAGGTAATATTGAATTTTATACCGACCCTGAAGCAAACCTTAAATACTTGCTGTTGAAATAGTTATAATCAAAATTAAACTAATTATCTTTACCAGCTTACAAAGGTTCTATAAACTCTATGGTACAATATGAAAATAAAAAAACCTCTTATATAACTTCTTTTTAGTTATTCTTTCAGGGGCAATATTTTAAAATACTGAAAAAACTATCACCTGCTATAACTAAAAGAGCACAAATATTGAAATTGACTCAGCATCATTATTGAAAAGCCCTCTTTTTATAAATCAACCATTGTACCCTGACAAGCACTGCAAGATACCACAGTCCGCAAAACGGCCCGAAATCCCACAAATTTCCATAAACAGCTGCCGGTGGTACCGGAAACGTGTATAAGTTCAAAAACAATGTTGAAACTCCAAGCAAAAGCCCAATGATGCCGAATATCTTGCCAAACTCACGGTGATTAAACACTATTAATGAAAAAAGTATTAATGAGCTAAGTATGAATATATCCCATGAAATATCCATACCAAGTTGAACCGATTCCAGCCCTCTCCATATCCATGTCAGCATTTCTTCGGTTTGTGGGTCAGGAGCATCGGCAATGTAATCGCGCATAAAAAACCGTATTGAATTTTGCACTACCGCCATAAGATTAACCATTACCGCTGCAATTATTCCAAAAACTGTAGCAAGCTGCAGTTTTACCTTCTTGCCGCTTTGTACAAAATAATGATATAGTCCTATCATTGCAGGAATAAGAAAAACCCCATAAGCAAAAAAGGCAACTCTTTTCAATTCAGCCGGATAAGGTATCAGCAAGCTCAAATAGAGTAAAGTTGCAATAAACCCGGTAATAACGCCGGTTCTTATCCATCTTTCTTCAAATTTCATCTGTTTATTTATCATAATTAAATTAATTCTATCTTAATATTTTTTAATTACCCAACTTCAATTTTTGTACCATTCAACATAATAATCTCTTTTGCAACAACATGCTATACAAAGGTTTTAAACAACCGATTACATGGAGTACAAAAACGCACATCATATGTTCAAATACGAACGGTTTGTTTTAATAGCTTTCTTGACCATTTTTTATTTAGTCATTTTGACTAAAAAAAAATTACATTAAGGCTTTTATAAGGATAGTAAAATATTATAAATTTTATAAGTAGTCACTTTTCCATTCTATCAATGGATTTTCTAATGATTCTCTCCAGATTATTCGGAGCATCAGTGCCAATTCGATATTTTTTTCCTGTTTTCATCTTAATTTCAACGGCATAAAATCCAGAAACATTATAGAGCAAGCCATGAGGAGTCAAGCGAATTCCCCAGCCATAGTACCAGGGATTTTTTACAACCTGGCACGATTCAATATCCTTCAAGGGGAATTTCTTTCGAATGATTCCTGCGCCGAATCGGATTTCGAGAACATCTTTTTCTATCACTACAGTCAGTGTAGGGAATAGCACCAGACAGAACCCAAGTATAATTAGAACTGCGAAGGCAATCCAATGGAAACCATAAACTGCCATGAGACACGCAATAAGAAGCAGTGCAATGGTTAATGCACTAATACTCAAGTATCCGATTTGTGTGTGTTGATACTGTTTAATCATGTTTTTTTCTCCTAATTATTAGATAAAAAAATCAACATATTCCAAATGAATTTGATTCTGCAGAAAATAGGACGACCATGCTATTTTTTTAATAACAAGTATTGTATAATAAATCTTATCTGATATTGTTCACTCCAAAATTTTCCAAATCCAATTAGTCATATCTTTAAGCACATCTGTACAAATTGTCTCTTCTATTAAAGCATATTCAAGAACAGCTCCAGTATTGGCATTTTGAAACAGGTGGTTTTTGTCAGGATAAACCTTAACCTCAATGTTGGTTTTTTTATGCTTTTTAATAATTTTTTCTATGGCTTCAACGTTTTCTGTTGCAGTTATCTGAACGTCTTTTTCTCCGAAAAGTGCAAAAACAGGGCATTCAACTTTACTCAAATATTTTTCGGGGTTAAATGCCAGGAAATATCTAAACCAGGGAGTTGTTAATTGAACAGCACTGATTTCAATGCTGGTTTTGTCATAACCAAGAGTCGAATGTTTTTCTTCCGGAATTGTTTTTGCTTGTTTTGTCAGATATTCCCTGATTTCATCAGCAGCTTTTTGTTTATCAGGTTGATTTTTAAAAATATTATACACATTTTTTTGGTCCCTCAGCATTAGTTCAATAACCTCTTTGTCAGCATTCTCAACTTCCATAATTTTCACCAACTGTGTCAGCAGTACTTCTTCACCCGATAATGCCGGGCCAGCCAAAATAATAATAAAGCTAATATCTTCATCTTTAGCAGCAACAATAGGTGCAATCATTCCTCCTTCGCTGTGGCCAAGCAAACCTTTCTGGTCTTGGTTAATATTTTGATGTCCTCTTAAAAATTCTACTGCAGCTTCAACATCTGTAGCAAAATCCATATTTGTGGATGTTGCAAAATTACCACCTGATTGGCCAACTCCCCTATCATCAACTCTCAAAACAGCTATGCCTTTATTTGTAAAATAGTCTGCAATGACAAAAAACGGTTTATGGCCTAAAACTTCTTCGTCGCGATTTTGCGCTCCGGAACCTGTAATTAAAACAGCCGCAGGAAATTTCCCCTGGCTATCAGGATAAGTTAAAGTGCCTGCGAGTTTAATTTGTGCATGAGGGTTTTCAAACTTCACATCTTCTGCTACATAGCTAAAGGGAGGTTGTGGTTCCTGAGGCCTGTTAAATGCAAATAATTCAGGTGTTTTAATAAACTTTACAGGAATATTATATATGGCTTGTGTAAATATGCCATCAATAATGGAGTCTTTTTCGCTCAACTTACCTTTAATACTAACTCCTAATTGTGCAACAAATATATGCAGCGAATCGTAAGCAGCTGTAATTTTAGTTATTGGAATACCACTAACTCCCTGCATAGGACTGTTAAGTGTTCCTGTAAGCTTATCGTTTTCTTCCTTTATTTCAAATGTTAAAATTAACTCTGTGCCCTGAACCTCCAGTACACCGTACCAGTAGCCTTTAAAAAAAGAGTTATATCCCTGTGATTTTAAACTAAATGATATGCATAATAGTGAAATGATAATTAAAAATTTTACTTTTTTCATGTTATTAGGTTTTTTATTGTAATAGTATATTAATCTTTAAGACCTTTTGTCTTTTTATACTTAATCAAATAAATAATAGGTATAATACCAAAAGTATTAGTTATTCCTATTACTATAAACCATACCAAATGTTTGTTTCTTGCCGATTTCCATAAAGCAATAAGTGTCCAAACCGCTTCCCATATGGTTACGACTATTGTGATAACAATAATCCATACTTTGTACTCAGTAAATAATTTTTCCATAATATTAAATTTTTAGTTTAAACAAAAAGATTTAAATTGTATAATTCAGTATTAATGAAAGGACTTCAGCTAATATCAATGCAATTATGAATGATATAATTGCTTTATTACCTTTTACATTACAAGAAACCTTGTAAGCATTATACATTAATGCAATTACCCAAATTATCAGAATAATTAAGATTATTATAAAAACAACATACAAAAACCACTCAATCTCTATGATTTGAATATTTTCACCATGATTTAAGTATTTATATAATATTTGTTGGCTGCCTTTTTCAATCAATGAGAAAGAGTTAAGAAAAGGGGCTATTATCATAGGAAATCTTGCCAATGATTGTGTTCCGATAATATCAATAAACCGTATGGATGATTTTGAAACAATCAACCCTGAAACATATAATATAATTGATATAGATAATACATTTATCACAATGTACAACAAGAAATTGATATAGCTTAAATGATGATCACTGCCATAATTAATATCAAGAAGTCCCGAAAAATGTGTATCATACAAGTATGCAAAAAATGATGTGATTAATATAAAAGCACATCCTATAATTAGGGACTTAAATCCGGCAATTTTAATAAACGGATTATATAATAAAGTATTCATAAAAGTGCTATTGTTTATGGGTTTCTAATTGATTAATTTTTTCAATAATACTATCCAATATATTTCTAACTGATGGATAACTTAAATCCAAGTGTTTCGACATCTCTTTTAAACTACCGCTTTGTTTAACAAAATGCAAAACAAAATCCTGTTCATCAAGGCTTAAACAAGTTAATACCGGCAAGTTGAAACTGCCATTTACACTTGTCCCACAAGTATCACAATGCAATGTTTTAACTTTCAGCATATTTTCGCATGACGGGCAATTTATAGGTAATGTTGTTTTTTTTTCCATAATGAATTTAATTATTTATTTTGCAATATTAATAAATATTTTAATATTACAAAATATAAATTCAATTTTTTTAATGTTAATTTTAATCTTATATACTTTTCTTTAAATAATATTTTAACCGGTTTTTTAAAATATTAATTTTGTTTCAGTAAAAAGCAAAACATTTTCACTCCATATTTTATATTAAAACATAGGATTTAATTATGAAACAATTTACGATCTTAACTTAATAACTCCCTTTACAACTGATATTTATAGGAGTAGTTGGAGTATCTTTTTATAGATGCCCTTTGGGGTATATCCAATAAATAAACGCCAAAAACTACAAAATCTAGCTACTTTTCAACTGCTTATAACTTTTTTATTTTCTGGAAACAAACTGAATAGAAAAATCACTATCAAGTAGCCAATTTAATATTTTAGCATCTATCATCTTTTGTAAATAGCCACTATTTCTTCAACACTCATTCCCTGAAACAGGTATTCGTTCGATTCGACACCATAGAACCATTCGTCAACAAAGCGTGAAAGCCCTTCGTAGGGCAACTCTTTAATCATTGCCGTTAGTTCATGGGTTGAACCTCCCGTTTGATAGTATTTATTATAATAAGAACCGATTAGGTTCATAAATGCATCGTGACCAATAAGCTCGTACAAAACATGAAATAGAATCATACCTTTATTATAGGAAAAATCAAACATTAGTGTTTGGCCATAATCAATCAGTGGGGTTTCCATGCAATCAGGCCTGTTTTTACATTGACTTACAAATTTCTGCTTCATGTAATTACTCATTCTGTTTAAAAAACCTGGTTTGTTATCTAGTTTTTCAGCAACAAGGTTTTGAAGAAAAGTTGCAAGGCCTTCATTCCATCTACACGGAGGAAAAGGTTCTGTCTCCATCGGATGCCACAGATGAGATAACTCATGATAAATCTGTACGTTGTAATCATCGCTGGTAAAAACCTCACCACTTTGTAAAACACTAGTAACATCAGTTTGTGCACCATAGCCTTCAGGAATCTGAATAATTGAAAAACTAATAAAGTCTTTTAAAGGGCCAAACCATTGATAATAAAGTTCCATGGTTTTTTTAACCAAACCCATTACACGATCAGCCCCTTCTTCTATTTCGGGGAAATAAAAAATTTTAAATCCGTCTTCTTCAAGTATCTCATAAGATGCAATGGCAAAATCCATACGCCAGGCAGGCTTAATGTTTCTATATTTGTATGACACTTGTCCATCCATATGGGTTGTCTTCAGCAGCTCTCCCCCATTTGCAACAACCAAGTGTTTGGGAACAGTAACTTTAACATTGTAATCATAAGAAAAAAACATTACACTAAAAAGATTTTCTAATGTTGGTGGACCGGGATGAGGATATGCAAATGTTTCATAGCGAAGAATTGTAAAAGGTTCTTCAATACGCTCTCTATATGCTGCACCTATACCATCTGTATTACCTAAAATATAACCCTCATAAGAAATATTAACCTTATATCTTTCGCCTAATTCAACTTTTTCCAGCAGTTTAATGTTTACAGAATTCACCTGAAGCTTGGGAATGCCTTCCATCACAGTTATTTTTTGCTCAAAATGCAAATCATTATCGAGTTAATCCTTAACCGAATCAACTGTTAAAAGCCGATAAAGGCTAACAGGCAGTTCACTAACAGCCTCAGAAGAATTATTTTTAACTGTAAGCTCACAATCAACATAAATTTTTTCCGATGCAAAATCAACGCGTATATCCATATCATAATTAACGGGTTCCCATTGGGCTTTTAAAGGATTGAACGTCACAGTAAGTCCGATTATGACAAACAAGAAATTGCGTAGTAAGCTATGTAGTAAAGTTAGATTTTCCATGATATTACTTTTTTAATTTAAATAAATAAGGTTTTAACTATGAAATTAAATTTAAACAATTGTTGAAAACTAAGTGTATGACGAAAATGCTGTATGTCTTGTTACAGCATAAATTTACAATCCATCGACATAATACTGCAATAGTATTTTGTGTTATTTATTAAATCATTTTGATTGTATGTAAAGTCTCCTTTTTTATGATAGCCAACATAACATATACTATTATACTATCCATTTGATAATTAAATTCTAAATGCAACTTATAATTAATTTATACATGTAACAAGTTTACATTTAAGACAATTATTCATACCTGTGCTTATCTTTCACCTCCAGGTAATATTGTTCAACACCCACTTTGCTCATACGGGTATTGATAGCTTTCCATCTGGCCAAAAGATTATCATCAAACCCGGTATTGCTGCAAGGGAAATCATCACACTCAAAGCAGAGGTCAACTTTTTTTTCAATGTAGCAGAATTTAACGCGGCATTCTTTATTTAGCTGACAATCTTCCGCACGGCAACCTCTGCAGGAGTTGGATGCAAAATAGTGTAAAACTTCCTTGAATTCGGGATATTTTTTGAAAACAGGATTACCCACAAGCCGAACAAATCGCTTAGCATAACCATCAAAGTTCCCAAGGTTCTTGATCAGTTCCTTGCTTAAGTAAATAATTTTACCATGCTTAAAAGCAAAACATTTCTCGCAGGACAATCCACAGGGCGCGAGTTTCGATATAATATTATTACTATACATCACTGTTTGTTTTAGTTAATATTACCATAATTATATAATAGTCTAAAAGATGCTGGGCTAATTATAACTCCTTATTACAAACCCTAATGCTCTACATCATGCTATTATTTATATTTTCATTTTTGCTTCAAATATTGTTATCGCCTTGCCGGAAATTTCGACTTTTTCATTCATTAATTTAAGTTTCAGTTTACCTGTCCGGTTTGATAGTTGTAAAGACTCCAATTCTACTTTATTTAATCTTTCGGCCCACAATGGAGCCAGCGCACAATGGGCTGAGCCGGTTACCGGGTCTTCATTTATTCCAAACATTGGAACAAAACATCTTACAACAAAATCAGCCTTATATGAAGTACTCTTTGCAGTTATCATTAAATATCCAAAATCCGTATCCTTCATTAATTCATAATTAGGTTTTGCATTCAAAACATCTATATCATATTTAGCAATCGCAATAACCCAATCGTCATCACTTGAATAAACTTCTATGGGTTCAAAACCGATAATCTTTTTAAAAAGAGGTGGAGTTGGAATTTTTTTAAATGAATATTTAGGAAAATCCATTTTTATCCAATCCCCGTTTTTTGATACAGTCAATTTCCCTCCAATAGCCTTAAACTTAATCATTTCATTGGTTTTTTTAAGGCCAAGTTCATAAATTATATGAGAACCGGCTATGGTTGCATGGCCACAAAGAGGTATTTCTTTTGTTGGTGTAAAAAATCTTATCAAAAACTTATCTTTTTCAGGAATAATAAAGGCAGTTTCTGAAAGGTTCATCTCAAGGGCAATGTTCTGCATCAATTCTTCTGAAAAATTTTTATCAACTATCATAACGCCGGCAGGATTTCCTTTAAAAGGTTCTTCTGTAAAAGCATCTACTTGATATATTGTTTTCATTGTGATAGTTTTAAATATTTTAAGGTTCAATCTTTTGCTTTACTATTTATCTCCAATAAAATTTCCCAACTGTTGCCTGTACGTTTTAAACTTTCAATTAATGAATTAGTGTAAATATTCTGTGAGAAAAGGTTTTTTAAGCAAAACCAAAAATAATATGTTTTCAAATCTGCTCTATTTTCTGGAAATTCATCAGGTACTGCAACCGAAACCATCAAAAATAACAAAGCAAGAAAATGGCCGTAAGCTATAAGATAATAGATATTAAACCAATCCATATCATCTTGAATATAAACAAAATCCCACCAGCTTTTTAAAATAACAAGTATCAAAAACCATGTTACAGCAGGAGTAAGCCAGTGCCACTATACAGTAGCTTTGTTTATTAACAGTTTATGGATGTTATAAAATAGATTAGTTAACATAAGTCCATAAACTATTGTAAAAAATGTGAAAAAAACATCTGTTTTTGACATAATGCATTAAATTAAATTTTTCTTTTAAGCATATTATTCTGACCTTATACTTTTTGATATAGCCAAAGGGACTAAACTGATTTATTAAAAATGCATGTTTATAAAAGGTAATACTCTAAAAACCTTGGTTTACTCCACTTTAAGAGTATTAACCGGGTTTTGGTTTGTCGCCTTTAAAGATTGCATTGAGGCTATTAACATACATACAGCACCAACAATAATTATGCTTGCTATAAGTGTCCAGTAGGGAAAGCTTATAGAGTAAACAAAGCCTGCCAGCCACTCGTCCATCAAATAGTAAGCAAACGGTATTGCAATAACTGCAGCAATAAAGACCAGTATCAAATATTCAACAGAAAACTTCCTTATTAATCCTTGAATTGACGCTCCCAATACTTTACGAATTGCAATTTCTTTCATTCTTTGCCTTGCAGATAGTGCCGATAAGCCTAAAACTCCCAACATAGCTATGATAATTGCAAGTATTGTGAAAATTAGAAATAGCATTCCAAAGTTATTTTCTGTCTCGTAATACTCCCCCATGACTTGATTTACATATTCATAGTGAATCGTTTTGTCAGGAAGCAATTTTTCCCATTCTTCATGAATTGCCGGCAAAACTTCCGAAGCAGCCTCAGGCTTGTACCTTAACATTACCCAGTGAGGCTGGTAAGAGAGCTGGTGACCTATCGAAGTTATAATAAGGGGTGCTACAGGATTGTGAAAAGATTCAAAATGAAAATCTTTAGCAACCCCCACGACCTTATACTTCCTATAACCTCTGTCAATGATTTTACCTATCGGATTATTCCATCCAGCAAGACTAACCAACTCTTGGTTTACCACAACATGTTCCAGTTCAACACCATCTTCTCTTTGAAAAAATCTTCCCTGGTCAATTGAAGCTTTCAGAGTTTCAAAAAAATTACGGTCGGCTTGCAAGTAATGTGCTAGTTGAACATTATCAGAACCTTCCAATATAAAACCTTCCTGGGAGACCATCATTCCCGGAAATGCACTAGCCGTGCTAATGCTTTCTACCCAGGGATAATTGCTCAACTGTTGCTTGAGCAATTCAGCGTTTCTGTCATAAGTATTGCTAACCTTTACGGCTATAAGATTATTAAAATCAAAACCATAGTCGTGAGTTCTGAAAAAATTTAATTGTAAATAAACAACTAAAGTGCAAATTATTAATCCTACTGAAACAACAAATTGAAATGTTAACAAAAATTTACGTAAAGAAAAGCTGCCGGGACGAATCCAAATATTACCTTTAAGTATATCAACCGGTTGAAATTTTGCCATGTATACTGCAGGATAAATACTTGCTGCTGTGCCGAAAAAGATAACGAAAACAAAGAAAGACAAGCCAAATATCCACCATGGTGTTGTTATCAAAGTTAATTCGGTGCCCAATAACAAATTGAATTGTGGTAATATCAATTCAGCAATAAGAAGTGCAATAAAAAAGCTTAAAGCTGTCAGTAATAAAGTTTCTGTAAAAATCTGCTTCCTTATAAGCCTCTTATCGGCACCAATGACTTTTCTTAACCCGGTTTCCTTAGCCCTTTTACTTGAGGATGCAATGGTTAGGTTTACATAATTAAATCCGGCAATAAATAAAATAAATATTGCTATCAACAAAAACCATCTGACCTTTGCAATTGTACCTGTTTCAATAAACTCATGTTTCAGATCGCTTCGAAGTCTTATATCAGTTATGGGAAAATAGTTTAATGTCATCTTTGCTCCCATAGGTTCAAGCACTTTATTGGCTTTTTCCCATGTTACTTCTTTGGTTTTTGTATCAAGAGATTTTTTGTCAAACCCATCTGTAAGTTCAACATAAGTAAACACGCTTATATTTTCAGCCCAATGTGTTAAAGCATGGCGTGTTGATTCAATTGTAGCATATGATGTTAGCACATCGTATCTCAGATGGGTGTTAGGAGGGCAGGATTCTACAATACCGGTAACTTTCCAGCCATCCCTGTCATTAATTTTTAGTGTTTTTCCAACCGGATTTGTATTGCCAGGGAACAAAATCTCAGCAACTTTTTTACTTAATACTATCGAATATGGTTCTTTGAAAACAGTTGCCGGATTACCTTTTATAAGCTCAAATGAAAAAAAATCAAAAAAATTATTTTCAACCGCAAAATTATTGCTGAAATTAAAATGTTCTTCACCTTTTAATATTGACACGTTTGGTCCGGGAGCTATACGTGTATAAGATTTTACTTCAGGTATTTCCTCTTTCAGATCCGGCCCTATGGGCGCACTTGTGGCAGGCACAGAAAATATTCGCCCCTGGTCTTCCATCTCTAAGTTAATGCGGTATAAATTGTCTGACTTTTTATGAAAAGCGTCAAAACTAAATTCATTATAAGCATAAAGGAAAATGACAAAACAAACTGCCATTGCAATTGCCAAACCAAATATGTTTATAAAAAATAAAGAACGGTTATTTTTAACCTGTTGATAAAATGTTTTTATGTAATGTTTATACATGCTAATTAGTTTTAATTTTACATATTAACAATATGATAATATATTGTCGTCAATTTAATTCAATTAATATTTACTTTTATTACTTTTCTAAGAGTTATGATACTAGATTATCAATAAGGTCAACTAGTTTAAAAAATAATCAGGTTAATAAATAATTTGGAATTATACATTAGAATAATAACCACTGTTCAATAGACAATTTATATACCATTTAACATAACAAACTCAATAACACCAATTTGCTAAACGCCTATTTTAAACATTAGTTTACATTGTGCTCAAAAAACGCACATTAATTGTTCACATTCGAACATATAAGTTGCAGGTATTAAACTATATATGTCATATTAACACTATGTGTTTATATTAATGGCAAATTTTCTCAGCTTTAATTTCATTCAACTTTTTTGTCAAAAAGGATAAAACCCTTGCAAATAACCTCTTTACATCAAACCTACAAAAGAAACCCCCAATCCAAAATAATAATTTGAAAATTGACCGGTTGTGCTAAACTTGCTTTTACCAAATACATGACGATATTTTGCTTTTGTAGTTAAAAATATATCAGGATAACTGTTTTTTGAAAAAACACGTATTGAAACGTCAAGCCCGGGTTCTAATATATAATAATAACTTGCGGCAACCTTTTTTGGAGATTCACTATAAATTACCCCCCCCACCCTGTCCAATATGAATAAGTTTCTTTAACATCATTATCGGCAAGCTGTGATACGGCAAGACCGTTGTTGATGTTTAAATTCACTCTTATTCTCTCTTTTTGAAACAAGTCGTATTGATTTATCCATCCTATAACCGTATAATTAAGATAAGGCTTTTCAATATCATAAGAAAAAGTTTCAGAGATATTTTTCCCTAACCACGAAACATTAATACCCGTTGCAAATCTTGGTTTTGGATAATATTTTACATCTACACTTACCCCGAAGAAATTGTAGCTAAGCACCGGAGCAAAAGCGCCGCCCAATTCAAAAACGAATTCCGGTTTAACACCAATTAAATATTCCTCAGAATCTACTCCATAGGAGATAGCAGAAGCAAATAAAGCAAAAATTATAATTATTACTTTTTTCATAATACTGGTTTTTATTGTTTATTACCGGAGCATATCTTATCATTGGTATTGAGATGTACTTTGTATAGCTTTTATATAAAAACCTCTACTATTAATTATTTGTTAACCTTACAGGTTTAACCGAATAACCTTCTTGCCTGAGCAGGTTAACAACACCTTTTTCTCCTCCAAGATGAGCGCAACCAACAACTACAAAACATGTTTCTTCGCTGCATAAGTCGGTAATGCGCGGCACCCATTCCTCATTCCTTTCATGTATCAGAATGTTTATAAAACTCTCGTAATTTTTTGACATATCAACTGTTAGTTCATAAAGGGCTTCTATGTCGTGTTTTTTGTACAATTCTATCATTTTTGCAGTGATCTTTTTTTTTGTCAAAATCATTAACACTTTCCATAAGCATCTGAGCCTGTTCTTTCAGAGGTACTGAGTCGAAATAGCCAAACTGTTCGCTTGCCGTTTCCAGGCCGGCAACAGGAATGGACAACTCCTGTGCCTTTTGAAGAAAATAGAAATCGTATGAGGCAGGTTGTGAACCAATAATTTTAGGAATAATAAATGCACTAAACATCAGAGGTTTAACATTTTTAACAGCATCCATAGACAAACCAACAGAATCTTCTATAAAGGTTTTCAGAGTATTGAAATCATCATCGCTAAGCAACTGTTCTATTGAAGTTCCTGCCATAATCATCCCTTTTTGTATTTCAGCACCGATATCAGGCTGTGTAAAGTCTACTTCAAAAACTGCCAGGCTGGAATGTTGGAATATATGATTGACTGTGTCATGTAATATGAAATCAGCTTGCGGCAATGCATGAATAGATCCATAAATATACAGAGGGTGTTGCATATCATTTCCGGTTACCTTCCATAGCACTGATGAAGAACTGTTGCTTTATGCAACTCCACATCCGAATACTACAAAAATATTCTGAACCAAGTCAAGGCGGTCTTCTTCATTTGCTGCGAAAAGCCTTGATACACGGCCTATTATACCTTTATTAGGTTCTATGAAAGCAGCAAACTTTTCTTTTGTTTTTTCCTGTTTACTAATCATGTGGTCAGTTTTATCTTTTATTTAATTAGTACGATAAAGACCTGGTTTGTTACATTATTATTAAAAAAATAATTATTAAAGAGTTGAATCACTCTCCTGCTGACAATTACCAGCTTAATCAAAAGTCTCTGAACTGATAAACAAATTCGTGCTTAACCCACCTTCTTCAAGCTTTATCGAATTAAAATCAAAACACTTGCTTATACTAAGTTAAGCAATTGTAGGATCATAACATGATGTGCCAGGTATTAAAATGCACGAATTCGAACAACAGGTGTACCAAAATGATACACCCTAATTTTTTGTTATTTGCAAAAACCTTATATAAACAACTGCTTGTCAAAACACTATATGCGCTGGCATACAATTTGAATAGCTGTTTAAATTAGTTGTTCAATCAAAATATTTTAACAATGAAAAGTCTTATAAAAATATGTCTGATTTTACCTGCCATCGTATTTATGCATTGTATAACTTATGCAGGAAACTCCGGTCAAAAAAAGTTTACATCAGAAAAGCTAATTGAAGACCTTAATTATTTGTTCGATAATCTGGAATCAATACATCCTGATTTGTATTATTTTACCCATCAAAGCAATATAGATTCGCTTAAATTAGAAGTGCTCAAAGAGCTGGACAAACCAATTACACGGCTCGATTTTGCAAGAAAAGTTATACCACTGGTAGTAGCTTTGGGAGACGGACATACATCATTAAGGTTTCCATCGGAAGAAAGGAATGATTATCTTGACAAGGACGGAGGAATTTTTCCGTTTGATGTAATGATAAGAGAAAATAGCTTATTAATAGCTTCAAACTGGAGTGATGACGAATCCATAGAAGTATTTTCAGAAATCCTTTCCATCAATGGCGTCTCTTCGGAAAAAATATTAGAAACCATGAGGCAATATATAAGCGCCGAACTTGATCACTTCCGTGATGTAAGGATTGAAAGAGCTTTCAGGTTTTATTTATGGGCAATATTCGGTTTTGAGGATGATTATGTACTGAAGCTAAAAGATGACGGCAACATGAAAACAGCTGAAGTTACGGGTATTACCAGGGAAGAGCTCAGGGCTTTTCAACAAATGGATGAAGAACCCAAGCCATATTCTTTCTATACACTTGAAGATAATGAAATTGGCGTAATTGATTTTCAGCGAATGATTGATCCGGGCAAATTCGGCTTGTTTCTTGATTCGGTATTCACAGTGATCAATGATAAAGACATCCAACACTTAATAGTTGATATCAGGCAAAATGGCGGTGGCAGTTCTTTGCTTGCAAATATGCTATGCGACTATATTACAGATAATCCGTATAAGATGACCACACAAATGGATATTAAGTTAAGCAAGAAAACCAAACAGCAGTATAGACAACATTTCCGAAACCAAATAAAATGGTATAAAAGACCATTATTTTATATAATGAGTCCGTTCAGAAATGATTTGCGGATGATATTTTTCAGCAAACCCGGCACAATTGTTACTTATGAGCAAACCGACAAAACCGAGCCCAAAGATATTGAGCTTAAATTTACCGGCGACACCTATTTGCTTAAAAGTCATTTTACATTTTCAAGCGCCAACATGTTAGCTGCAGCTTTCAAAGAGTATGAAATGGGAATGATCTTTGGTGAAGAAACCGGCGGAGTGTTAAAGGCTTTTGGTGACATAATACATTTTCAGCTACCCAACACAAAACTTTCCGCATATTGCTCACATAAAACATTTGTTCATCCGGGCTATGACGGTGAAGTACGTGGTGTCATACCAGATATAAAAATTAAACCCTCAACAGAAGACATAATAAACGAAAGGGATGTGGTGATCGAATATATTATTGATTTGATATAAACATAATTTTAAAAAAAACAACTAATAATGAAAACAAAATCATGCAAAACTAAAACAGCTATTTTCGGTTTATTAAGTCTTATTATTATTCTGACCGGTTGTACTTTGAGCAATGACAGTTCAAGTTTTTCAATATTCGGCAGTAGGCTATTGCCTGTTGTTAAGGGCAGCGGGAACATAGTAAGTGAAAAGCGCGATCTAAACAATTTTAACGCAATTCGTACCGGTGGAATAACTAATACTTTCGTTATCATTGGTGATGAATGGAAAGTGGAAGTGATTGCAGACGATAATATTATAGAATATTTGGAAACCAAGGTTAGAAATAACACATTATACATTGGCCAAAACAATGTCAATTTAAAAGATGTGAGTAAATTCAATGTGCATGTTACATTACCCTCAATACATGATGTTAGGGCTTCAGGAACAAGCACAGTAAATTTGAAACTCTCATTAACTGAACGTTAACAAAAGAAGATATATAAAGCATGAGGGTTCTATTGAAATAGAATTACTGAAGTTCAAACATGCAAGGATGTAAGCTGTTGTTAATCTATTTATTAACTCTAAATTATCCAAATGGAATTGACAATTAGAATCATACAAAGACAATCGCTTCCTATTATTACCATTTTAGTTTTTTTATCTATATGCTTTTCTTTGTCTGCCCAATTTATTTGTTATTCAACTGATACCGGTGAAAATACAGAAAAAGAAGAAGCATTTAATTCATACGTGCTTGATTTTAGAGAGCAAGGTGGACACTTAAATACTGACATAAAATATATTCCTGCCGTAGTTCATATAGTTATGATCTCTGAAGAAGATAGTCTTTCGATATCAAGAGTTATAAATCAGATAGAGCAAACCAACAGACATTTACGAAGGCAAAATATTGATACTGTCAGCACACGCGAAATATTCAAACCTTTTGCTGCCGATACACATATCGAATTATGCCTTGCAACACAAAAACCTGATGGAAAAACTTTTAAGGGAGTAATTTGGCACCATATTCCTGACTATACTTTTAATGATAATAAAAAAATCATGGCTAACACTATACTAGACCCCGACAAGTATTTCAATGTATGGATTATGCCTGCTGATCACTCATTTGGGTTCGGTGTTTTCCCTTGGATAAGAACTCCTGAATACGATGGTATAGTTATCAGCCCTGACCATATGGGGTATAATCTCGGTGGTGATGATCCAAACCAGCAAGGAGGTAAAATCTTTACTCATGAGGTAGGCCATTATTTAGGACTGTATCATACTTTTCATGATGGTCATTTAATAGTTGGTGATTGTGATTTTCCCGATTGTGATACCTTCGGCGACAGATGTTGCGACACACCGCCAGACTGGTCATTCTTCCCTTTACCAGGTGATGAATGCAATTTCGACCCTTTAGTCTGCCCCGATGACTCTATATTTTATCCACAAAACGAAAATTATATGTATTATAACCCTGACAAGTGTTTGAACATGTTCTCGCAAGACCAGAGAATCAGAATGCGTGCATGTCTGAGCGACATCCGAGCCGAACTTTGTTCACCCGATAATTTATTATTTACAGGCGCCGATTGCTCTGATCCGACTACAATAATAGAAAAAGAACCTAGAAAATATGATATCAATATATCACCAAACCCGACACACGATATAATAGAGTTAAAAATCAACGATGATAACTTCAAAGCTCTGGATATCAAAATTATCAACATCTTGGGGCAAACCGTAAAGCATAAAAAAAGCTCTCAGCAAATTAATACTATAAATTTGAAAGATTTGCCCAACGGATTATATATAGTTACAGTACATGTTGACGAAGTTACGCTGTCTAAAAAAATAATTAAATATTAAAACCAAATTAACCAATTTAAGCATTCTAACAATATTTTATCTATATATTTAAAAAATCAACTTCTGAAAACAATTTACAAAAGAATGAAAACTTGCTTTTTCAATTAACTTAAAAAATTATTATCATGAACATTTTCCGTAAATTATCAAATGCGATTTGTATTACATTTTCGGCATTAATTCTTTTTTCCTGTGATGACGGGAGTGTTAGAGATGCAGATGGTAATATATACCAACGAGTTAAGATAAGGGATCAAGAGTGGATGACAAAAAACTTAAATGTCAGCAGGTTTCAAAACGGCGATCCTATTCCGGAAGCAAAAACTGTTGAACAATGGATAAATTATGGCATTGAAGGCAAGCCTGCATGGTGTTATTATGAAAATGATCCTGTTAATGGAAAAAAATACGGTAAGTTATATAACTGGTATGCCGTTACTGACTCCAGAGGTCTGGCACCCAAAGGCTGGCGAATACCCACCGAAGAAGACTGGCCATTACTAATTCGCAGATTGGGCGGAAATCAGGTTGCCGGTATTCTAATGAAAAGTACAAGCGGATGGGAAGCATTCCAGGGTATATGCGGTAATGGCAACAACAAAAGTCACTTTTCAGCCCTACCTGGAGGCTACCGCGAAATCAACGGAACGTTCAACGGAAAAGGTTTTAATGCATGGTGGTGGTCCGAAACTGAAACATCACAAGAACATGCAAGCTATCTTACTTTGGGATATCATCAACACCAAATATACTTGTTAAGTATAAATAAAAACAGAGGTCTATCAGTGAGGTGTGTGAGGGACATTAAATAGTATTCTTACATGCCAAACATTCATTTATTATAAAACCTTTATGTTAAAGACTTTAAACACACAGGAGTCTATTCAAAAAAGAGGGTTCAATATGTTGCTTTTAATCGTAAATATTAACATTTTTAAAATATCATCATGATCATAATCGAACAAAATTATTCTTAAACCAAAACTATGCAACTGATATATTCCGCTGGCAGCAAAGCTTCTGCAAAACTTGGTATGTATTTGTTCAATTTTTAATTAGTATGTTTTATTTTAATAATCTGTTCGTCAAACAATAAACTAATTCAATATCACTTTCAATTATGTTTTTCAATTATTTAAAAACTGCTATTCGCCACATTGCAAGAAACAAGTATTCGTTTATTGTCAATATTTTAGGATTTTCGGCAGGGTTAGCTTGCAGCTTTTTATTGCTTTTATGGGTTTTTCATGAGTTCAGCTACGACAGGTTTCATAATGATTACAACCGGATTCACAGAATAGGAATGCAGTATGATTTTTTTGGGGATGAGATTATAGGCGGTCGTACTATGGATGTACTGGGACCCGAACTATATAAAACAATACCGGAAATTGAAAGTTTTGTCACAACTTCAGGAAGAGCAAGGTTTATGAATGTCAATGATTCCAAGCTTGAACTAATAATAAACGATATACCTGTTATTTATGCCGGCTCCTCCTTTTTTGATATTTTTTCTTTCCCCCTGTTGGAAGGTGATCCAAAAACAGCTCTTAAAAATCCTTTTTCTAT
This sequence comes from Bacteroidales bacterium, assembly GCA_003559855.1. Classification (GTDB taxonomy): domain Bacteria; phylum Bacteroidota; class Bacteroidia; order Bacteroidales; family UBA7960; genus PUKZ01. The sequence goes on from PWJZ01000119.1 coordinate 32,106, forward strand.
CGTAATTACCAAAGACATTGCACAGATGTTTTTTCCCGATACAGATCCAATAGGACGAGAACTTCATCTCAACGGAGTAACTTACTTGATAACCGGAATTACTGAAAACCCTCCTAAATATACTCATTTTGACTTTTCTATTATTGCCTCATTTGAAACACTGTACAGACAAGAGTCTTATAAATCATGGAACAATATTAACTCAATGCTATATGTAAAACTAAAAAATAATACTAATCACGAAGATTTTATACACAAGGTCAATGCGGTTATCGAATTGAATGTCAACCCTATGTTGCTGGAAATGATCTCCCGGATTTTTCTTCAGCCAATACACACTATACACACAGATTCTGTTGTTGAAGGGGGGTTTAAGGAAAACCTCAACAGGCAACAATTAATAATATTACTGATGGTTTCATTGCTTTTGCTGGTTGTGGCAGGCATAAATTATGTAGTAAATACGATTGCCCGATCTACGATGCGCTTGAAAGAAATAGGCATACGAAAAATATTAGGCGCAGACAGACTCAGGCTTATAGTTCAATTTTTAAGTGAATCAGTACTCACCGCCTTCTTTGCATCACTGGCTGCCTTGTTGTTTATGGAGCTTTTATTACCTTTATTTAATAATGTATTTGGAGCCACTATTACTCTGTTTGATGCAAGATACAAAACACTATTGCTGTTATTCCCACTACTTGTGATATTAATAGGCCTGCTAACAGGTATTTATCCCGCCTTCTACTTGTCAAAGATGATACCCGCCAGAATAATTCATGAACGCATGATCTCCGAAACCAAAAGTATGTCAATTAAAAACATTCTGACAGTTCTGCAAATTTTCATTGCAATTAGTTTTATTATATGTGCTTTCATTATGCGAAACCAATTCTATTTCATCGAAACCAAAGAACCGGGATTTTCAACTGAAAATAGAATTGTTATACCTTTTAAAGGCAATATAACTCTCTGTAATATTTTCAAGGAACGAATAAACAATACCCCCGGCGTAATTCTTGCAGCAAGCTCTGATAAAGCACCGGGAGCTCAATTCAGTTCAAACCCGGTTGAAATATATAATTACCCTGAAACCCCGGGCATACACAGGCATGTGATAGATCATAACTATCTTGAATTGATGCAAATCAATATTATGAAAGGTCGCAACTTTGATCCCAATCTTAAAACAGATGTTAATAAAGTATTGGTAAATAAGCGATTCATTGAGCACTTTAATTTGAACGACCCATTGAAAGAAAGAATTAGCTCGCCATTCCCATTTGGAGAATTTAAGAATTTTCAAATCATAGGCGTTGTAGAAGACTATCATTTTGCGTCATTGCATTCATCTATCGAACCACTTATAATATACCTGGAAACTCTTCCCGGAAACTATTTGACAATTTGGACAGAAGAAAAAAACCAAAAGAAAACAATCGAACGATTAAAACTTGAATGGTCATCTTTTTCCCCACAAAATCCATTTCTTTATTATCACATTGACGAAGCGTATTATGGCTTCTATGAAAACGAAAGAAACACGAGAAAGATAATTAACTTTTTTACATCATTTGTTATTATCATATCTGTATTAGGACTTTATGGCCTGGTACATCTTGATACAATAAGCCGTACTAAGGGAATCGGAATAAAAAAAGTATTAGGTGCTTCTGTTAATAATATTATTTTAAAGTTCTTAAGACAATATTTCGTATATTTAGCAATAGCCTCAATTATAGCAATACCTGTAACTTATATTCTTATGGAAAGATGGTTGCAGACATTCGCTTACAGGGTGAATATAAACAACCCCATCAATTTTCTTGTTCCTTTGGTTATGCTGTTTTGCATAATTTTGATAACTATAATTTCACATATAATAAGAGTAGCAAAAACCGATCCTGTTAAGGTTATAAGATATGAATAATAAAAGTCATAAAGATTTAATTATGATATACATCTTATTCAAAACAGCTTTCAGGTTTCTTGTTAAAAACAAGTTTTTCACAATTATAAATATAATAGGCTTATCCTTTGGAATTACAGCATTTTTTCTGATTATTCTTTTTTTGCAAAACGAAACAGGCTATGAAAGCCATATCCCTGAAGCAGACCGCATATACCGTCTTGTAGGGATACAGGAGCCGGCTGGACTTGACAAGCAGCACGTAGCATACACAAGTGGTGGCTGGTCAGAAATTATCAAAACAAATTTTCCGGAAGCAGAAGATGTATTCCGTTTAATGGGAAGACCGGGCATGATTGTCAGGGTTGACGATAAAGTATTCAGAGAACCGTATATATTTAGAACGGGAGGAAATATTATTAAATGGTTTAACTATGACATACTGTACGGTACAGACCCGGCAAATATGCTTTCCGAACCTAATCAGGCTGTAATATCAAAAGAAGCTGCAATGAAATTTTTTGATTCGCTGAATGTTGTAGGAAATACTTTTATTGTTGCTGACAAAACATACAAAATAACAGGTGTTGTAGATACAGAAAACATAAAAACACATAATGACATTAATGTTTTTCTTTCACTTGCAACTTATGAAAATGAACTTCCTTTTTTAAATGCATTAGGTAATAATTCACTATCAACATATATTGTTTTGAAAGAAGATGCTTCGCAAGCATCGCTTGAAAATAAAATTAATGAACACTATACAAATTGGTTAGAGGAAACAGATTTCAGCATGTGAATGAAGATCACTTTTTATCTTCAGCCTATTAAAGACATATACTTGCGTTCAACCCATCTTAAGTTTCACATGGCAAACAATAGCGGAAATATAACCAGTGTTTACTTATTCTCAATAGTTGCATTATTAATTCTTATTATTGCTGGTATAAATTATGTAAACCTGGCTACTGCTCGTTCTTCTGCCAGGACCAGGGAAGTTGGATTGAAAAAAGTATTAGGCGTCACACCTGGAAAGCTTGCGATTCAATTTATTGCCGAATCAATTATGATAACGTTTGTTGCAATTATTCTGGCAATGTGTATTACGGAAATAGTTTTACCATATTTTAATTCACTTCTTGATACGGCTTTAAAAATTGACTTTGCAGGCAATTACATTTTTAACATTGGATTAATAGCATTACTGCTTGTATTAGGACTTACCTCTGGTCTCTATCCGGCTTTCTTGTTATCAAGATTTAAGCCTTCAGAAGCATTAAAATCATCGGGAATGCAAAATTTATCCGGCACTATTTTCTTGCGAAAGATTCTGGTAATATTCCAGTTCATTATTACAACTTCTTTAATATTTGCAACGGGGGTTATTCTTCATCAAATTGTTTTTATGCACAACAAAGACAAGGGATATAACGACAAAAATGTTGTCTATCTGCATTTAAATCAACAGATTGAACCGGAAGGGCTGCAAGATTTTAAATCAGCTTTACTATCCATACCGGAAGTAATAAATGTTGGCTCGGCAAGTAATTATAACGGAGTTGCAGGCAGGCAAAGCACGGCAGTTGTCGCCGATAGCTTAAACACTGAAATAATGGTAAGGTACGGCTATGTAGACCCCGATTTTTTCCCAACAATGGAAATTGATTTTATTGATGGAAGAAATTTTGATTATGAATACCGAACCGACCCTTTACAAAGTGTAATAATTAACCAGGCAGCTGCAAATTCACTCGGATGGAACAACCCTATCGGAAAAAGGTTTGTTAATAGTGATTACCCCGACAATGATTTTGAGCAACATATTGTTGTTGGAGTTATTAATGATTATAATTATTATTCATTACATTCACCTGTTGAGCCGGCATTGTATATATATGACCCGGCTTTCATAAGGACAGTAAACATACGTTACAAAAGCAGCAATACAGCAACGTTTGTTTCTCAAATTGAAAAAGCTTTCAATGAATTCTTTCCGGGATCATATTTTGACCTGCATTACCTGGAAAACATATTTGCTCTTCAATACAGAATGGAAAACAATCTGATGAAACTTGTTCAATGGTTTGCCTTATTTTGCATATTTATAAGTTGTTTGGGGCTTTTTGGCCTGACAATGTTTATCGTTGATCAAAAACGAAAAGAAATAGGAATCAGGAAAGTATTAGGTGGCACAGTTATGCAAATAAACACTTATTTATCAAAGATGTTTTTAAGATGGATTATAATAGCGAGTCTGATATCACTTCCGGCTACCTGGCTGATAATGCAAAGATGGCTTGAAAATTTCTCGTATTCAATTAGTATAGGATGGTACCATGTTGCTATATCATTACTGCTTGTTTCGTTGATTGCCCTGTTAACGATATTTCCTATAACGGCGCGGGTAGCATTGGAAAATCCTGTAAAAACGATTAGCTGTGAATAAAACCGTAATTAATGAAAAACAAATTTAATAAATACAATATGTGTCACATGGTTTGTTTTAATGATAATTGAATTTGTTCTTATAACTATTTTAACGAAAAAGTAAATGGATTATAAAATATTAGTTGGTGATAAAAGAATTATTGAAATACAAAATTCATTAGGTTCAAAAACCTGGCCTGAGTTCATGCAACATGACAAAACAGCAAACAAATATTGGCCATACCTATATAACGAGTTTTTAAGCTACCAATTTGCAATATCCTATGAAAACCAAATAATAGGCATATGTAATTCTGTGCCTATAAACTGGTATAAACCATTAAACGATTTGCCGGTATCAGCTATAGACTGGTCAATGAAAAAAGCATTTGATGATTTCAACCGAAACCTTACTACAAATCTCATCATCGGAATTCAGATACTTATAGATAAAAAATATCAAAATCGTAACATTAGCTACGAAATGATAGAAGTTCTTAAAAAAATAGCTGTAAATAAGCAGATTGAAAATATAGCTTTTCCTGTACGACCTACTTTAAAGTGCAACTATCCTTTAATACCAATGGAGGAATACCTCAAATGGCAAAACAAGAATGGTTTACCCTTTGATCCGTGGATAAGGGTTCATATAAAAATAGGAGGTAAAATAGTTGGTATTTGCAGAAAATCTATGACAATATCCGGTTCTGTTTCGCAGTGGGAAAAATGGACAGGTTTAATTTTTCAAAGCTCCGGAGATTATATCATAGATAAAGCATTGACACCAATAAAAATTGACAGGGAAAAAAACATTGGAATATATATTGAACCAAATGTATGGATTATTCATAACATTCATCAGTAAATGCTTATAAATCCGATTCTAATCCACAGAAAAGGCTATATCATGTTTTATCAGTCCATTCTCCAGTGAATATTTTATGAGACCAACAATTGTTTTGGTTTTTGTTTTAGCAAAAATATTTCTACGGTGGGTTTCCACTGTTCTTTTACTTATAAAAAGCTTTTTTGCAATTTCTTCATTGTTGTATTCCTGAGCAATCAAATTCAATATTTCTGTTTCTCGTTTTGAAAGTTTTATAGCTTTAGGTTGCATTTGTAATATTTTAGATTGAGGGTGATAAATATTTTTCATAATAATTGATTGAACATCATAGCTAAGGTATTTATTTCCTGAACCTAATGAAATAATAGCATTGCAAAGTTCTGAGAAATCAGCACGTTTCAACAAATATCCTGCAGCACCGGCCTCAATCATCCTTAATATAAGTGAATTCTCATCATGGGTTGTAAGAGCCAAAACCTGCGTATGAGGGAAGGAAGCCTTTATTTTCTTTGTCAACTCAATTCCGGACATCCCCGGCATTTTGATGTCAGACAATACCACATTAACAGACTGATTGCGTAGTATTTCAATAGCTTCATAACCGGAGTTAACCCCGGCTACCATTGAAATCTTGGTTTCTCTTATAAATAAAGCAAATAATCCGTCAATAACCAGTTGTTGATCATCAACAACCATCACTGTTATCACTTCATCGGTCTTATTCATATTTAAAATTATTTGCAAATTATGTACGGATTATTTCCTTAACAATCTTATAAAATCAACAAAAACTTTACTTTTCATATCAAAACAATCATACTATATTTTAATATATATCATTTATTATGCCAAACAACAATTAATATTGATAAACAGTTGTTTAACACATGAAAAATGAAATAGTGTATTTAATCTTACAGATTAGTGTTCTTTTTCGGACAATATTTGTTCAATTACGTACAAAAAAAAGCTTAAGCTACATTTATAATTAAAAGTAGCTTAAGCTTACAACATGAAACAAACTATTACAATCTGACAGTTCTTAATACGTATCCCGGTTTTTATAATTAAATATAAAACAGAGATTGTATAATTATTGAAATGCAAAAATATTTCACACGGAAAGTTAAAACAATCCGTATCAGATGCTATTTATCATCTTCTGAATTACCTTCCAATACGTATTTTTCGAAATACTAAACTTTTCACACATTAGTTTCTTGTTTATTACATTAATAAGCAACATAAACATCTGCTGTAAATTATTATAATAACTTATCTGATTGTGATCATGGTTCTCCCAGCAATAAGTATTGGCACGTATGAAATAATCAAAAAATACGTATTGCATGCTATTTTACAGGGATTTTCAAAAGATTACATTTGAATAGAGAAAACAAAACATAGATAAAGTATTTGCATTCTTTATATCTAAGTTTTCATAAATTAAATTATTGGTCAAATAAATTATTAATAAAAAAAAATAAAAATGAAGAAAATTTTTAAATTATTGACTTGCCTGTTCATATTGTCATTTAGCATATTATATGGGCAGGAACACAGGGTAACCGGAACTGTAACAGATCAAACAGATGGTTACACATTACCCGGAGCACAAATTGTTGTTAAAGGAACAACTATTGGAACGACCACCGATATTGACGGTGTGTACGAAATAGCCGCTCCTGAGGATGCGGTATTAGTATTTTCTTATTTGGGAATGGTTTCACAAGAGATTGATGTTGACGGTAGAAACGTAATTAATGTTGAAATGTTTCCCGACATAGCTGTCTTGGATGAGGTTATTGTGGTTGGTTATGGTACCAGGCTGAAATATGAGCTGACCGGTTCAATTAGTTCGGTAAGGGCTGAAGATATTGCCGGCCATACAATGCCTAGCTTTGAAACAGCATTGCAGGGTCGTGCTGCCGGAGTGCATATTTCTGCAGGTAGCGGTAAGCTCGGGCAGCAGGTACGCACCCGAATTCGTGGAGCTTCTTCAATCTCTGCAAGCAACCAGCCTTTGTATGTGATTGACGGTATTCCAGTACAGTCGGAAAACCTGGGAGTACTTACCAACGAACCTACAAACCCCTTGGCTGACTTGAACCCGGCTGATATTGCAACTATTGAGGTTTTGAAAGATGCATCTGCCGCAGCTATTTATGGTTCAAGAGCTGCTAACGGTGTAATAATTATTACAACAAAACGTGGTAAAGAAGGCAGAACACGATTTAATGTCACTTCACAATTTGGATTTAGCGAACCTTCAAATAAAGTAGGTTTTCTGAATCGCGAAGAGTATCTTGATCTGTTTAGAGAAGCTTATTCTAATTCAGCCGGCGGACCTGATGAATTCTTCCTGATTTGGGATGGATGGGAAGATGCACTCGACTGGGGCTTAGCCTATTGGCGTGATCCGGACAACCCTGAAGATATAACAAAAGGACCCGATACAAACTGGGAAGATGAAGCATTTCGCAGAGGAGGTTCTCAACAATTTGATATCTCAGCATCAGGTGGTACTGATAACACTCAATACTATGTTTCTCTTTCGTATACTGACCAGGAAGCTATTATCGTTGGTAACTCATATGACAGGATAAGCGGACGACTTAATCTTGACCAGAAAGCAAGCGATATTTTAACTTTCGGCCTGAATATGAACCTCTCAAGGTCCAGAAATTTCAGGGTAGCTAATGACAGAGCTTTTGCTACGCCTTTGCAAATGATTGCACTGCCATCCGTACAGCCAACACACGACCCATACACCGGAGAATTGAACAGATTAACTGTCTATGAAAACGGATTGGTAGTTCAAAAATACAATAACTTCGATACTGAAATCTTCAGAAATTTTGGTAATGTTTTTGCCAATCTTGAAATACTTCCGGGCTTTACATTCAGGAGTGAAGCCGGGGTTGACATTCTCAGACAACATGAATGGGAATATCGTGGCCGTTTGACAAATGACGGGGGGCCGGCAGGATTCGGATTTGACCGTAACGTGGCTTCCAAAATTTATAACTGGGAAAACTACTTTACTTACGACAGAATTTTTGCCGAAAACTATGATCTTAACCTGGTTGTTGGAGCCAGCCTGCAACAAGCCGATTTAGACCTTGCTTCTATGACCGCCATAGGATTTCCAAGTGATGAATTTAAAAAGATTGAAAGTGCAGCCGAAATAACTGGATCAAGCTCAAGCTCAACCGAATACAGATATAATTCGTTATTTACCAGAGCAAACCTGAAATTTTTTGACAAATACCTGGCAACAGTAAGTGCCAGAAGCGATGGATCTTCAAGGTTTAGTGAAGATAACCGATATGGCTTTTTCCCAGCAGCATCCCTTGCATGGGTTGTAACTAATGAAGAGTTCCTCAGGGACAATTATATATTAAGTTTTCTGAAACCAAGGTTTAGTTGGGGGCTAACAGGAAACTCCGAAATTGACAATTTTGCTGCATGGGGATTATACGAAGCAAGTAACTACGCCGGCATATATGGGATAATATCAGATGCCTACCCCAGTGACGACCTGAGATGGGAAACAACCGCTCAAACTAACGCCGGTATTGATTTTGGATTCCTGGATAACCGTATATCCGGTGAAATAGACTACTACGTGAAAAAAACCGATGACCTGTTATTGCTCGTACAAATACCGGCTACTACCGGTTATGAAAACGTTTACCGTAATGTTGGAAAAATGGAAAACAAAGGTTGGGAATTTGTTCTTAATACTGTTAATATTGACAGAAACTTTAAATGGAACTCCAACTTTAACATTGCATTCAACAAAAACAAAGTAACCGATCTTGATGGGCAAATTATACAATCAATGATCTGGAGGGTTATTGAAGGTCAGCCTATTGGCGTATTTTATACAAAAGAATACGCAGGTGTTGACCCTGAAACCGGAGATGCGCTTTTCTATCTCAATGAAACGGGTGATAAAACAACAACAAGCCGTGCAGAAGCAGCCAACCGTATTGTAGGAGACCCAAATCCTGATTTCTGGGGCGGCTTTACCAACACTTTCAGATATGGAGGTTTTGACCTTAATGTTATGTTTCAGTTTGTTTATGGCCATGATATTTATAATCATGGACGTCAATGGCAGGCCGATGGATTCGGATGGTTCGACAACCAAACTGTAGACTTTTATGAAAATCACTGGCAAGAACCGGGAGACGACACTTATTATCCACAACCAAGATTCTATTTGGGTAACGGATATGGCACGTCAAGCATGCTGATATTTGATGGGTCATATATTCGCCTGAAAGAAGTTTCATTGGGATATACTATACCACGAAGAATCGTTCAACAGGCTAACCTCGAAAATGTCAGGATTTTTGTAAGAGGCTATAATCTGCTAACTTTCACTGAATATCCGGGATGGGATCCCGAAACCAGTGCACCTAACACCGCTGATATCGGAACTCAGGCATCCAATATCCGCCAGGGTTGGGACTTTTACACAGCACCACAACCCAGAACAATCACACTTGGTTTAAATCTTAGTTTCTAATGAATATTTTCAATTTATTTTTATAAAAAACAAAAAACAAATACAATGAAAACAAAAAAAATAATAATTTACGTCTGTTTTATTCTGGCGGTTGCAGTGGTATCATCATGTAGTGATTTTTTAGATATAGAACCACAGCAAGCGGTAGATTCAGAATTTGTTTATGATGATCATGAAGGCGTAGTAAATGCCCTGCATGGTGCCTATTCTATAATTGCCGGACCGCAATTTTACGCAGGAACCAGTATTTTCCATAGCGACCTGGTCGCTAATTCAGGTGAGATAGCCTGGACAGGCACTTTTATCCAGTATCTGGAAATGGAATTAAAAGCAATGGACCCAAGTGACGGGTTCATTGAAGCAAAATGGATAAATGCATACCGGGCAATAGATATTGTCAATAACGTCCTTGAAAATCTGCATGTTGTTAATGAATCTGACCGAAACAAAATTGAAGGTGAAGCGAAATTTATAAGAGGGATCATGTACCTTGAGTTAGTGCGATTTTTTGCAAATCCTTATATTGGCGGTGAAGCAAATGAGCATCCTGGAGTTCCGCTGGTGCTTATACCAACTCCTTTGAGTGGTATAACAGATGAGCACTATCCCGAGAGAGCTTCTGTCGGGGCAGTCTATGATAATATTATAAATGATCTGAATGATGCCAAAAATTTGCTTTCAGCTGTAGTAGGTGAATTTTTCGGAGCTAACGACGGAAAAGCAACCGGGCCTGCAGCAGCCGGCTTTCTTGCGAGAGCATATCTTGATATGGAACTCTGGGAAGAAGCAGCGATAGAAGCCGACTATGTTATAGAAGCCTTTGGAGGCTATAATGCTCTTAATCCAACGCCCAGAGCCGCCTTTAACAATGACTCATACACAACCGAAGATGTGTTCATGATTATGCAAAATGCTATCAGCCACGCCGGTTCAGCTAATAATGGCATTAGCACGTTCTTTGCAAGCCTTGAAGGACAAGGAAGAAGCGATATACACATAATGAACAAACATTTCGATATTTTTGAGGAAGGCGACTTGAGAGCGAAAATAACGGATGACCCATATATCATTGATATCACACAGGTTCGCGAAATGTATTACTTAGGTGTGGGCAGGAAACCGGGAAATATAATGTCAAGTAAATGGGGTAAATTCGATGCAAACATCAATGTTATTCGTCTAGCAGAAATGATCCTTACCAGGGCAGAGGCAAATTTCAGAAACGGAACGGCTATCGGTGCTCAACCGGAAGATGACATTAATTCAATACGTAACAGGGCAGGACTTAATGATTTACAAGAAACATTGACCCTGCAGGAAATCAGAAATGAAAGATACAGAGAGCTCTGTTTTGAAGGACATAGATTGTTTGATGTTCGTCGATTCAAAGAAGATGTTGTCAACCCAACAAATCCTGATGACATCCTCCCGTGGAACAGCCCACGAATGGTGCTGCCTATACCACAAAGAGAAATAGATGTAAATGAGAACCTGGTTCAAAATGAAGCCTATCAATAAAAATATATCTTTTTTATTATTTTACCGCAAAAGCCGCCTTGCAAATATTTGTAAGGTGGCTTCATCTTTATAATGCTATGTGAAAAATAATAATTAAATAAAATAACTTTAAATTAAATTAAATACGATAACAAAAAATATCAATTTATTAATCAAAAACGTTCCAATAATATTAACATTGATTTTAAATACTTCCTCAGCTTTTGAATAAAACAGGAATACACTTTCTAAATTTGACGATAAAAACCAAAAACGAGAATGGAAAAATTAAACAGGCAGGAACATATTTTGAAAAAAACCTTATATCAACTCAATAAAAACAGGTAAAAAACTTTAGGGATAATCTTTCAATTTTTATTAATTAAAATAAAAAATAATCAGCAATTATAACAGTGTGATATTCAATATATCGAAAAATTCTATTGCAAGAAAATAATGTGAATTGTTTTTTGTTATTTTAATCTGATTTATATGGGTTTTTTTTTGTAAATTTACTTCGTAAAAAAATTCTATAAAACAAAAACCTATACATAAACAGACAAAACATTTTGCTTTTAAAATTGTTGATGAAATTATAAAAAAAAATATAATAATATACAAAATATTTCGTATAAAGCTTAACATTACTGTTTTATAAATTAAATTGCTGTGTTATGAAGCCAATATATCTCACTATCCGGGTTTGCTTTGTTTTCTTGATAGCTTTTCAGTTATCTTCATATGCTCAAAACATCAATCGGCCGGAAACGCCGGGCATTGATGTTACAGAAAGTCTTGAGAAGCTAAAAACAGATTATCCCCACCAGAAGGTTTATCTTAACACCGATAAGGCCAGCTATTTAGCCGGGGATCACATCTGGTATTCTGCTTATGTTATTAACGCAGTTGATCATCATCCTGACGAATCCGGCACCAATTTGCATGTAGAACTGACAGACCATAGAAGCAGGTTTATATCAATATCACTGGTTCAGATACAGGATGGATATTCATACGGAGATATTCACCTGCCGGACTCCCTTCCTGAGGGAAATTATTATTTGCGTGCATATACTGAATGGATGAGAAACTTCGACGAAAAGTTTTACTATCAACAAGAAATTTATGTAAATAATCCGATTGAAGAAAATTTCATCCGACGGAGGGATATTCGCACTAAACGCAGGTTCAACCAGACCCTGAAAAACAAACAAAACAAAATGCAATTTGCTGTTTTTCCGGAAGGAGGCGATATTGTCAACAATTTAAATAACAGGGTTGCATTTAAAGCAACTGATGCACTTGGTGCAGGGCAAAAAGCCAGCGGCAAGGTGTTGGATTCTGACGGCAATCCTGTTCTGGAGTTTGAAACTTATCATGACGGTATGGGTGTATTTGAGTTTACACCAAAAACAGGAGAAAACTACTCAGCAAAAGTTCATTTCGACAACGGTAAAAAATTAACATATCAATTCACTGAAAGCTTGAATTACGGCTACCTGTTGAGAGCCGATGCAATAAACGATAAAATAAATATAAAGGTTGAATCCAATTTCAGCCCTGAAGATCATGACATTAAACCGGAAATCACTGTTATAGCACATACCAGGGGTCGTAGAATTTTCGCTGATAAGGCTGAATTAAAAAACCGCATCTGGCAAACATCTGTTTCAAAAGATCTTTTTCCCACGGGCATATGCCATATTACAGTTTTTGATGCCAATATGCTGCCTGTTTCGGAAAGACTTGTTTTTGTCAATCATGATGACATTTCACAGGTTCATTTTAAGAACCTTAAATACGAGAACAGTGATAAATTAGAGCTCTTGTTTGCCGGATATTCTGAAGATAAGGATATATATGGCAGTTACTCAATGTCGGTTTTATATCCATCAGGCAAGGATGTTCAGCACGAATCAAACATTGCAAGTTACTTTTTGCTTGAAAGTGATTTGGGTTCAACTTTTTTGGATCCCTGGTATTATCTTTCGGGCGATGACGAAGAAATACGAAAAGCGCTTGATCTGTTAATGATGACTCATGGCTGGCGTCGTTTTGACTGGGAAAATGTTCTGGCAGGCACATATCCTGAAATCAACTATGAGCATGCCATTGGTCTTACAATAAGTGGTCGTTTGCTTACGTTAAGGGATTCCAGGCCATTAAATAACGTTCCTGTTGAACTTTCCATAGATCAAAACGGTTCGGATATTTATTCAACCGAAACATCGACCGGAGGTGTTTTTTCATTTCAGGGTCTGCATTACGAAGGTGAGTTTAATGCTACCCTGGTGCCGGGCACCACACACCATATACCAACTGTTGATCTGGACATCAGAAAATATGATAAAACAGACTTTTCGATGAGTTTTCTTACCCGTACTTTAGAGGTACTTGAAAGAGGTGACAAATGGAGCCGCCAACCCTCGTCGGATGTTACGGTTAAACCATATATAAAACCTGATTTCAAGAAGGACCGAACAAAAAGCTCTTACGGTAATCCCGACCAGATAATTTATATTGATGAGCTCCCATCGGGTTATTCTACACTCAGAAGTGCATTAAGAGGGCGTTTGATATCTCTTGGTGCGGAAGGCAGCTTTATGGCAAGTACTGAACCGCTTTATATGATTGATGGTAATCCCACCAACAGCGTAACCTTTAACAACCTGAACCCGCAAAATGTCGAAAAAGTTGAAGTGTTCAGAGGCGCAAGCACTACCGTTTTTGGCGCCAGGGGAGCAAACGGGGTTATTATCGCTTATACAAGAACATCGTTTATTGGCGAAAAACCATATTTCGAATTTGAATACCCGGGATATGATAAACCCGGAGAGTTTTACCGGTCGAGAATAAAAACGGAATATTTCAAACAATCAGGAATTAACAAGACCTTTTTTTGGATACCTCAGATCATTCCTGATCAGGATGGCAGAGCAACCGTTGAATTGTCTGAAAAGATAAAAACAAACGATTATATAATTATTATCGAAGGTATTGATAATAAAGGAAGGATATCTTTCTCAAAGAAAACAAGACAGACGCCGTAACATCATAGTCAGACCGAGGTCAGCTTATTCATAATCTTATTAAGAAAAAAACGATTTAGCAATATTGTCCAGAACCAATAGAAGCGGCCGGTAAACCCCAGAGGTCTGAATATCAGTGTTTGCCTGAAAGTGTAATTTCCCCTGCAAGGTATTATTTTAAATTCAAGCCATCCTTCACCCGGCAGGAAAAGATCAGCATACAGCAATATATGCAAATTGTCTCTGACAGCAATTTGCACTTTCCAGAAATCAAGATTGTCTCCTTCGGTTATAGTGTTGTTAAAACTCATATCTCTTTTTGCCTCTGTAAGCCAGCTTGTCCAGCCTTTAAAGTGCCAGAGCCAGTTTATGAAATACCATTGGTTGTTTGAGCCTATTGAATGTATTTTTCCCAGCACTTTACTGACCTCTTCTTTTTGCAGGGTTTTTTCCATTTTTATGTGAAAACAGCCGTAAACAGGTGCCCTTGTATAACCTTCAAAAGCATATGAACCTGTTTGCGTCAAAAAGGGATTTTGTGACTTTTTGCTTATTCTCAGGGCAGATGTAAAACCGAGGGCAAGTTTCAAAGATTCAGTATGGCTTAGCGAAGTGGTAATACCAGGTTTTTTATGCGCTTTGCGGTTCTTATAACGGCTTTTTAGTTGCGTTACCAGATTATTCGATTGACACAATGGAGTTTTTGCAATAAATCGCAGCAAATATGCTGATAATACGGATGCCGGAAAAGGAAGCGATATGAGAAGTCTTATCATACCTCTTATTTTGGCATACTTCAAGATCATTTTGCCAAGTATCACGGTTTCATCGCTCCCTAATGTATATGATTTGTTAAAACAGTTTTCGTTACCGCAGATCATATGCAATTTTTCGAGAAAATCATCTATTCCTGCCGGATTACAAGGTGCTTTAGCCCAGTTAGGCAAAATCATCACCGGGATCTTTTCAACAACATTTCTTATAGCTTCAAAAGACGGACTGCCCGAACAGATTATGAAATCAGTCTTAATAAAAGTCAATGCAGGACGATCGCGGCTGCCACCTGAATACCAGCCCGCAGGGAATAAATCACTGAAATCATCATCCACTATAGTTTCAAAATATACTATATGATCAACCTTGGCTATTTTCAGCAATAATGTCAAATATTGAAAAGGATCCCCTTCTCCATCTATACTTTTATGGTTGCCTTTTCTTAAAGACTCAGGTGAACAAATCATTGCATCACCATTTAATTTGTTTTCTTGTGAAAGTAACTGCTTCTCTTCAAATACGGTGAGTTCTTTATGTACTATCTTAACATCTGTTGGCTTACCGGCTATCGATATGACCTCATGTCCTTTTTCCAGGAAAAATGAAACAATTTTATTGCCAATTTCAGTACCGGCTTCTGTAACTATTACTTTCACCTAATATTATAAGTTGTTGATAAATTAATTAATTATTTAAGTTATTGCCAACCATCGTTAATTTATTAATACCATTAACAGGCATCAATTATCCGAAATTTTCCTTTCACCACATCAGTATTATCGCAACTCACATATAAAGCTTTGTTACATGCATTAACAAGACCTGCGCTGTCGTACATTCGCTCAATTCAGAGTAAACTAGCCCCGAAAAAAAATCAATTTGGCAACATCAGCAAAACTGTGATTTAACAACAGACCGCAAAGGTCAATAATGGATTTTAGTTTTCAAAAATATTTATTACGTTTTTAACATACAAGTAATATTATAATAAATGTAAAAACAAATTTAGATTATGTTACTTTTAACAAAAGCAAAACTTTTGTAATTTTGCAGCTGTATTTTAAGATGCAATTTTTGGTTCCGTAGCTCAACCGGATAGAGCAACGGCCTTCTAAGCCGTAGGTTGAAGGTTCGAGTCCTTCCGGAATCACAAAAAGCCCGGAATGTTTCCGGGCTTTTTTGCTTTTTCACATAATATAGCATTAAGTTTTGTGAACATAATAAAAACAGAAAACCTTATTTTACCTTACATTTACGGCTTCTTCGCTGATAGCTTTGTCAATGGCAGCTCTCAACTGAAGCAACTCTCTTTCGGTAAAACTATTTGATGCAGCCCACTTTCCGTCTTCCTTCTTGTAAATCTTTTCTATAACGAAGTTTTTCCATGTTGTGCCATCATCCCTTTCATTTTCCCAAACTATTACTTTTGAAGGACCTGCCCGGTAAGTAGCTATGGGCTTTTGTTTTTCGTTCTCCGATCTGCCCGCGTGATTGCCTGCTATTGCAAAAACCGCAAATAACAGCACAATAGTTGTTATTATTTTCATTGTTTTAATAATTTGATTAATATAAAAAAATAGGCTTTTATTGTAAATTATTGATGCTGCGAGTAATGAAAATATATATATAAATACCTGCTATTTCCGTTATTAATTCAATTCAGTTGCAATTTTAATTATTTTAATATGGAATAAACATTTGGTACCCGAAAAAGTAGCTGACCTTCAGGGATGCCAAAAAATATGCATCGTCGCCAGGACCTGCAGGTCGGGTAAATCCGTCAAGATAATCCGTAAAAGTAACTCTGTGCCCTATATCAAAGCCAATCCTTAAGTTTTCATTATAATGGTAACTAATTCCCAATCCCATAGGTATAGCCGGTTGAATAAGGCTGTATGAATCCTGTTCAAAATTTTCGGGATCAGGCACTGTCAGGTCAGGGTTGTGGTAAAAAATGGCTGCACCCAAAAACCCGTATAATCTGAATGGGCTGTCATAGAATATTCTGCGAAAATAATATTCGCCTTTGACGTTCAATTCATAAATCTGATTATTATAGTAAAAGCCTCGCCTGTATCTTGCTGACTCCTTAGGTGCAAGGCTGTCGGCTGCATGTATGCGTGCATAATGAAATGATGAGTTGATCGCCCAGCGGTTATTAAAGTGATACCTGCCAAAAACCCCGGCATTCAGATCAGTTGTTTGCCAATGTGTTCCCATAAATGTATACATGCCCGTACCAATATCCGTAAGCTGATGTGATGTGCCGGCTATGACACCAACTTCAAATCCTTTATGCATGTACATCTCTCGCAGTGTCGGCTCCAAAGGACGCAACGGTCCCGGATAAGGAGGCTGAGAAGAACTTGCCAACGTGTGTAAAACAGTATGACGATCCATCATAAAAGATTGAGAATTGCCTGAAAAAACAATAAATCCACTATCATACTGATAAATTAAAGGTAAAATAAATAATAATATAATGAGCAATATATATCGTTTCAATAACATACTGATCTGCTTTTTTAAATTCATTATTAAAAACGATTTTTTTTATAAAAATTGCATTTGCTTCTGTTTTTGCATGATAAAGATATAACTATTTTTCTTAAATAAGGAAAATAATTAAATGTGCTTATAATAAAATAAACTCTTGTCGAATATTTTTAGGGCTTTGTAGATAATAAACAAGAAGTTAATTCTATATTTTTTTATCACTTTCGTTTTTGAAATTGATCAAAAGACAAAATCTTATCATACATTAAAATGAAGTATATTTTTAAAACCTGAATTTGAATAATTTTTTGAAATATTATTATTATATTGCCTTGTTTTTATTCATAACAACAAATGTTTACAATAAAACTGAAACGTATTGGTTTTCAGGTATCATTGTTTACACAAGGTTTTCAATATTTGTTAAAAAATCCAACATTTATTATATCTTTCGAAAATGAAATCAAAAAATTACATTACAGCAAAGCCCTACAAAATTATTGTCGTAACCAGTGACAATGACTTTTGGGGATTGCTTGAAAATACATTTGATGATAATTACCAATTCTTTCATTCACAACCGGTAGATAATATTGTAAAAAAAGCCTGCAAGCTTCAGCCCGACCTTGTATTAAAAGACATTTCAAAAGGAAGGCAAAAAAGTTTTCAAATTTTCAAATCATTGAAAAATGATTACAGAACTCATAACATTCCTATAATAACAATTACAGAAAAGGAAAAACCTGAGAATATTGAAAAATTTATTGACGCGGGAATTGCTGGTAATATCACAAAACAATTTTCGCTGGCAGAGATCAGATCAATTGTTAAAACACAACTTGAATTGAAGAGAAAAACCGATGAAAACAAACAAATGGATCTGATTAAAACCAGGTTTTTTTCGATTATGACCAATGAGATCAAAAACAGCTTAATTGGTGTCAGGGGTATCGCAGGATTCCTGTTAAAAGACCTGGAAGATAATGTTGAAAAAAACAATGATAACATTAAAATGGCACGAATTCTGTATGACGATTCAAAAGATCTTTATAATTTTTTGGAAAACCTTATTGAGTGGGCATCAATAGAAACAAACAGAATTGAAGTAATACCGGTAAAAGTCGGGTTTCACGATATATTGAACAATGCCCTGGATCATTTTCAAAATGACATAAACCGGAAGCAAATTAATATGGTCTGCAGATATGATGAACAAATTCAGCTGACAACTGATAAAAAAGCAATGACCATGATTTTGTTTCACCTTATTTCAAATGCAATTAAATATTCCAATAAAAAAGGAAAAATAGTTATAAGAGCTGAAACAACAGATAACGGTTCAACAACCCGCTTTATGATTGAAGATAATGGTGTAGGCATGGATAAGAGTGTTGTAAAACACATTTTCCGTCTTGATACGCCGCATCCAAAATCCATAGGTACAGACGGTGAAAAGGGCACAGGTCTGGGTTTGATAATTTGTCGTTCAATAGTTGAAAAGCTTTTGGGAAAAATAGATATTGAAAGCAATAAGCACCGGGGCACAAAAGTAACCGTAAAACTTCCGGAGCTGAGAAATATGGGATCATAGATATAACGGATAAAATATTAAGAAACCCCTTATATCTTTAACCAAATGCATAATTAAGATGGTCTTATTCTTGAAATTTTAAAATTAAATTAATAAACCCCTTAATCACCAACGTTTATAAAAGATAATAAATAAGGTATGAGGGTTAAATGGGTCTTGAACTAATATCGTTTATTTCAGCCAATATATGTTACTTAAAATCAATGCTTTAAAAACATATTATATGAATAAAACCACTAAATAAAACAAAACATGTTCAAAATAAAAATATTATATAATTTATTGACATCGTTATTTTTGTTGGCGTTATTTGGGTGTATATCAAAGGGCCACACTGCAAAAGAAACGTCCTCAGATAAGATGCACATAAAATTTTAATTAAAAAAAATCATAGATATGGAATCTGAAGAAAGACTAAACACGTTTGCATTCAACCTCTATAATGAAATTATAAAAAACGAGGATGATAATCTTGTAATCTCACCTTTCAGTATATCTACCGCCATGGCTATGGCTTATGGAGGTTCGGACGGTGAAACAAAAAATCAAATGAGTAAAGCACTTTGCTTTGATCCCGATATTGACAGGTTTCATAAAGAGTTTACCGGGCATGTTAAGAAGATTGAGGATATGGCCGGTGATGACTTAGACCTGAACATTGCCAACGGTATGTGGGCACAATATGATTATCCGTTTCTGAAATCATATATCGAAACTTTAGAAGAATACTATGGTTCGGTGTTTCATAAGGTTGATTTTACAGGTGACCGCGAAAAAATTCGGAAAGAAATAAACCATTGGGTTGAAAAGAAAACAAATCATAAGATCACAGAACTTATCCGTAAAGGTATTTTGATCGAAGACACACGCCTGGTGCTGGTAAATGCGATCTATTTCCTCAGCAACTGGCTTGAAGAGTTTGATAAGGAGCTTACCCATCCGGGAAAATTTATTTTAGAGGGCAACAACAGGGTTGAAGTGCAGTTTATGAGTAAAGACACAGAGTTTAAATACTACGAGGACGAACAGGCACAGGTTCTTGAAATCCCATATTCTGATGAAAGCTTTTCGATGTTGTTTTTTCTTCCGCGTGAAAATATCGCCATATCCGATTTTGAAGCCAGGTTCAACGCCGTCATGTATGAAGATTATGTAAGTAATCTAAAACAGCAAAAAGTCAAATTATTGTTACCTAAATTTAAAATGAGGTTTCATACCAATCTTGAACAGATTTTAATACAAATGGGTATGCCTCTTGCATTTTCCGACAGGGCAGATTTTTCCGTAATGACAGATGAAGACGATCTTAAAATAGACCGTGTGATACATCAGGCATTTATTGAAGTTGACGAAAAGGGTACTGAAGCGGCGGCAGCAACAGCCGTAACTATAATAAGAAAAGTTTCAATGCCGGATGATCAGATCTTTTTCAAGGCTGACAGACCTTTTAATTTCATCATAAAGGAAAATAAAAGCAATACCATAGTTTTTATGGGCAGAGTAATGAACCCTGCCGAATAAAAAAACCGTTCCCGTTATTTAAAACACCCGGGCAAAGATTAAAACCGATATTCATTATCTTCAATTAATTTATCTGCGATCCTTCTTCTGGCATCTTTTACATTAACCCCACCTACATCTGTGAGTTTGTTTACAACCCTGACAAGCTTCTCCTTATCGCGATTTTCAGATAATGAATTTACGGCTTCCAATCCCTGTTTTTTTATTAAAAAAGCTGCATCGTATATGTCAACATCAAGAATATCCTTGTAAACATTGATGTTTGGAGTGATCTTATCATTATCGATTTTCCGAACTCTCAATGCAAGCGATTCCGAAATGTATGTTCTGGAAATCATATCGCTGATATTATTTATAACTTCCTGTTCACTCAACACGGTTTTGCCAAATTCACCGGATACCGCATGCATTAATATCATAATGGCTTTTTTGAAGTTATCGAGACAGTTGAATTTTTCCTGGTAATAATCTTGTGCATCATCATTGTGCGCAAGTATATCATCAATTGAACCATATAATTCTTCTGCTTTTTCACCGAGTTTAAAATCGGGCTTTTTCCCTTTCTTCATAGTAGTTTCAACCACAATGATCCTGTTGATTTCGTTTGTACCTTCAAATATCCTGTTAATTCTTGAATCTCTGTATCCTTTTTCTACGGGCATTTCGGCAGAGTACCCCATGCCACCGTGAATTTGAACCGCTTCATCAACGACATAATCAAGAACTTCAGAACCGTAAACTTTTAATATTGCAGCTTCAACAGCATATTCCCCTATTGCTTCTATTGTAACCCTACCTGCATCAGGAAGTTCACCTTTCAATTGTTGTATAAGATCATCAATATCCTTGCTGACACGATAAGTTGCTGATTCCAACCCGTATGTTCTGATGACCTGTTCGGCAAGCTTATACTTTATTGCACCGAAAGTTGAAATCAGTATTCCGAACTGTTTCCTTTCATTAGCATAATTAACGGAGTCTGTAATTGTTTTTTTCGCTGCTCCAAGCACATTGGCACCTAATTTTATCCGACCCATGTGCAAAATATTTAAAGCAATTCTGAAGCCTTCACCTCTTTTTCCGATCAAATTTTCAACAGGAACTTTAACATCATTATAATAGATCTGTGCGGTGGATGAGCCTTTTATACCCATTTTATGCTCATCAGGCCCTATTTCCACACCATCCATACCACTTTCAACGATAAAAGCGCTTAATATCCTGTCTTTATCAATTTTGGCAAATACTATTTGCACGTCTGCAAAGCCGGCATTGGTTATCCACATTTTTTGCCCGTTGAGTATGTAATGTTTTCCATCCTCTGACAAAACGGCACTTGTTTTTCCTGAATTTGCATCTGAACCTGCCTCAGGTTCGGTTAAACAATATGCACCTATTAACTCTCCCGTAGCAAGTTTAGATACATATTTCTGACGTTGCTCCTCATTACCATAGTACATTATAGGCAAAGTACCTATGCCGGTATGAGCCATAAAGGCAACTGAAAAAGAATATGCCGCACCTAACTTCTCGGCAGCCAGCATCTGTGTAACAAAATCCTGCTCAAAACCATCATAAGCCTCAGGAATAGAAAGCCCCATAAGCCCCAATTCCGCAGACTTATCAAGAACTTCACGCATTAACTTCCTGTCGGGTTTATCCAGATCATCCAAACGAGTATAAATTTCAATTTTAATGAAATCTTTAATTGTTTGAGCAATCATCTTTTGCTCTTCATTAAACTCTTCAGGAATGAAAACATCGTTAAAATCAGTCTCTTTTATCAAAAATTCGGCGCTCTTTAAATTTTTCATAATACTAAATTAAATGAGTGTTTATGTTTTTGAAAGGTGCGAAAGTACAAATTATTTTAAACAGTGGCAATTATAATTCCTATTATTGACAGCCATTACTGAATAAACAGCCGATTAAAACGGCTGAATTATGGAATAAATTTGAAATTAATCAGACATGGTCAGTTGTCGCCGGTCTTATCAAAGTTTATTAATTCTTTTGCCGTTTTTCTTGTTGAATCCGTCAAAGCTTCTCCTCCGAGCATTTTTGCAACTTCTTCAACTCTTTCTTTATCATCAAGCTTTTTGAGTCGTGTTTTTGTCTGTTCATTTTCAACTTCCTTATATACATAAAAGTGATTTTTGCCTTTGGAAGCTATTTGAGGAAGGTGAGTAATACATATTACCTGCATATTTCCTGACATATCAGAAAATATGGCAGCAGTTTTTGAAGCTATTTCACCCGAAACGCCCGTATCAATTTCATCAAAGATTATTGTGGGAAGAAGCTTGTTTTCGGTAATCAAAGACTTTATGCTCAGCATCAAACGCGATATTTCGCCTCCTGAGGCTACTTTTGAAATATCCTGCATTTCACTTCCGAGGTTAGCACTAAATTTAAACCGTATTGAATCCATGCCCATCTGATTTACAATATCAGTTTTATTATGTTCTATACCAAAACGGGCATCGGGCATACCAAGGCTTTTTAACAGCTCCGTTATGCGTTTTTCAATTACCGGAAATTTATCCGTCCGCGATGCCGATAATCGCTCTCCTAACCCATAAACCTCTTCCTTGCAGCGGTCAACCTCCTTTTTTAACGACTCGCTCTCATCATCCAAAAATTCAATTTCCTTTGTCTTTTTCCTGTAATCTTCCTTCACAGCAATCAGCTCTCCGGCTGAAGCAACATTATGCTTCATCATAAGCTTGTTCAGCATATCCAGCCTTTCGGTCAAAAAAGATATACGCTCAGCATCAAAAACAACATCATCCAATACCTGCAACATCTCATCGCTGATGTCTTTCAGCTCAACATAAACCGATTGAAGCCTTTGCGACAAAACCTTATATCTTTTATCAAATTTCTCCAAGGGTTGAATAAGACTTTCCAAATTGCTAATTTCGCCCAGAATATTGGTTTCCGAATCTGACAGGCGATAATAAGCATTTTGAAAGTTTTGTTTTATTTCGGATGCATTATTAAGAATTTCCAGCTCCGATTCAATTTTTTCAAATTCATTTGGTTCTTCCAGCCTCGCTTTTTCAAGTTCTTCGTATTGAAACTTATAATAATCGAGATTTGCACGAGCTTCCTTTTCATCTTCTATCAGATGGGCAAGCCTTTTTTCCACCGCCTTGTAATTAAAATATTCATTCTTATATTTTTCAAGCAGATTGCAATGACCTGCAAAGCTGTCTATGACCTCAAACTGAAAAAAGGTCTTGTTAAGCAGCAGGCTCTCGTGTTGCGAGTGAATATCAACCAGCTTCTCCGATAAGTCTTTCAGTACATTCAGCGTAACGGGCGTATCGTTAATAAAAGCTCTCGATTTACCATGTTGATTGATCTCCCTTCGCAGTATGGTATTATCATCATAATCCAGTTCATGCTGCTCAAAAAGCAAATGAAGATCATAATCCTTAATATAAAAAGTACCTTCTACAATACATTTTCTGTTCTTGTCAAACAAAACTTTAGTATCGGCTCTCTGGCCCAATATGAGTGATAAAGCACCCACAAGGATTGATTTTCCGGCGCCTGTTTCGCCTGTGATAATCGACAAACCGTCATCAAAACAGATATCCAGTTTTTCGATAAGTGCATAATTCTCAATCTCAAGCCGTTTCAGCATAAGGGAATTTTAAATATGAGTTTTCAAGAGTACAAAAATAACCCACTTTTGTATTTATAAAAACAAAAAAATAAAGGATGGTTTAAAACTATTACCATTTTAAAACCACATAGCCGTCAGGCTAAGATACGCTCACTTTCTCAAATCATTATACTTACTGCTGCTGGCAAAAGCCGGCAAACATTTACTGAACTTTCTTATCCTGACGGCTACGGTTGTAATAAAACAAATGAAATATTTCCTGCCGACTAAGTGATCGCAATATTATCTTATTATTATTCTTTCCACTTCAGAATTATTCTGCCATGTAATTCTGACCAGGTAAACCCCCGGCGGTTGACCTTCAACATTTATCTTATATTTATAATCCTGCTGCATGTTGACGATAGTATTTTTATATATCAGTCTGCCCTGCATATCGGAAACTATTATATTGATTGGGCCATCTGCGGGTGACATTACAATATTGAAAAGCCCTCCTGACGGATTGGGATAAACATCAAAAGTAAACTTTGTTTTCAAGGATGGCACATGAGTTTCTTTTTCAAAGATTGCAGTGGCAACAACATCATTATAAATAAGAATGGTAATTTTATTATCATCGTTTTCCGGTTCAGCACCTTCAACATCCCATTCCTTAAATTTCCATCCATCATCAGGTAATGCAACCAGCTCTACTTCGGCTCCTTCCACATGCTGGTACGTTCCGGGTTCGGGGTCTGTTTGCCCTTCCCCTTCTTTTTGCACCGTAAGCTCATAAGTAACCACTTCCTGGAATACTGCTATAACTTTTGCATCAGCGGCGGGCATTACAAAAACAAAGCTTTCTTCGTCGCTTAATACGTTACCGTCATCATCAATCCAGTTGACAAATTCGTAATATTCTTCGGCAACTGCGGTAAGACTTATCTCATCACCGAAATTGTAAAAATCGAGTTCCGGTTCTATAATAACGCTGCCAGAATTTTCAGGACTAACTTCTACTGTAAGCTCATATTCTTCAGGGTCGAAGCTGGCGGTCAGGATAACATCTTCTGCCGGCATTGTAAAAACAAAATCGGGTAATTCGCTAACCACGTTACCATCGGCATCGGTCCAGTCGACGAACTTCCATCCTTCATCGGGCCATGCATCCAGTTCTACCTCATCACCTTCAGCATAGGTATATGCTCCGGGTTCAGGATCCGTTTGCCCTTCCCCTTCTTTTTCTATTACAAGCTCATATGAAGCATAAACATAAACGATATCCTCTTTGGTAAGTGATTGTTCATCAACCGTAAGTATTACGGTTTTATATCCTTCTGTTTCGTAATAAACCTCATGAGGACCGATTGTCGTGGCAAAATCGGGATTAGCGCCGTCGCCGAAATCCCAGTGAACTTCCTCATACTCTTCCAAACATCCGGTATATGTATATTCCACAGGTTCCAATACCATTACATGATCATTGCCAACCGTAAAATCAATTTTGCACGTCAGGTCAAATGTATAAGTGCCGTCAGGCGCTACCAAAGGCTTGTTTATGGTTTTACCATTATTGTTCGTGGAGCTTATGTAATATTTGATTTCTGCCTGGCATGCTTGTTCCGGGATTTCTGCAAAATATACACCATCTTCATAAGTCATTACTTCCTGCTGATAATTCTCTCCGCCATCATTACTCCAATAAACGGAAGCCTCGGTGATACCGGCTTCATTATGTATTTCCGCTTCAATATCGACAGGTTCACCACAATAAGCTTCCCGTATAGATGCATGCGATATAAAAACAGGATCTTCGGCGGCTATTTCACGCGAAATACAATGTATTGCCCCGCTGGCACCGATAACACCTTCCATATTTATGCCCACAATTTCATAGCCGGGCATAGCTTCCTTCAAAATAGCTATAGCTTCTTTATTCAAATCTGGATCCCAATACTGGGGTACTAACATCAAATCATTAACTATCAGTGAGTTTGTATATGTACGGTATGATGAATAAGGCGGATACTGACCGTGGTGGTTTGGTACCATAGGTATCCTCACCACGTTAAAATCTCTGCCATAGGCAGTTTCATAATTTTCGAGCAAATATTGCAGATTAGCCTCAATATAGGGTCCGTCAGACACTCCCTCGGGAAACTCCCCTACCAGTAAGGTTTCTTCGTCCAAAAGCTTCATGTGCATATCCAGGTGGCTGATATTGTCAAAAGGAAGCTCATCCATTTTTATATAGGTTTCAATACCCATATAATCATACATTATTTCATCAATCTCTTCTACGGTTTTTGCAGGATTTTCCGTTAATACAAGTTTTGAAGAAAAAGCCTTGCCATGTCCGTCAACCATCAGGTTGCCGCCCGTATGCACCAGCCGGTTTGGTTCTACCGTCATTTGATATATCGGCAAATCAAGATAATCAGCCATATTATAGGGTACAAGATTATCATCAGGTCTGTGCGGTCGGTTATAAACCCAGTCAATAAAAGCAAGCTGGTCATCATCGTCGAGATAGACGCTCTGTGGTCCGTAATCCCTCACCCACACGGAATTGTATGGAATAGTCACAAACTCAATATTATCAAGGGGCACACCGCCTTGTTGAAGATAATTCTGCACCCAGCCCGGATTATTAGTTATAATATAAACCGGCACCCTTTTTCTTGAATGACGTACTATCTCCCTGAGTTCATCATAATATGCTGCCCATGTTACTATCACTCCGCCTGTTTCCTCAAACTGTGCCGGAGTACGTGGCGGAACTTCGGGAGGTTGCGTGCTTCTGCCATACTCAAAAGTGCGGATATACTCTTCATATACCTCCTTCTCCCCTTCCGTAAGGCCTTTTGGTAATGGCTCCTGAGCAAACATGGAAAATAACAGGAACAAAAACGGAAAAAAAGTAAAAATTCTGTAATATTTCATAACATCTGATTTAATTTATAATAATAAAATGATATACTAAAAAACTCAAACCACACCCAAATAAAATTAAAGAAGTGTGTTTTATGAATTTTATCATAGAGAATTGCTAACAAGTCATAAACACTGCTTAAGAGCCAGTTTCATGACTGCAGTACATTCTTTTGATACTACAAATATAATAAAAGTCAGTTATATGGTTTGAGCTGCAAAAAAAAAATCGATGCCATAAATTATTGATTGCATCTGCATTCTCAGATCCCTGCCCAATGCGTATGATGCTAACATCAATTGCATCATATTATCACTATTCTTTCCGTTTCGGAATTTTGTTGCCAGGTTATTCTTATCAGGTAAATTCCCGGCGACACATTCTCCAAACTAACAGGATAGCTGTAATCAAATTCATTGCTTTCGATTGAGTTTTCATACACCGGCTTTCCATGCATATCGGCAATAACGATATCAATAGTTTCATTGACCCGGGGCAGAATTAAATTGAAGTTTCCTTCGGAAGGATTCGGATAAGCGTTAAATGCGACTGTTTCCTCCGGTTGTTCTACAGGTGTTTTATCACCTACCGAAAACGTATAGGTGCCTGCCGGAGCGGTAAAAGGTTTGGTTATGGTCTTTTTATTATTATTCGTGGCACTTATATAATAATAAATTTCCGTATGGGGTGGTTGACCTGAAATACCGGCTTTATATACACCGCCCTGTAAAGACATTTCCTTTTGCTGAAAAAATGATTTTCTGTCGGTTCTCCAATAAAGTACGGCATTATTTATTCCGTCAGCATTGCTTATTTCAGCTTCCACAGTTATCGTCTCATCGGGATTTGCGTTTCGTATCGGCGCATGCGATATAAAGACAGGATCATTTGCCGCTATACCCCTGCTAAGGCAGTGTATTGCACCGCTTGAATGCGCCATGCCTTCCATATTAATGCCTATCACCTGGTATCCTGGCATGGCATCTTCGTAAACAGCCAAAGCCTCGGCATTAAGAGAGGCATCATGAAATTGCGGAACCAACACCATGTTGTTAAGTATCAATGAGTTTGTATAGGTACGAAGATCTGCATTGGGAGGGTATTTCCCCTGCGGGCAGGGCGACATAGGTATTCGTACGACATTGTAGGGTCTTCCGTGGCAACTCTCATAATTATCAAGTATATACTGCAGGTTGGCTTCAATATACGACCGGGCAGGCACACCCTCAGGAAACTCGCCAACCAGCAAAGTCTCCTCATCCAGAAGCTTCATATACATATCTATATGATGAAGCTTATCATCAGGCAACATTTCGGTTTTTATATAGCGGTCAACACCAAGGTAATCGTACATGGCATTATCAATCTGATTTTCGGTTAAAGTTCCGTTTTCTGCCAGTATCAATTCTGAGGAAAACGCAGTACCATGTCCGTCAACCATCAGGTTACCGCCGACATGTACCAGTCTTTCCTGACCTGAGGTTATCTGGTAAACCGGCAAATTCAAATAATCGGCAACATTTTCCGGTACGGAGTTATCAAGAGGGCGCGGATGATTATAAACCCAGTCAATAAAAGCAAGATCATCGCTTCCGTCAAGGTAAATGCTTTTAGGTCCATAATCCCGTATCCATGCTGAGTTAAAAGGGATTTGCACAAATGAAACGTTTTCCAAAAAAACACCTCCTTTTATAAGATAATCCTGAACTTCCACCGGATCGTCGGTTAAAATATATATGGATAAGCCTCCGCCTGCCGAATAACGAACAATTTCCCTGAGCTCTTCTTCAAAACCTGCCCACGTAATGATCAGGCCGCCGGTCTCTTCAAACTCCGCAGGTGCCCGCGGCGATAAATCCGGAGGTTGTGTAGTGTGGCCATGATGGGGAGAATTATCCTTCAGGGCACTTAATTCCCTTTCGTCGTTAAAAAAACCTTTTGATAAAAGATCATGGGTTAAAAAGAAAAAAATACAAAACAAAAACAATGATAACAATATACTCCTACTATAATAATACATAACAACATTATTTAAAATAATGAACAATAATAAATTCAAAAACAAATAATTGATTTTTCAAACAATTATTACAAATACAGCCAATATTTTAACGAATTTTAAAAAAGGAATAGCCGTTTAGGGGGATGTATTTAACATCCACGTTTTCGACATATGACCAGGTGGGTCCTTTTCTGCACCAGCTTATAAACTTTTCAAGGTCTGATTCTTCACCCTCAGCTTCAACAAACACAGTGCCGTCACGCATATTTCTTACATAACCCGTTATATTATGTTCATTGGCAACAATCTGCGCATTATAACGGAAACCAATATTCTGAACTTTTCCCCTTATTGTGACCTGGGCACACTTCTTCATATGAATTCCCTGATTTTTGTTTATTTGAATCAACCATATTGTTTTTTCATGTGAAACTCAAAGATAACGATTTTTTTTTACTTCTCCTAATATTTCTCCTATTATATAAACAACCGGGGTTAGAAATTGTTCTGTTTTGAATAAATGCTGTTTCTTGTTTACTGAATTCAGTTAAACAGGGATTCAATTTTCCGGTACAGCACATCAGCCAATTTGTATTGTGATTCAAAGGTAACTCCGGCAACATGCGGTGAGAGTATAACTTTGCTGCTTTGAAGAAGATATTTTAACGGTTCGGGTCTTTTGCGAAGTTTAAGAGTTTCGAATGAATCACTTTCATATTCAAGCACATCAAGCGCTGCACCTTTAACTCTGTTATTCTTTATGGCATTAACAAGACCGGCAGTATCCACAACCTGTCCACGTGATGTGTTAATAAAATAAATTGGTTTCTGAAATTTTCCCAGGAAATTTTTATTTACCATATAGTGAGTTTCCGTTGTTAATGGAACATGTATACTCAGTATATCGGTTCTTTTGAAAATATCCTCAATTGATGTTTCTTCAACATATTGATTGCCATATCCCGATTTATATTTATCGTATGCAATAACATCTGCCCGGAAGCCTGCAAGTCTTTGCGCAAATGCACTGCCGGTATTACCATATCCAATTATGCCAACAGTACGACCCATTATTTCAAATCCGCGGTTTTGCTCCCTTAACCATTTCCCTTCCTTTATTTCCTTATCAGCCTTACAGATGTTGTTCATCAATGCAAGTAATAGGCCCAAAGCATGTTCACCCACTGCATCCCGATTACCTTCGGGCGAACTAACACATCTAATCCCAAGGGATTCTGCATATTCAGTATCAATATTTTCAAGCCCGCTTCCAATTCGGCCGACAAATACCAGCTCTTTGGCTGCATCGAAAAAGTCTTTCTCCAGGCTATAGCGACTGCGAACTATAACACCTTTGCAATCGGCAATCTCCATTTTCAATTGTTCATACGAAATATTAATACGTTCTATACAATCAAAACCCAGATCTTTAAGTTTTTCCTTTATTACGGGATGGACTTTATCTATTATCAATATTTTTCCGCTTTTTATCCTTAACCGGTTCATCTATTATAAGGCTTTGTTATTGTTGCTTCAGATAGCGTCTTTTCAGGGTTTCATAGAACTCTTCAATAAATTCTTCGCCGGCATATTGACAAGCGCTTCCCACTTTATCCGTTTTAAACTCATTATGAAATCTCGGATTATATTGTGGATTTGCCGAATAGACAAGAGGTATTGCAATTGTTTTGCCTGCCACGGGATCTCCTTTTCCGTCAAATTTTCCAATGTTATCTTCATGATTTCGTATAAACCATGAACAGACTTCAAATTGTCGGTATATACTGCCCCATGTATCTCCGCTTTGCACAAGATAGATGGTATCGGCAGGTGCAATATGGTTCAATATTGCTTTATAATTTACAGTTCTGTCATGTTCTTTGACCGGTGCAGGCTTTAACTCGGGTATCGTATTGTGTACCGGTGTCTCTTCACGGCTTTCGAGGTCTACGACTGGCCGGGGATTAAACAAAAACATGTCGTAAAACATATAGCCGGCTATTATCACTATAGCTGAAATAATAACAATATTCCATACGGACTTTCCGGTAAAGTTTATTTTAGCAATTTCAGACAGATCTTTTTTTTCAGGCTGTTTTGCGGGAGTAAATTCACGTTCATCATGGTCAAGATTATAAAAGGAAATAATTTTTACGGTAATGTTATCCATACCACCGGCTTCATTAGCCATATCTGCCAGCCGGCTAGTTTTTGTATGCACGGGCATGGGATCGGACAAAATCTTTTTGATATTTTTTTGACTTACTTGTTTATACGAGCCATCAGTGCCCATAATCAGCAAATCACCGTTTAGAGGCACCACCGGCCGTTCGCAAACAAAAGGAGCAGGAACTTTGTCGTTGCCAAGCAACCCCTTTTCAAAAACACCCTCAGCCTGACGGCACAGTTCACTGTCAGTTGTTTCATTTGTCAAACGGTACAATCCTTTCCCGGTAAAAAGAAAAATATGACAATTGCCTAAGGAAGAGTAGTATATCTTGTTTTCCCTTATCAAAACACATAAACAGCTTACCTTCATGTCGCTGTATATATCATCCTGCTGCCTGATATGTTTGTATATATAGCCGCCGGTATATATCAAAGCAGATTGTACAGCTTCATATGGATCTTCAACATACTCATTTTCCATAAAATACCTGATACGATCAAGGGCGACATCCCTTGCATGTTCGCCCAACTCATCATTGCCATCGCACAATACAAAAACATAACCGTTTATAGATTCAAAAGCGGCATAACCGTCAAAATTCGAATCCTTTACCTTACCTTTGTCCGAATGAATGCCAAATTCAAAATATTTTAACTTTTTTGTAAACATAATTCATCGCTTTCTAACCGTTAAACTGCTCCCTGATTTCTATTAACGTCATTACTTTAATTATTTTTTCAAATAGCTTATCTTTAAATGAACTATGTGAAAACTATGCGCCCTATGTGTCTATGTGTTTCAATTTATTTGTTTTGAATGTTTTATATAGTTTTTTTGAACCACATAGGCACATAGTACACATAGAAGCACATAGGGTGTTAATTCCATTAGTAAATCAGAGTAAATTTCATTAACTAAAGTTTTTTGTCCTTGCTTAATGATATTTTTTATTGTCATTTTATATGCTAATTATTTATGTCATATCGTTCATTACCTGTATGTTACTTTGTTTTACCGGTTAGCGTGATAAATTTTTTCTTTTTGTCTTAATAAATAAAGTATAATTTTACTCTCTCCTTGCAAAAAAATTACAATATTTACCCCGTCATATATTTTGAAGTTAAAATAATACTTCGCCATTTGAGAAAGATTATCTGACTGGGTGAACATTAACCAAAGAACAAAGTTACACAATTTATGTAATGAAACGGTAAGGTTATAAATAAATCATTATTGTTATAACTTCCGGAAAAACAACAAATTAAATCAATCTCACACATGAGATTCATTAAAACTTTTGCATTTGTATTGATATTTTTTTTGGTCAATGACTGTTTTGGGGGTGTTTCAAATCACTTTTCAGAAGTTTCCTTAAAATTTCACAAACAGGATAGTTCTATTGTTGACAAGAAGCGTTTGTTCTGGCTGGTTGGAGGCAAAGCTGTTGCTTTAACGGGCACGATGCTTATTCTTGACCGGATGTGGTACAGCGATTACCCGCGCACATCATTTCAATTTTTCAATGACAATAAGCATTGGAAACAAATGGATAAACTCGGTCATGTAGCTTCGGCATATCATCTCAGTTCTGCGAGTGCTGCCACATTTCGCTGCACAGGGCTGGATAACAGGCAAAGCGCATTGTATGGAAGCATTACCGGCACGTTGTTTATGACTACCATAGAGGTTTTGGACGGGTTTTCGGAAGAATGGGGTTTTTCATGGGGCGATCAGGCGGCAAACGTTATAGGCTCGGGACTATTCTATTTTCAGCAGATAGCATGGGAATCGCAAAAAATGAAGGTCAGATATTCATACAGTAGCAGCGGACTGCAGGAATACAGGCCTGACCTGTTCGGCACAAATGTAGCGGAGCATATACTGAAGGATTATAACGGCATGACCTTCTGGCTCTCTGCAAATATGAACATGTTTTCAAAAGAAAGAGAGATATTTCCTCCTTGGCTCAACATGGCAATAGGCTACAGTGCCGACGGGATGCTTGGCAGCGTTGAAAATCCCGCCGAACATAACGGGCAAATATTACACGAAATGCAAAGGTACAGGCAATGGTTCCTTGCACCCGACATTGACTTTTCACAAATAGATACCGACTCGCAGTTCCTTACAATAGTGTTTAAAGCCCTTGATTTTGTCAAATTCCCTGCACCCGCCGTGGAATATAACAGAAAACACGGATGGAGGGTTCATTTGGTGTATTTCTGATTTAACAGGTAATCGGTAATCGGTAATCGGTAATCGGTTAATCGGGCAGGATTCTTTGATTAGATATGAGAAATGATATGAAAATTTTAACTTTTTTATTATTTTAATATAACTAAAATATAATTTGATATGGAGTATGTAAAAAGTTTTAAAGAATTGAAAGTTTATAAATTATCAAGAGAAATTTCAAGAGAAATATTTTAAATGACAAAAAAATTTCCTATTGAAGAAAGGTATTCATTATCGGATCAAATCAGGAGGTCATCCCGCTCAGTTGGTGCACAAATTGCCGAATCATGGGGGAAAAGGCGATATGAAAATCACTTTATACTTAAATTAACAGATGCAGATTCTGAACAATTTGAAACTCAACATTGGCTGGAAATAGCATTTGAAAATTCATATATAACTAAAGCTGTTAAAAATGATTTGACGAAAAAACGTGAATCAGTTGGCAAAATGTTAAATTCAATGATGGAAAAAGCATTTTTGTTTTGTAAAAAAATCAATAAGTAATTTACCTGTGTTATTTATATTGTTTTATTGAATAGTTAATCATGTACCGATTACCGATTACCAATCACCGATTACCGATTACCGATCATCTCCCGGCATCATATCGCTCCGAACACCAGCCCCGAGATCGTTGCCATTACAACCACAAGCAGTGCATATACGATGGTTTTCTGTGTGCCCATGACGCTTCGTATTACGAGCAAATTGGGTAGTGAAAGAGAAGGGCCTGCAAGAAGTAGTGCAAGCGCCGGGCCTTTGCCCATACCTGAAGCAAGCAAGCCTTGAAGGATAGGTATTTCTGTTAAAGTGGCAAAGTACATAAATGCACCTATTACCGATGCAAATAAATTGGCAAATAACGAATTGCCTCCTACTATGGAAGTTATCCATTTATCGGGTATTATTCCGGGTATATCTGTATCTCCATGCGTTGAGCCAAGTAAAAACCCGGCAACAATTACGCCAATAGCCAGCAAAGGCAGTATCTGTTTTGTGAAATCCCATGTTGATAAAGTCCACTCTCTGTTTTCGCCGCCATGAAGCAGGGTTATTACCACAATACCCGCTATTGCCAGTATAAAAGGAATTTCAGGTGCTGTAGTAAACCAGGAACTGACAAGTACCGGTACTGATGCCAGGGCAACCCAATGCCAGTTTATTTTCAGAATATTGATCAATGAATAAACAAGGAAAACACCAAGCAAAGCAGTAATTGTCCACTTATTAGACCATACAAAGTACCATAAGCCGGTTGTTATGCCTTCGGCAGGCTCTCCCCAATTTGCAACTACAAGAATTAATACAAGAATAAAAAAATGCACTGAGGTTTGCCACAAAGGTCGCGATGCAGGCGGAGCTTCAACATTCATCTGGTCTTCTGCCTTTATTTTTTCCTCTTTTCGATATATCAAGCTCATTATCAAACCGATAACTACCGCAAAAATTATCGCACCAATGATACGTGCAACGCCCATCTCCCAACCCAGAATACGTGCTGTTAATATTATTGCAAGGATGTTGATTGCCGGGCCGGAGTACAAGAAAGCAACTGCAGGACCTATTCCTGCACCACGCTTATGAATGCTCGAAAAAAGCGGTAATATGGTGCAAGAGCAAACTGCCAGGATGGTTCCTGAAATCGATGCTATAGAATAGGATAGCCATTTTTTTGCATTAGCCCCGAAATACTTTATTACTGATGCCTGGTTAACAAAGACGGCAATAACACCGGCGATAAAAAAAGCAGGAATAAGACATAAAAGAACATGTTCCCGGGCATACCAGCGAGCCAGATCCAGTGAAGCAATTAAGGCAGTCCTGAAATCGGCAACCTCCAAAGGCATGTAATATGCAAACAGGAAAAAGACAATTATCCAGAAGAGTATTTTTATTTCTTTCTTTAATTCCATGTTGAGCAGTGCATGAATTGTTAGTATTCAATCAATTATGTTAGTTACTAAAAAAATCAAATAACAAGCATCAAATAACTGCCGAGCAAAGCGAGACTACGACCACATATAAAATTAAACATTATATAAATAAATAACAAATTATGCTTTCAGAAGCTTTTTGACTTCATCAACACCCGGAATTCTTCCGCTAAGAACAACCTTGCCATCAACCACCAATCCCGGCGTCCGTGATATGCCATAACTTAATATCTCATCCATCTGATCTACCTTTATTAACTGTGCATCTATGCCAAGCTCTTCAATTGCTTTCTTCGTGACTTTCTCCAGT
Organism: Bacteroidales bacterium; assembly: GCA_003559855.1. GTDB lineage: Bacteria > Bacteroidota > Bacteroidia > Bacteroidales > UBA7960 > PUKZ01. Next base: position 67,939 of record PWJZ01000119.1, read on the forward strand.
TCACGGCATCTGTAACATCCCGGTCCTAATACTTTAATTTCCATAATGTTTTTATTTTTTTAACGGATAACGGGCAATCGCTTGTTATCCGTTATTAGTGAATAATTAAGGCTGAGTTCGCGTTTTTACGAACAAAATTAAAAAATTATTTATGTTCGAGCAAATCATAAAACAATTTGCGTGCTTCATTCCAGTTTTCTTTGTTAAGACAGTATTTTATTTTTGGCAATTCAATTTCGCCCTGCACAAGTCCTGATTTTTTCAACTCCTTGAGGTGCTGGGAAATAGTAGATTTTGCAATCGGTAAAACTTCGGTAAGATCGCCGCTATAACAACAGCTTCTCCTGGAAAGAAGCCTTACTATGTATATTCTAACCGGATGCGACAAGGCTTTTGCATAACGTGCAATTTTTTTATCATCAACCCCGGGTTTATCTGTCATGATCGATAAATTTTGATTTAAATATCTAAATTAATAAATTTTTAAAGATTTTTATATCAACAGCCTACTAATTGAATTCATATCCCACATTTAAATTTTTGAAAACCATTGCATAATAAATCCACAACTGCCTGTATGGCAGAAAAATTTTCACTATTTTGCAACGTCTTTAAAATAATTATTTTAATTTTACAACTTAGATATACCATTATCAAAATATTTATAATATAAAACCTCCGATATGATTAAATTTTGATACATAATTTCCTGTTAAGCATGGCAGGCAATTAAATAATATGATAAAAAATCATTAAAAATTGCAAGTGAAGGATATCTTGAATTAAGCCGATGCCATTTGCTTCCTTTCACTTGCTCAGCCAATAGAAAATATGAAACAGATAAAAAATTTCCTGCAACGGTTATTAAAAAGTGCAAAAAACACAATATCAGGAGAAACGCATAAAGTAAAAGTAAAATCCGTAAAACATATTACTCATGATGTTTTACAGATTGTTACCGAAAAACCTGCAAGCTTTAAATTCGTATCCGGGCAAGCTACCTATATTGCTATAAACAAAAAAAACTGGAAGCGTAAGGAAAGGCCTTTTACTTTTACAAACCTTCCCTCGGATGATTATCTTGAATTTGTGATAAAAACCTACCCTTCCCATAATGGAGTTACCAACGAACTTCTTAATCTTAAAGAAAATGACGAGCTTATTGTCCGTGATGTCTATGGAGCAATAACCTACAAAGGTGAAGGCTTGTTTATTGCCGGTGGTGCAGGGGTAACCCCTTTTATATCTATTTTCAGGTACCTGAAGTCAACAGCCAAAATTGGCAACAACAAGCTTATTTTTGCAAATAAAAACAAAAAAGATATTATCCTTAAAGAAGAGTTTGAAAATATATTGGGCGACAATTTCATTAACATCCTGTCGGATGAAAAAACCAAGGAATATGACCATGGCTTTATCACCGAAGATTTTCTCAATAAATACATTGACGGCACAGTAAAATATGTTTATATATGCGGGCCGCCGCCAATGATGGATGCAATAGAAAAGCAGCTTAAAACCCTTAAGGTCGATAAAAAGTCAATTATAAAAGAAGCTTTTTAAGCTATAGCATAGTAAAGATTAAATTTAACCGGAGTACTAAACTAAAAACATCATACAAATGAAAAATCTTAAAACAAAATATATGGGTATTGAATTGGACAATCCCATTATCGTTGGGGCTTCAAATATGGTTACCGACTTTGATACTCTTAAAAAGGCTGAAGAGTCAGGTGCTGCGGCGATCGTATATAAATCATTGTTTGAGGAACAGATTCAACTGGAAAGATTTAAGATGGAAGAAGAGCTTACAGCCTTTGATGATATTCATGCGGAGATGCAAACGTTACATCCTAAAATTGAACATGCCGGTCCTGAAGAACATCTTATAAATATCAAAAAAGCAAGGGAAAGCCTGACTATTCCGCTGATAGCCAGCCTTAATGCAATAAATAAAGACACCTGGATAGAGTATGCAAGGCTGCTTAGTGAAACAGGAGTTAATGGAATTGAACTGAATTTTTATCAAACTCCAACCGATTTCAGTAAAAACTCAAAAGATATCGAAGATGAGCAGGTCAGTATAATAAAAGAGATCAAAAAAAGCCTGTCAATCCCGGTTAGTGTTAAGTTGAGTTCTGAATATACCAATGTCCTGAACTTAATAGAAAGGATAGATCAGGCCGGATCCGATGCTTTTGTTTTGTTTAATTCTTTCTTTATGCCTGACATTGATATTAATAATGAAAAGCATATAAAACAATTCAATCTCAGTAATAAGGGTGATTACAAGAAATCTCTCCGGACTACCGGATTATTGTTTGAAAACATTAAAGCGGATATATGCGGCAGTCATGGGGTTCACAATGGCACAGACACTATCAGATTGATTCTGGCGGGAGCATCGTGTGTGCAGATGGTAAGCTCTTTATACAAGCATGGATTATCGCAAATCGAAAAAAGCAAGCAAAAGCTTGCAGAATGGATGGAAGAGAAAAATTACAACAGTATTGATGAGTTTAAAGGTAAGTTATCAAATAACAAACTCAGCAGAAACCCATTTATTTATAAAAGAGCGCAGTATGTTGAATTGCTCATAAATTCAGAAGAGATATTTGAAGCACCGCGCTAACAAATTACGCAAAAGCTTCCGGATAAAGAGGTATAAAAACATTCCATAATAAAAACTACTTCCGAAAAAGTTTAGTCCGTTTATTTGAATAGTTTCACATAAACTTTTTTCGGCTTCAGTCATATTTATATTGTTTTTTACTACTGTCCGATTAAAATTTTCTAAATTTTATGAATGTCAATATTAGTAACAATTTTGTTGAAGCTGACTGTTTATAAGGTAATATTTATATTTTTTTTATGCCACGAAATCTCAAAGATTCACCAATAAGCTGACAGTCAAAGTTATAATCTTTGTGTTTCTATGTTCTCTTGCCTTTGTGGCTGTTTATTATTTTAATCGGACAGTAGTGATTGTTTTTGAAATATTGTCAAATCCACGTTGGTTTTGTCCAGAATTTTATGTTAAACCAATCGTGGTCTATTTAAAATTAAAGTAATCCACGGCAATTACAATAAGTTGAGTTTTTTATTATCAATTTAATAAAAGTATTTAGACAAAGATGTATATTTTTGCATCCGCATAAAATGTTTTTAATAAAGCAAATTACTATGGCAGAAAAGAAAGAGAAACAACATGTTGAAAGATGGCATTCGATGGATGCCAGGGATATTATAAAAGTATTAAAAACTGACAGGGAAAAAGGATTAGAAAATAGTGAAGTAAACAAAAGGCTTGAAAAATATGGCAGGAATGAGATTCCAAAAGCCAAAAGACGCAGCGCATGGAAACGGCTGCTGATGCAGTTTCACAATGTGCTTATCTATGTCCTATTAGCTGCTGCTATTATTACAGCCCTTATGGAGCATTGGATTGACACATGGGTAATTCTTGGTGTTGTTGTTGTAAACGCATTGATCGGCTTTATACAGGAGGGCAAAGCTGAAAAAGCAATTGAAAGTATCCGTGAAATGCTTTCTTTGGAAGCAGTAGCTATAAGGGATGGTGATAAGAAGACTATTGATGCTGAAGAGCTCGTACCTGGTGACATAGTAATTTTAAAATCCGGAGACAAGATTCCTGCTGATATACGCCTTATTGAATCTAAAGATTTAAGAGTAGAAGAATCGCCACTTACCGGAGAGTCAACCTCCGTTGATAAAAGCGTGGAGTCTGTGGAAGAAGATGCTGTAGTCGGAGATCAAAGCTCTATGGCGTTTTCAGGCACAGTAGTAACATATGGAAAAGCTACCGGAGTTGTTGTTAACACAGGATCTCAAACTGAAATTGGAAAAATAAAAGAAATGATGGAGGAAGTAGAAGAAATCACAACTCCATTGTTACAAAAAATAGAAAAGTTCGGTAAGTGGTTATCTTTAGCTATTTTGGTTGTTACTGCAACCTTTTTTCTTTTTGGTTATCTGTTCAGGGATTACACATTGGTTGAGTTATTTATGATTGCTATCAGCCTGATAGTAGCATCTATACCTGAAGGGTTGCCCGCAATTATGACCATTACGCTTGCTATCGGAGTAAGGCGTATGGCTTCCAGAAATTCTATTATACGAAGGCTCCCTTCAGTTGAAACTCTGGGGTCAGTAACTGTTATCTGTTCGGATAAAACAGGAACGCTTACCCGCAATGAAATGACAGCAAAAACTATCCTAACCGCCGATAATGAATATCAGGTTGAAGGAACAGGTTATAAACCCGAAGGCAACATTCTTAAGGATGATCAGAAAATTGAACCAAAAGACGATAAAGTTCTCTGGCAAATGTTGCAGGCTATACGGGTCTGTAACAACTCTGAGATCAATGAAAATGATGAAGGTAAATGGGAACTTACAGGGACTCCAACCGAAGGGGCATTGCTTACATTAAGCTACAAGGCAGGCCTGAGAGATTTCAAGCCCGAACGGATTGATCATATCCCTTTTGAATCTTACCATAAGTATATGGCAACTCTTAACAAAGTAGATGACGAAGTTTTGATATTTATCACAGGAGCGCCGGAAAGAGTAATGGAAATGTGTGACAAACAATATACTTCAGAAGGAGATAAAAAGCTGGATAAAAAATACTGGGAGAAAAAAATGGAAGAGGTTGCCGCAAAAGGGCAAAGGCTTCTGGGTGTTGCTTTCAGAAAAGCTGATAAAAAACGGTCGGAAATTGAAAGAGATGACCTTGAGAAAAACAAAACGTTCCTGGGTGTGATAGGAATTATTGACCCTCCCCGTGAGAATATCATAGAATCTATAAAAGAATGTAAAGAAGCCGGAATAGCCGTAAAGATGATCACAGGAGATCATGCTATAACAGCTAAGGCTATTGGCAAAGAGATAGGTATTGGTGACGGCGAAAAAGTAATTACAGGGAAAGAACTCGAAGCAAAAAGTGATAAAGAACTTAAAAAAATAGTTGAAGAATATGATGTATATGCCCGCACCAGCCCTGAACATAAACTACGGCTGGTAAAAGCATTACAGGAAAATGGCCAGCTTTGTGCAATGACAGGCGATGGCGTTAATGACGCTCCGGCCTTGAAAAAGGCAAACATAGGTATTGCCATGGGTATTAAAGGAACGGAAGTGTCAAAAGATGCCTCCGAAATGGTTCTGGCCGACGACAACTTTGCTACAATAGTAAACGCCGTAGAAGAAGGACGTACAGTATACGACAACCTGCGCAAAACATTGCTGTTCCTCCTGCCAACCAACGGAGCAGAAGCCCTGGTACTGATGACTGCCGTTTTTTTAGGAATGGTTATGCCTATCACACCTCTGCAAATACTCTGGGTAAACATGGTTACTGCAGTTACATTGGCCCTGGCGCTCGCTTTCGAACCTATGGAAGAAAATGTTATGGAACTGCCGCCTCGAAAACCTGATGCGCCAATACTAGGTAAACTGGGTGTTTGGAGAATAGTTTTTGTGTCATTCCTTGTAGGAGGGCTAACATTTGCAATTTTTAATTACATGCAATCACTTGGAGCTGATCAGGCCACCTCAAGAACGGTTGCAGTTAATACTCTTGTGTCAGGTCAGTTATTCTACCTGTTCAATTGCAGAAAAATCCAACTACCAAGCTTAGGAAAAGGGTTTTTTAATAATAAAAACGCATTTATTGCCGTGGCAGTGTTGATAATATTGCAATTGTTATTTTCATACACGCCTTTTATGAATGATATCTTTGATACTATCAATATCCGGGCAGCCTACTGGTTACCGCCGTTATTGGCAGGCCTGGCTGTTTTCTTTATTGTAGAACTTGAAAAATTTATTGTTGTTAAAGTAATGAAGAAAAAAGTTTAAATAACCTAATAGCCAATAGCTGATAAACCGCCAACTAAATGAGCGAAGAAAAAAAGTATTACTCATTCACTAAAAAGTTTTGGAAAATTTTTGCCCCGGTTTATGATATTGCCGTGATATTGATTTCAGGGGTTAGAAATAAAGTTGTCGGCTTTATCGAATCCGAAGCTAATTCAAAAGTATTGGACGTGGGTACCGGTACAGGAAAGCAAGCATTTGCTTTTGGTAAAAAAGGTTATGATGTTACCGGTGTTGACATCTCCGAGTCTATGCTCAAAATAGCTGAAAGAAAAAACAAACATGAAAATGTTAAGTTTATGGCAGCTGATGCAACAAGCCTGCCTTTCCAAGACAGAAGCTTTGATGTTACATGTGCATCCCTAATGTTGCACGACATGCCCCTGTCTATTGTTGAAGAAGCATTGAAAGAAATGGCAAGAGTAACGAAGCCTGATGGGATGGTAATAATAGTTGAGTATGACTTGCCAAAAAATGCGATTGGGAGGTTTTTGGTCTATAATTTAATCAGAATATATGAAATAAAATACTATTCAAGTTTTATAAAGTCAGACTTCGAATCATTATTAAATAAATCAGGAATTAAAATTGAAGAAAAGCTTAAAGTGTTTTTCGGAGCCGGTAAAATTTTGAAATGCCGTTTTGTATAAAATATTTTTCATCAGTTGAGGTAATTAATTATTATTTTTGTAAAGAAGCAAGCATGAATTATTTAGACAGGATCACAATAAATCCGGATATATGTCATGGCAAACCTTGTATTCGCTGCATGAGGTGGCCTGTTGAAGTTATTATTGATATGTTGGGTTCGGGTATGACTATTGAGAAAATTATTACAGATCATCAGGAACTTGAAAGAGAGGATATTTTGGCAAGCTTAAATTTTGCTAAACTTTATTTATCAGGACGCTCAATTAAAGAATTTGCCTGATGAGATTTCTCTGTGATGTACATATTTCATTTAAATTGCAAATCATTTGAAATCACTGGGCTTTGACACATTTCATGTAATAACAATTATTAGTGACAAATAATAATTTACATTACAATATCAGTAGTGTTTATAAAATTGAGATTATTTTTTTACGCTACGCATTCAAATGATTATCATGATCATAATAGGAATAACCGGCACTCTGGGATCAGGTAAAGGCACTATAGTCAAATACCTTGTTGAGCAAAAAGGATTTGAACATTATACCGTCAGGGGGTTTCTGACAGAAGCCCTTAAAAAGAGAAACATGGCTGTCAATCGCGACACCATGACATCATTGGCAAATGAGCTTCGCAAACAAAACAGCCCGTCATATATCGTAGAAAAGCTTGCAGAGAAAGCATTAAAAAGTGGTAATGATTGTGTTATTGAAAGTATAAGAACACCGGGAGAAGTTGCAGCGCTTAGAAAATATCCTAAATTCGTTCTGCTCGCTGTTGATGCCGATATTAATTTGAGATATCAAAGAATACTCAAGCGCAACTCCGAAACAGACCAGGTAAGCTTTGAAACATTTGTTGCCAATGAAAAGCGCGAGATGCATTCTGATGATCCGAACAAACAAAACCTGTCAAAATGTATAGAAATGGCGGATTATACGATTTTAAACAATGATTCGATAAACAGCCTTCATTCTAAGGTTGAAACATTTTTAAACAATATTTCATACGATTCACAAACTTAAATATGGATAAGACCTCTGCAAAAAAATATCACAGACCCACATGGGACGAATATTTTATGGAAATTGCCAACACGGTTTCAAAGCGTGCCACTTGTGATCGTGGCAGAAGTGGTTGTGTTATTGCGCGGGGCAGGCAAATTTTAGTAACAGGTTATGTTGGTTCTCCCACAGGATTGCCTCATTGTGATGATGCCGGGCACCAAATGAAACGACTTACCCACGAAGACGGCAAAACAACACAACATTGTATGCGTACCGTTCATGCTGAACAGAATGCTGTCTGCCAGGCCGCAAAACTCGGCATAAGCATTGAAAACGCCACCTTGTATTGCCGTATGACCCCTTGCCGGACTTGTGCAATGTTGATTATCAACTGCGGCATAAAAAGGGTAGTCTGTGAAAAAAAATATCATGCAGGTGAAGAGTCGGAAAAATTATTTGCCGAAGCAGGTATTAAAATCGAATATTTTCTGGACGAAACAATAAAATACGATAAGCAATAGATCACTCATCACCAAACATTTTGACTTCCATCTGTCCTTTTGAATTTATATATCCTCTGAACATTCCTTCGGTATTAAATGGCATAGCAATATTTCCGTCTTTATCAACGGCTATTATGCCGCCTCGTGCATCGATGTCTTTCAGTTTAGTGTTGATAACATATTCAGCTGTTTCCATGAGGGTTTCACCACTGTATTTCATCCGGGCAGAAATATCATATGCTACAACGTTGCGGATAAAATATTCTCCATGTCCTGTTGCCGACACGGCACATGTTTTATTGCTGGCATATGTTCCGGCGCCAATTATAGGACTATCCCCTACCCTTCCAAACTTTTTACCTGTCATTCCGCCTGTTGACGTCGCGGCAGCAAGATTCCCGTCCATATCGAGGGCAACCGCTCCTACCGTACCCGTAGTACCATCGTAATGCGGCTCATTCATACCCTTTTTTTCTATTTCCATGCGTCTTAGAAATTCCTTATATACATCCCAGCGTTTTTGGTCAAAAAAATAGGAAGGATCGACAATCTCAAGCCCTTTTTCATATGAGAACCGTTCGGCACCTTCACTAACCAACAGTACATGAGGCGATTCTTCCATCACCATTCTGGCAGCCGAAACGGGATTTTTCACATTGGTCACTGAAGCTACCGCACCGCTGTTTATCTCTTTACCGCACATGATAGAAGCATCGAGTTCGTTTTTACCCTCAGCGTTAAAAACCGCTCCCCTGCCGGCATTAAACAATGGCGAATCCTCAAGGATGCGAACCGCCGTCTCAACAGCATCCAGGCTGCTGCCACCATTTTTCAATACCCTTTCGCCGGATATTAAAGCTTCCGTAAGCACTTCAATATAAACAGGCCTTATCTCATCATCTATCCTTTCCGGTGTTACATTACCGGCGCCACCATGTATGACCAGAACATAACTATTAACAGATTGACCGGACAACCCGAAAATATTGATAATAAAAAGTAATAAAAGAAAAACAAAGCTTATATTTTTATTCATAATCACACCTTTTTTAAACAATAATAAAATATAACGACTCTAATCTTTTTCAACCTTTTCAATCAAATCTTTGGTAATATCATATTTGTCTCCACCTAACAGTAACCCCCCGCCTGAAGAATAGTTCAAAACAAAATCAAAACCAAGCTTCTCATTATATCTTCTGACAATGCTCGAAACAGAATCAAACAGTTCAATTTTTAAATCATACTCTTTTTGACGAAGTCTTTCGGAATATTCTTCACTCAGCATAAGAAGTTCCTGTTGTTCCTGCATCAACTCTTGCTCTTTTACCTGTGCCTCATCCATAGATATCAGTCCGCGTTGCAGCTGGTATTGCAGCTCCTCAACCTTCCGCTGAAATTCCCTTTGCCGCCTGCTGAAATCAGATTCGAGCCTTCGTTGTTCGGAAAGCATGCCCGCATGAAGCTCCTCGGCAAAAGCATAATGGTCTATAAACTCATCAGTATCTACAAATGCTATTTTCAAAGTCGCATCCGACACGGCTTTTTCTATGGTCTCAATGGCTTCCGGTTCAACTTCAGGCTCTTTTTCAAAATCAATGAAATATAATCCGTATAAAACCAACAGACCGGCAAAAAATAAAATATTCAATAAAGTATTTATATTAACTTTATTTTTGCGTTTTTGATCTTGATGATGATCACCGGTATTAATACCTGCTTGTTCTTTATTCATGTTATGGATTTATTTAATTATTACTTAATGAAAATCAAAGGTGGAGACAATCGCTCACAGAGTAATATCAAAAAGACAACGATTGATAGCAAAAAAAAAATAAACATTATACGTTTTTACTAATTCCCCATTTCCGATAAAAACTTTATTCTCATCAAACGAATCTCATCTTCCGTATAATCGTCTTCTCCAAGTTCTTTAAGGGCGGATTCATAAGAATCGGTTTCAGCAGTACGGAAATATTCAAAAACTTCTTCCTGTTTATCTTCGTCGATAGTTTGATTAATGTGGTAGCTTATACCCAGCTTGGTTCCTGAAGCAACAATGCTTTCAATTTCTGTCAGCAACTCATCGAATTCCAGGCCTTTCGCAGCAGCAATGTCATCGAGGGAGATTTTTCTGTCGATATTTTGAATGATATATATCTTCAATCCTGATTTTGACGGAACCGATTTCACGACCATATCAACGGGTCTTTCTATTTCATTTTCCTCCACGTATTTTGCAATCAGTTCTACAAAAGGCTTTCCGAATCTGCTTGCTTTGCCTGCTCCGACACCCGTAATTTGTTTAAGCTCATCCAGTGTAACCGGATATTGTATTGCCATATCTTCGAGCGAGGGATCCTGAAAGATAACGAACGGGGGCAGATTTCTTTTTTTGGCAATTTCTTTGCGCTGATCCTTTAACAGGGCATAAAGGACTTTGTCGGTAGTGCTTGTTTTGGTGGCCCCGCCGGATCCGATAATGCTGCCGTCATCTTCGCATTTGTCATAATCATGATCTTTGCTGATCTTTATACTTTCCGGATTTTTCAGATACTCTTTTCCTTCTTCGCTTACCTTCAATAAGCCATAATTATCAATATCCTTTTCCACAAGCCTTTTTATAAGACTCTGACGAACCACTGCGCTCCAAAACTTTTCATCATGTTCGGAGCCCTGACCAAACACTTCCAGTTTGTTATGCTTATATGATTTCACAGCTCCGGTTGTTTTGCCTATTATAACATTTATTACGTGTTTCGCTTTAAAAAGTTCTTTTACAGCTATAATTGTCTCTAAAAGCTGGCAAATATATTCTTTTCCTTCGAACTTTTCTTTAGGATAATTACAATTATCACATGAGCCGCAATTATGATCATGATACTCTTCACCAAAATAGTGAAGCAACACTTCCCTGCGACACAAAGATGTTTCAGCATAAGCAACCGTTTCAAGAAGCAGTTGTGTACCTATTTCCTGTTCAGCTACAGGCTTGCCTTTAAGGAATTTTTCCATTTTCTGTATATCCTCATAGCTGTAAAATGCAAGGCAAATACCTTCACCTCCATCCCTGCCAACTCTCCCTGTCTCCTGATAGTATGCTTCAAGGCTTTTCGGTATATCATGATGAATTACGTACCTAACATCGGGTTTATCAATACCCATGCCAAACGCAATTGTAGCAACGATAACATCCACCTCTTCCATGAGAAACATATCCTGGTTTTTTACCCTGACAGCCGACTCCAAACCCGCATGATAAGGAAGTGCGCTTATGCCGTTTACCTGAAGCGTTTCAGCCAACTCCTCAACTTTTTTGCGGCTCAGACAATATACTATACCTGATTTACCGGTATGTTGTTTGATATAACGAATAATATCCTTTATAACATTTTGAGACTTGGGTCTTATTTCATAATACAGATTTGGTCTGTTAAACGATGATTTAAAGACAGTAGCATCTGTCATGTTAAGGTTTTTCAAAATGTCATTCTGAACCTTAGGGGTTGCCGTTGCGGTAAGGGCTATGACGGGTATCCTTTCGCCCATCATTTCAAAAATCATGCGTAGCCGTCTGTATTCGGGACGAAAATCGTGGCCCCATTCCGAAATACAATGTGCCTCATCAATAGCAAAAAACGAAATGTTCAACTCCTGCAGAAAAAGAACATTTTCATCCTTGGTCAAAGATTCCGGGGCGACATAAAGCAATTTCGTTATCCCCGACAATAAATCGCTTTTGACCTGTTGCAATTCTGCCCTCGAAAGAGAAGAGTTCATCACGTGTGCTATGCCGTCGTATTCGGCAAAATTGCGCAACGCATCAACCTGATTTTTCATTAAAGATATAAGCGGCGAAACGATTATCGCCGTGCCCTCTTTTATCAATGCAGGCAATTGAAAACACATTGATTTGCCACCGCCGGTAGGCATAATTACAAATGTGTCATTCCCTGCTAAAAGATTTTTTATTATGGCTTCCTGATCCCCCTTGAAATGGGTGTACCCGAATATGTCCTTGAGTAACTCCTTCAGGGATACTTCACTTTTAATTTCCATTCACCTCTAAGTATTAATAATTTCAATAAATTTGTAGGGTAAATATAATAAAATTAAATTTACAAACAAATAATTTTTAACTAAAATAATAACAATTTTCGTGGTTTAGTTGTTTAGATAAGGTATAATTGAGAGTTGCCCCTGCAAATACTTATCAACTGCTTATTATCACTGACAAAACAAAAATAATTATTTTGGATGAAACCGGCAAAAAAAATAAAAGAAATTGCATTGGAAATAATAGAAAAAGAATCAATATCTGTCAGCAATCTCAAAAATTATATTAATGATGATTTTGCAAGATGTGTTGAAATAATATACAAAAGTAAAGGCAGGGTTGTGATAACCGGTATTGGGAAAAGCGCAATTATTGCCAGCAAGATTGTTGCAACTCTTAATTCGACCGGCACACCGGCAATTTTCATGCATGCGGCTGATGCCATACATGGCGATTTGGGAATCATCCAGAAAGAAGATGTAATAATATGTATCAGCAACAGCGGTAATACTCCCGAAATAAAGGTTCTCATACCTATGCTGAAAACTATGGGCACCTGTTTGATAGGGATGGCAGGCAATCTTGACTCTTACCTGGCAAGGCAAGCCGATCTGATTATCAACACTACCGTTGAAGAAGAAGCCGGCACGGGCAATCTTGCTCCGACATCAAGCACAACAGCACAACTGGTAATGGGCGACACTTTAGCCATGGTATTACTGCTATGCCGCGGATATACAGAAAAGGATTTTGCGCGATATCATCCCGGCGGTTCCCTGGGAAAACAACTCTACCTTAAAGCCTCAGACCTTTATATCAACAATGAATTACCACTCGTCGAAGCAGATGCCGACCTTAGTACCGTTATAATGGAAATATCAAGCAAAAGACTGGGAGCCACAGCCGTAAAAGAAAATAATAAAATAACCGGAATCATTACCGACGGCGACCTTAGACGAATGTTGCAAAAAACCAGTAACATCAGCAATATTAAGGCAAGTGATATTATGTCCAGAAACCCGAAATCCATAGATAAAAATACACTCGCCGTTGATGCCCTGCAAATCATGAGACAACACAATATAACACAATTGCTCGTGTTTGATAATAAAGGTATCTATGTCGGCGTTGTTCATCTTCACGATATTATTAATGAAGGAATCATCTGATCACATATCTGAAAAAACCTGATAAATAGAATAATAAACACTCAATACACCTTATTCGTTATCCGTTAGCCGTTACAATAAAAAAGAAACTAATGAAGCTACATACTCAAAATCTGGTAAAAAAATACAGAAACAGAACGGTTGTTAATAATGTTTCGGTTGATGTGGAGCAGGGAGAAATCGTCGGTTTGCTTGGGCCTAACGGAGCCGGAAAAACAACCACTTTTTATATGATAGTAGGATTGATAAAGCCTAACTTCGGAAGAATATTTCTTGACAATAAGGACATTACCACCGACCCCATGTACAAAAGGGCTCAAAAGGGTATAGGTTATCTTTCGCAGGAAGCAAGCATATTTCGACATCTTTCGGTTGAAGACAACATAAAAGCGGTTCTTGAGTTTACCGGCAAAACAAAAAAAGAGCAACAAGAAAAACTTGAAAGCCTGATAGATGAATTCGGGCTTCACGAAGTAAGAAAAAGTAAAGGCATTACACTAAGCGGCGGAGAAAGACGAAGGTGTGAAATAGCACGATCGCTTGCCGTCGACCCGAATTTTTTTCTGCTCGATGAGCCTTTTGCCGGTATAGACCCTATTGCTGTAGAAGATATTCAGACTATCGTATCAAAACTGAAAGATAAAAATATCGGAATATTAATTACCGACCACAATGTACATGAAACTTTATCAATAACCGACAGGGCTTATCTGCTTATTGAAGGCTCAATTATGAAGTCGGGTACCGCAGAAGAGCTTGCCGAAGATGAACAGGTACGAAAGGTATATCTTGGCGCCAGCTTTGAACTGAGAAGATGATTTGAATTAGTAACGACTAAACAACTCAACAACTAAACGACAAAATATATGAAAACTGTTTTATTACTGATTATTGCCATTACGATTACAATGACAAATCTCTATAGCCAAAATTACAAAATGGTTAATGTGATACAAGCCAGTGAAATAATAAAAGAAAACAAAAACTCCGAAGATTTTCACATTATTGATGCCCGCAGAGAATCCGAGTATCTTGAAGGTCATATTCCAAATGCTATTCATATTGACCCTTTAATATCAGAATCATTGGATAAGCTCTCAAAGTTGGACACTTCCGGTAATTACCTTATTTATTGCAGAACAAGAAACAGAATAATTGTTCTTTTTAATATCATGTATCGTATTGGTTTTGAAAATATAATCCTGATGACTGATGGTTGGCTGGCATGGAAAGCTGCAGGATATGAAGTTGAAATAAAAGTAACCGGCGACCCTCAAACACCTTAATACCTTTCACATATCGCAAAAAGTTTTTCAACGGCTTGTTTATCTGCAGCAAATCTGCATTCGACTTCAGCTCTGTGTTCATAATATTTGCCGGTCTCACCTTTTAATTCCGGTGCTGTTGCACACCATACGGGAGTATCGGCACCTTTTGCAGGGGACTCCCAGCCACCATGACCAAGGCTGGTGCTTAGCTTCGAACGTGCATCGCCTGGATGGCATCCCAGTACAGTGATATTTTTTTCCCTGAGCCTTTCAGCAAAGGCAACTGACAACATCCTGTCAGCCTGCTTACATTTCCTGTAAACATCATCATTATCGTAAAAACCTTCACGTGTTTCAACATCTTTCAAATCCAGCCCTCCTGCCCAGTAACTGGCAACATTAACAATACGGGAATCATCCTGGCCTTCCATATAGGAATGCATATATTTTATCATCCAAAAATAACCTAAAACATTGGTTGCAAATTGCATTTCAATACCCTCAGGTGTTTCTTCCCTTGACCGTGGGGTTGTTGCCGCATTGTTGATAAGTAAATGCAACGGTCCGTCCCAGTTTTTAGCGAAAGCTTCAACCTCGCTTTTTCTGCAAAGGTCAACAGCAGAAAATTCAATTTTATCATTACCGGTCTTATTAACTACATCTTCAGCTGCTTCCTTCAACCTGGCTTGATCTCGTCCAATAAGCACAACACGGTAGTTTTTCGCAGCAAGACCTTCAGCTATGGCTTTTCCAATTGCTCCATAACTGCCCGTTACAATAGATGTTTTGTGTTTCATAAATCAATAATAGTTAATCCTTGCCTGCCCCGCCTGCCCAGTAGCGAAGCGTACCGGGGTTCCTAAATCAATTCCTTTTATAATATTTAACCACGCTAATATTTTTATCAAACCTATATTAATTTTGCCTCGGCATTATCTTTTATTAACAAAACCACAGCATAGGCAGCTATCCCTTCACCAGTACCCACAAAGCCCATCCTTTCGGTTGTGGTTGCTTTGACCGACACATTTTCGGGCGGAATATCCAAAACTCCCGCCACAGATTTTCGCATATCATCAATATAGGGTGACAATTCCGGTGCCTGAAGACAAATAGTAGAATCAACATTCATAACTTTATACCCTTCAGACAAAACAATATCGCAGGCTTTTTTCAGCAATATCCTGCTATCGATATTTTTATATTGAGATTCGCTGTCAGGAAAATGTTTCCCTATATCACCTTTTGCCAGCGCTCCCAAAAGTGCATCAATAATAGCGTGCAACAGCACATCTCCATCAGAATGGGCTTTCACTCCCACTGCCGATTTTATCTCAACACCACCCAATAGCAGCCGCTTACCGCTTACCAGGCAATGTGCATCATAACCAAACCCTACCCTTGATATCATATAAAAAAAGTGGTTTATTATTTAAGAACAAAATTATAAACCACTTTGATATAACCAACTTTTTTTGAATTTTTCTTTACTCCAGGCTTTGTGTTTGTAGCGCTTCAAAGTCGAATTGAAGCGAGAACCTGAGCACATTTTCAAGCGGGCTTCTTTGCACAACGGGAATAATATAAGAAAAGTCTATACCAAAAACATTGTATCTTAAACCCAGCCCGAGTGTAAAATATTTTCTGGCTCCTTTTGTTTCATGTTCATGAAAATAACCGCCTCTGATTGCAAACTGATTAGCATACCAGTATTCGACCCCTGCAGCATATGTGATTTCCCGGAGTTCTTCACGCCAACCGCCGGGCGCATCGGTAAATGAACCGAACATACCGGCTACAACCGAACGGTCAGGGTCTTTACCGGCTTCTATAACCGGATTACCATCATCGTCAACTACGACATTTTCATTTTCATCACGTTTATATACAGGAGGTGACGGCACCAAAAGCTTGTTCATGTCAAGCATTACCGCAATTGTATTATACCTGTCAAGCTCAAAGGTCATCGAAGGTCCTACCCTAAGATTTATAGGAATAAAATTGGCATGATGTTCATCGGTGTATGTTATTTTATTGCCTATATTTGAAATATTCAATCCTGCTGCAAAAAGTGTGGGAGTATCCCACTCAAGCTCCCGTTGGTAAAAAACAGCCACGTCGGCTGCGACAGCCCGCCCCGGACGTGTTTCTCCGATACCTTGTATATACCCGTCACCCGAAAGATTGGAGTATATATAACGTGCGGCGACCGCACCCGATAAATTTTCTCCAAGCTTACGGGCATATGCCACATCAAATGAAAACTCATTAGGACGGAATGTGCCGATTTCCTCGGCATTCTCATTGGTAAACACTATATCGCCAAGAGAAAAATACTTAAGACTGGCTGCTACGGTTTGCAGCTCATCTATCCTGTAAAACCCGCTTAAATTGGAGAAGTTAATATCATCAATAAGTGCCCTCAGCCATGGAGTATAATTCATTGCCAAACCATAATTTTGCTCTATAAAGGCATATTTAGCCGGATTCCAGTGCATCGAATTAACATCTGGCGATGATGATACACCGGCATCACCCAAAGCCCCCGAACGCGCATCCGGAGCAATCATTAAAAATGGTACCGCAGTAGTTATCGTATTTATTTGGTCCTCACGATGTATTTCAGCATGACCGCCACCTTGGCTATGTAAAACTATTCCTGTAATAAAAACTAAAAATAGTGCTAATGAAAAGCATTTGACAGAAAAGTTCATTTTGAAATAATTTTTTTTAATTGTAATACTTATTGTTTTGCAAATTAACATTTTCTGCAACCTTGATATGCCAAGGCTTTTATATAACGAAGTCTTAAAATTCTTATTGTTTTACTCTGCCGTTAAATTTAAATTACGGTAAAAATATGAATTTTAAATAACTTGCAAATTTATATTTTTCATTCCCTCTGCCCGTTTGCCGGTCGCTGTTTGGCAGGTTAATAATATTATTAGGGGGTTCACTAAAAAACCTGCCATGCTAATTTAAATAATAATCAATGCTATCCGGAACAACAAAATTACAAAAAATTATGATAACAAAGTATTGCTCATCTCATAATGACAAATTTGCTTGATTCAGAGGCAATTTCTCCATTCTGGGTAGTAACCACGACTTTGTATATGTACAATCCCGTTTCAAGCATTCTGCCGTCGTCGCCAACTCCATCCCAGTCAATTCTGAAAGCATCGAACCCTGTAATATTCATAGTCCTTTTAATAGTTGTCACCTTTTGTCCTAATATATTATATATTTCAACCCTGATGTCCATTTCATAGGCATCGGTATCGCTGTATGAGAACTTGAAAGTTGTATTATAAGAAAATGGATTTGGATAATTTAAAAGGTTTTGCAAAGCAAATTGCTGTGATTCCGCCACAATAAATTCTATAGATTCCGTAGAGGGGTTATTATGCACATCCCACACCCTCATACTGAGGGTATATCTGCCTTCTTCAAGGTTGGCAAAGGGATATATAACCCTTCCGCTTTTATAAGTATCCAGGTCAGCTTCATAATAATCGTTCAATATGAAGGGGTTAGCCATGTTGTCGTTCAGAAAGGCAACAATATCATGTCCGAGCTGACCTGTGGTATTTATTCCGCTTTTATCGTAAATATATGCTAATAACAAGGGATCCGGGCACACTTCGTCGCCCGAAACAAAAGTTGTATCATTAAGGTAGAGGCTTATTTGCGGACCTTCATTATCAGGTTCGTAATTATCATAGGTACCACCTACCATAAACTGATCATAGTAACCGTGCCCGTCAGTATAACCGTCGTCAACATAATAACTGATCTTTCCTTCGCCAAAATTATAGCCTATATCGCGGGGTACTATGAATTCAAATTCAAATTTTCCGTTTTTCACGGTGGCTTTGCCGCGATAGAGTATGTTTGTTCGCATCTGAAACTCAGCCGGGATGCTTCCCCTGCTGTTGCCAAGGGTTGTAAATGTGCGTCTTTTATCATAAACGGTAGGGTAAACGATACCATTATAATCTTCTACCGGATCGCCTTGCCTGGTTAACATCCTTCCTTTTACCGAAACATGCTCCAGAGCTTTAACGGTATCGGGTACAAATGTTGTTTCAACATCATATTCAGGGTATGCAAGCTTCATTGAGGGGTCTCCAAGCAAGACAAAATTTTTGACCTTGTTTTGCAGAGGTCCGCTTTCTACTTTTGCTTTCCTGATTATGTCGCCCAATCCGGGATATTCGCCATTGCTCATGGGCTTGAATGCATTTTTTACAAAATTGTTGTTCAATGTCTTGTTTGCATCTGCCCATGCAAGGCGTGTTGTTGTGAAAAGAGCTGATGCTCCGCCATCTCTTTTAAGAAAAATCCTGACACCTGCCGACAAGCGCGACGGGTCGGGTATGTCGAAAGCGCTGAAATCGCAGGTGGCAGTCATAAAAACAGGCAAATTGTAATAATTTGTCCAGGTTTGTACATCATCGAAAGTCAATACCCTTTCATGAGCAAGGCCGTTAAAGCCGCCATGCCCGACATAATTAATAAACAAAGCGCCCTTGTTAAAAAGATCGTTTATTGCCTTGTTGACATCGGGATATCTTTCTCCGCCTGCTAATACTACTTTTTCATAAGCATCCAGATATATCTTCTCTATATTATAAACGCCATGATTTTCTTTTATCAGTTCGTAGAGCTCTTCAGCAGCATTAAAGTGTATATTAAGATCACGGTCATCAGCAATCAGGGCAATCCTGTTGCGCCAGTCACCGTAGTTTGACACTACACCGGCAAAACCATAATTGTCTCCCTGATAATCCCATCCCTCGATACGTGTTTCATATCTTTTTATCTTTTCAACTACCGCCGATGCATCATTTACGGTACGAACGGGCAATCTGCCGATGCCTATACCCAGTGCACCTGCCGCACCTTCGCCTTCACCGTCGGCAAGCAGCCCGAAAAAATCGTCCGACATCCACGAATCCCTTGGAGCAAGCGAACTTTCCGTCTGAAACGTAGGAATAAGATTACCGCCATAGCCGAGAATATCTTTGTTGTCGTAAGTCCCGTTGCCAAATAACAATAGATAACGTGGCATATCCGCAGGATTTTCGGCGCGATCATAAAACATTTTCATGAAATTTCTTATGGCACTTATATCAGGCACACCCGACGAAAACTCGTTGTAAACCCGGTTTGTGGTAGCCACCAATACCGTCAAGCCATTGTTTTCACGCCTGAATTCAGCCAGCTCTTCCGCCTGATCAATAAATTTCGGATGCGTAACAATTACAAGATCATGGGTTTCCTGACCATGAAGATCCTGATTGGATATTTTGCCTTTTAATTCGGCAGACAAATAACCCGAACCGTCATGAGCAACAAAATTCATTACCTGATCACCAAATACCCTGAATACGAATTCCCCGCCCTGCACATTACCTTCCTGACGTTTAATATTGAATCTGCCAGTCACATCCCATACCTCAACATCAGCACCTGCATCAGACACCCTGTATTCTGCAACCTCTTCAGACAATCCTGTCGCCCTGAACAAAAGCTGCGGCCCGCGAAAACGAAGCTCTCTCTCAACATTCAAAGCTATATACCTTAACCATCCCATTCCTCCGGATACCATTCTATTATAGGTTAATGTAACAGGAATGCCGGAGGTTGATATTTGCGAAAACTCAAAGGATTTTATTCCCGCCCTGGCATAATTGCCGGTACTGGTGGTCATGTCTACCTGCTGAATGCTGATTTGTTGCTGACTGTCAGCAACATTTATCAAAAAATAGGACTCAACAGGCGACCGTGCAGCAACATGGGTTTTAAGATGTCCCTGACCACCCGCTACAAGATCGTCAAAAGAAAAGTTGAATTCACGTGATAAAGTAACATTAAAGATCTCACCATACCAAATTCTCCCGCTTTCAATAAGATTTCGCTGATCATCCTGGTGATATGCATAATCGGTAAAAGTAGTGACTGTTACCGTTGCGGGATCCGAAACAGAGCTTTGCTGTTCAATTCTTTTTCCTTCGCCGCGGTCTGTGCTGAGAAAGTAACAATTCTTATCACCGTACAGATGAACTTCATGCTCCCAGATCCCGTCCTCTTCATTAAAAGTCCATTGATGCGGCGACTTGCCATAAAAAAGAATGTGATCTGTTGTTGTAAAATATCCGTCAGGATCTCCTGAAACATAAATGGTATTTTCAACGAGGTCATCATACCTGAATTCATCATTTGCTTCGGGCAACATACCGGTGCCATTGCCGAAAAGACTGAAATCCCTGCGTCTTATATTGCCCGGATCAATACCTAATTCTTCCAGGCTGGAATAATTCAACTTATAAATACCGGTTTCGTCAACACAAAGTTTATACCAGCTCCCCGCAGCAAGAACGCTTTCTTCAGCATAACTGTGAACCGGCTCATCCCTGTATGTTTTGTCATAAATATATTTCTTGTTGACAGTAAAAGAGACCAGTTTTTCAAACTGATCCGTTTTACTGTTATATCTCAAAGGAACCAGTATCATTTGCAGATAACGCTCTCCACGGGCAGAACTCATCTGTGTTGTAAGAATAAATTCGACGGCTGCAAAACCAATATCTTCAAGAAAATCCCTTTCAGCCCCTGAAACCGTATCAACTTCAATGCCGGATAAGGTAATATGGTAGGAAATATGCGGAGCGTCAATTCTGAAACGGTCAAAGAAACAGGGTATGCCGGGTAAAGTATCCAAAAATAATGATTCACCGAAACTCAAATAACGATGTTTTTCATCTTCAAACATTACTTCCTTCAACCCTTCCCATTTTAAATCATAACTTTTTTGAAGACCCGAGCCATCAACAGCTATAAAGCCTGAAACACAGCAAAACAATAAGATGATTAACAAGGGTTTTTTTATACCTGTAAAATTATTTTTCATTACTAAATAAATGAATATAATATACAATGTAGTTTAAAACGGGATTTTTTAGAGAAAACAAAAATAATTATATTTTTAAACGTCTTAATTTGCAGTAATATTATTTTAATTCAAAATAAATCCATAAATTTGCACCTCTTTAAAAACCAAATAATAATTATAAAAGCATATTTAAGATGGATCAGAGGGAAATAATGAATTTTGTTAACGATACACTGGTCAATAAGAGGGAATGGCCGGTGTTTGGTGCTGGTGATAATATAACGGTTTATTACAAGATCAGGGAAGGCAACAAGGAGAGGATACAGCCCTTTCAGGGTGTTGTAATACAAAGGCACGGTCAGGATGCCACAGAAACTTTTACGGTACGCAAGATGTCGGGAAGTATTGGTGTTGAGCGGGTATTCCCGGTACATTCACCTTTTATTGAAAAGATAAATGTTAATCGTCGCGGTGTTGTCAGAAGGGCAAGAATCTTCTATCTCAGGAAAAGACGTGGAAAAAGCGCACGAATTAAGGAAAAAAGATCATAATATATCAATTGTCATTAAAAGTAAAGAGGCTGTTTTAAATTATTACAGCCTCTGTTTTTTTTTTAGCCCCCTTTCTGCCCGCGTCAACCTGTCAGCTGCTTACCCCGCGACATTCGCAACAATATGTTCAGAGTTTGTTCAAAAGAAAAACAATAAGGTTTTCACAAATAATTATCTTTTAATTATTTTTGATCTTGTATTTAATTTATGAAACCGATAACGTCTAATTCAGAATTCAAATTCAAACAAAAAGAAAAATCATTATGAAGAAACTGGTAGAATGTGTTCCAAACTTCAGTGAAGGGCGCAATAAATTAATTATTGATCAGATCACTTCCGAGATCGACAATACAGAAGGTGTAAAGTTGCTGGATGTAGAGCCTGGCAAGGCGACCAACCGTACGGTGGTTACTTTCGTGGGCACTCCGGATGAAGTGGTTGAAGCAGCCTTCAAGGCTGTAAAAAAAGCAAAGGAACTCATTGATATGAGCAAACATAAAGGAGAACATCCGCGTATGGGGGCTACTGATGTTTGTCCATTGGTACCGGTATCAAACATTTCGATGGAAGAAACCGTTGAGTATGCATATAAGCTGGCTGAACTTATAGGCAGTGAGCTTAACATACCGGTTTATTGTTATGAAAACACTGCAAGGAATCCTGAAAGGAAGAATTTGGCAGACATCAGATCGGGCGAATACGAGGGTCTGGCAGCCAAGCTTAAAGACCTCCGGTGGAAACCCGACTACGGTCCTGCCGAATTTAATGCCAGGTCAGGTGCCACGGTTGTAGGTGCACGTGATTTCCTGGTGGCATACAATATCAATCTCAACACCACTTCAACCCGGCGCGCTAACGCCATAGCTTTTGATGTTCGTGAAAAAGGACGGGTGAAACGTGAAGGGCATCCGCTGACAGGCAAAATTGTCAAAGACAAAAAAGGCAACCCGGTGTATATACCGGGAACACTTAAAGCTGTAAAAGGTATTGGATGGTACATTGAAGAGTATGGTATTGCACAAATCTCAATGAATCTGACAAATATTTCGATAACTTCAATACATGAAGCTTTTGATGAAGTTTGCAAAAAAGCCGATGCCCGCGGTGTAAGGGTAACCGGATCGGAAATAGTAGGCCTGGTACCACTGAAAGCAATGCTGGATGCCGGGAAATATTTCCTGCGCAAACAGAAACGAAGCCTGGGGGTACCGGAAGCGGAGCTTATTAAAATAGCCGTGAAATCAATGGGGTTGGATGAAATTAAACCGTTCAACCCAAAAGAAAAGATCATAGAATATATGCTTGAAGACGACGACTCGAAAAAACTGGCTGATATGAGCCTTCAACAGTTTGCAGATGAGACGGCATCAGAATCACCTGCTCCGGGCGGCGGCTCGGTTGCAGCTTATGTCGGTTCGCTGGGTGTGTCACTGGGTACAATGGTAGCCAACCTGTCATCCCATAAAAGAGGTTGGGACGAACATTGGGAAAAATACAGCAAATGGGCTGAAAAAGGTCAGGCAATAAAAGATGAATTATTGAAATTGGTTGATGAAGATACAAACGCATTTAATAAAATATTCAGTGCATTCGGTATGCCTAAAGGCAACGATAAAGAAAAAAAAATACGGCAAAAAGCCATAAATGATGCCACAAAATATGCAATAGAAGTACCGTTTAAGGTTATGGAAAAAGCATTTGAGTCAATGAAAGTCATGAAAGCCATGGTTGAAATCGGCAACCCCAGCTCTGTGTCCGATGCCGGAGTTGGTGCAGTGTGCGCCAGAACAGCCGTCATTGGCGCATTCCTCAATGTGAAAATAAATGCGCAAAGCTTTGAAAACAAAAAGTTTGTGAATGACATTATAAAAAAAGGCGAAAAACTGGAAAAAAAGGCGCTTGAAAAAGAAAAAGAAATAATTGAAATGGTAGAAAATAAAATAAAGGAATTATGATATAAAAACTTTTTCCCAGACAATGATCATATAATGGATAATATCAAAACTCCGGCTCTTGTGGTTAAAGAATCCATATGCCGGAAAAACATCAAAACAATGACCGAAAAAAGCCGGAAAAGTAATGTTATTTTCCGGCCTCACTTCAAAACCCACCAATCGCTCAAGGTCGGGCAATGGTTCAGGGATGAAGGAATCAATAAGATTGCCGTTTCATCCTTTTCAATGGCACAGTTTTTCGCAGGCGACGGATGGAACGACATAATGGTAGCTTTTCCATTTAATCCACGTGAAATTGATGTTCTCAACAGACTATCGGACAAAATCAATGTCAGCATACTTCTCGCAGGTAACGAAACTTTACCTTTGCTGACCAGGAAACTCAAAAACACCGTAGATTTTTACGTAAAAATTGATGTTGGCTCAAAACGGGCTGGTTATCAAACTGATTCGGTTATTCAGATTGAAAAGTTGCTCGACATGGCAGACATGAACAACAATTTAAACTTCAGGGGGTTTGTAGCCCACGCAGGCCATTTTTACAATTTAAAAAGTGTCTCACAAATACGAAAAGAGTACAAAAAATATGTAAAAAATCTGCAAACGTTAAAGAACTATTTCACAAGACGTTATCCTGACATAATCATTTCCTGGGGCGATACTCCTTCCTGTACGGTTTTAGATAAATTTGAGGATGTAGATGAGATACGTCCCGGAAATTTTGTTTACTACGACTTTATGCAACTCAAGGCGGGAATATGCAAACCAGGCGATATAGCAATAACCGTGGCGGCACCGGTTGTGGCAAAGTACGCCGACCGCCATGAAATCATAATTTATTGCGGAGCAATACACCTTTCAAAAGATTATGTAATAGTCGACAAGAAACCCGTATGGGGCATGGTGCTATCCTATACAAAAGACGGATGGCAGTTTCCGAAAAAACCGGCTTATGTAAAAAGAGTGTACCAGGAACATGGTATTATCAGCATGGAACATAATGATTTTTTTTCGGTCAACGTGGGCGATCTGGCAGCAATTATTCCTGTCCATTCATGCCTTACGGTAAGTAATCTGAAAAATAACTGTCACTTTATTTAGGGTTTATCCTTTTTCTGTTCAATTTCCATAAAATGAATAAGCTCTTTTGCCCTTGACAGGGCGGTTTCAATGTCGGGGCAAATGTTATCCCATGTCAGCATGGCTACTATGCTGTCCTTTTTCAATGAATCAAAAACCTTGGGCTGAACCTCAGAAAATATAACAAAGATATTCTTACTATGACACCTGTCAATAAAAGAACGAAGGTTTTTCAAGCCCGTTGAATCTATAAACGGGACGCGGTTAAATCTGAGTATTCTCACACTGGATTTTTTACGGATCTCTTTTTCCACCTCTTCAAATTTATTGGCAATGCCAAAAAAGAAAGGACCTTTAATATGAAACACCTGAACTTCCTGTGGGATCTCAAACGTTTCGAATTCTTCTGATATTTCAGACTTCTCATCTTCAACTTCCCCGTGATCAAACACTTCAATATTGGATGTTTCCATAACTCGTTTCACGAATAAAAGCAAAGCGAGTATTATTCCGAAGGGAAGAGCAATATTTAATCCGACAAATACCGTAAGAAAAAAAGTTGTTAGCAGCACTGCTATATCGCTTTTGGGATTTTTGAAAATATTCTTAAAAGATCTCCATTCGCTCATATTGTAGGCAACAACTACCAGGATACCGGCGAGTGATGCCAAAGGGATTATTTTTGTAAGATTTCCAAGAAACAACAGAAACAAGAGCAATATCATGGCATGCATAACTCCTGCCATAGGTGTTTTTCCACCGTTACGCACGTTTGTCATTGTTTTTGCCAGGGCTCCCGAAGCCGCCATTCCACCGAACAGGGGCGTAAAAAAATTTGCCAGGCCGTGTGATATCAGCTCCGTATTAGGATGATGCCTGTATCCTGTAGCCCCATCAGCAACTATAGCCGAAAATAAAGATTCAATTGAAATCAGCATTGTTATAGTAAATGCAGGCACCAGCAATTCCCTTATCAGCCCGAAATCAACACCGGCCAGGTCAGGTCTTTGAAACGAAGTATCTATCTCACCGAATTTGCTGCCTATCGTTTCCACATCTATATTCAAAAAATAAACAAAAAGAACAGAAGCTATGATGGCTATTAATGACCCGGGTATTTTTTTAAAAATCCTCGGCCATAATGCAATTATTAAAATCGTCAATATTCCAATTCCAAAGGCTGACAGGTCTGTTTTATGCAAATGTGTCAGATAAAAACGCCATTTCCCCAGTATTTCAGCAGGCACATCATTGCCAGGAATACCCAAAAGCTCCTGTATTTGCGAGGTAAATATTGTTATTGCTATACCGCTTGTAAAACCAACAACAATAGGATAAGGCATGAATTGTATTATATTGCCGGCTTTCAGCAATCCCAGTATTACCAGCATTAAGCCTGCCAGCATTGAAGCAATAACAACTCCTTCAAAACCATATTGACTGGCTATACCATATATCACAACAATAAGAGCCCCGGAAGGACCGCCAATCTGTACCCTGCTGCCAGAAAAAAAAGAAATCATAAAACCACCTATAACCGCCGTTATCAATCCTGTAGCGGGAGAAACCCCCGAAGCTATCGCAAAAGCAATAGCTAACGGTAAAGCTACTATTGCAACTATAGTGCCTGAAGCCAAATCCGAAAAGAACAACTTACTGTTATAATTCCTTATGGTTCTGAATAAAACAGGTTTAAACATAATGGCTATTTTATTTTAATTTTGCACCAGGATGTTTTTATAACTTTTATTGCTCTTATAAATGCTTAACTGATTATATTCAAGGTTGTATTTATGGTACTATACCAAAAAGCCTTGCAAATTTAGGATTTTTGTTTTTAATAACCAGCTTTTTGTTAATTATGGGTTTATATCTGTGTTTTAAAACAAAAGCGATTAATTTTTCCCGCAAATCACGTAGCTTTTTTCGGATAATAATTATTGAATCATTAAAATGAAGGTTTGTAAATTTCTGATTACCTGACTTAAGTCATATCAGCTTGAGGTTAGATTCAGGAATACGGCATTTTCAATATGAATTAAAACAGGCTTACGGGAAACTATAATAATGAATCAATAAACATTATTTTCGGATAAAAGATCAATCAACGACAGTACATATGAAGATATTGCCACAGATTTCGATTGACAAATATGTTTATGATCTGCCTGAGGAACGTATTGCTTATCAGCCGGCTTCCTACCGCGATCAATCGGGTTTGCTGATCTACCGGCAGGGAAACATCAGCAAAGATAGGTTCATCAACCTTGTCAATTATTTGCCGGCTGACGGATTGATTGTTTGTAACGACACACGGGTGGTGCAGGCACGGCTGATATTCGAGAAAACCACAGGAGCAAAAATTGAAATATTTTGTCTTGAACCAGCCGACAGGGGAAAAAGCTTACATGGAGCATACGACAGCTGTTCGCCTGTTGTATGGAAATGTTTTGTAGGGAACGTCAGTAAGTGGAAAAGCGGCATCCTTGAAAAACAAGACGACAAAACCGGTAAAATATTACGTGCTGAAAAAGCCGGCAGAGATGAGGATATCTTTTTTATTAATTTTTCATGGAACCCGCCATCAACCGGTTTTGCAGAAATCCTTGAACTTTTCGGCAGAGTACCATTGCCTCCGTATATTCAACGCGACGACAATGATGAGGATAAAATCCGTTATCAAACAACATACAATACAAAACCGGGCTCTGTGGCAGCCGCCACTGCAGGATTACATTTTTCAGACAAGCTCCTGAAAAAAATCGCAACCAAAAACATACCAATATTTCACGTTACTCTTCATATCGGGGCTGGAACTTTCAAACCCGTAACAACCCAATATGTTGATAAACACAAAATGCACCATGAACAGTTCTCGGTCTCACTGGAAACAATTGAAAAATTATTTTCGGAAGATCACCGCCCATATGTTATTGTCGGAACAACCACGGTCAGAACTCTTGAAAGCCTTTACTGGTTTGGAGTAAGACTGCTACGAAACAGCAAAAAAGAACAATGCCCTGTTGAAGTAGCCCAATGGGAGCCTTATAAATACGACTTTGACGATCTGCCATCGCGTAAAGAAGTCTTGAAAAGCATATATCAATGGATGCGTCAAAATGATCTTGAAAATATCACCGGCACTACATCTCTGATGATTGTGCCGGGTTACCGATATCAAATGACAGATGTGCTTATTACCAACTTCCACCAGCCCGCAAGCACGCTATTACTGCTTGTCGCAGCTTTTACGGGCAATGACTGGCGCAGTATATACGATTACGCACTGAATAACGATTTCAGGTTCTTAAGCTATGGCGACAGTTGTTTGCTCTATAAAAACAGATCTCTAAACCTTCCTTAAAAAAACCACATAAATCAAATAACTCATAAAAATTATCTCTTAACCTGATTATTTTTTGTGCATTAATTTGACAAAATCAATAAAATGTTATATTTGCGTCGAAAAACTATTGAAAAGGTAAACAATTACAATCAATAAAAATTTGTACTTAAAATTCTAAAATGAATAAGGAGTCCACTCTAAAAAGTCCAAAAATATTATTTCCCGCAGATTTCGCTGATATGCACAGATTATAAATTCCTGATAATCAATTAAATTTATCAGCGAAAATCTGCGACATCTGCGGGAAAACATTTTTTAGAGTAGTCTCAATAATGAATTTAATAAACCTTATTTCTAATTAAAAAAATTCTTTTACTATGAAAAAAACATTATTGATTTTCTTAAGTATTGCAGCATTAACAGCATTTTCTGCAAAAGGAAACGGTTTTTATCAAGGCGGAGGCGGATTAAGCGACGTTGAAAGCACTTTTGACAAAGGTGATTTTGTTATTAATGTCGGATTTGGATTTGGTCGTACACCACGTGGCACAACGCAAATCCCCCCTATTACGGTTTCAGGCGAATACGGGCTTGTACAGGATATTTTTACAGAAAGGATGGTATTGGGTATTGGTGGGATTTTTGGCATTCAAACATATCGTTATTACCGAGGTTTTCCACACTATGAATACGTAAATGAAGTTTCTTTATCATTTGCCGTAAGAGGTGCGTTACATTATCCGCTGGTTAATAACTTTGACGTTCATGCCGGCGTAATAACTGGATTCAGGACCAACCCCGGAAGAGCGATCGTAGGAACGTATGTCGGAGGACGTTACTACTTCACCGACAATTTTGCTGCTATGGCAGAAGTAGGGTATGGTATAACATACATAAATTTGGGTGTGGCATTTAAATTTTAAGCCCACTCTAAAAAGTCATTTTTGCCAACAAATCATTTATCCTGTGACGACCCCCCGGCCTTCAATTATCAGCATAAAGAACACCCGCCCCCCTAAAAGGGGGAGCTTGTTCAGTGCAATTTGAACGGCTATTTGGTTATTTTAAAAAAGTAAAACATAGATACAAATTAAGAAAATTTTTAAAATTTTGTATCAAGCGCCAGTTCCCCCCTTTTAGGGGGTTAGGGGGTAAATTTGAGAGCCGGAAGCCTCCGGTATAATTAATTGTCATCCCACATCGGCAACCTAAAACCAGGTCTGAAAATTCAGGATGACAGGCATTTTGACTCGTCATTCGTTACCCGTGAACAAGGAGTCGTACCCCAACTGAACTCACAGCATTGCATGTTATTTTGCTTCGTTTACTGAAGGTAGAAAAAAGCCAGGACAGGACTGTGAACCTTAAGCCGTGCCCCGGCTTTACAGATAAGAACATAAAAATCATAAGACCCTTAGGGTTTTTGGAAACCCTAAGGGTCTTTGTTCAACTAATTCAGCACCACCTGCTGGCTATGCAGCAAATTGTTTTCGTGAAGAATATGCAGGATATATTTTCCTTTTTCAAGGTGTGATACATCCACTGCATGCGGAGCTTCCGACTTGTAAAACGAATCGGTAAGAACAAGGTAGCTGCCCCAGTCGTAGAGCCTCACGGTAAACAGTGGGTCATCGTCAGGCTGGTAACCGCCGCCCTGCTTGCCTCTACCGCCGGTGCTGACATCAATATAAAACTTATTTTGAGCAGGATTGGGGTAAACGATGAAGGTATAGTTGCCGGACACGTTGCAGAAAAAAAGGTATTGTGTTGCCCAGGGGCTCCAGCCTTCACCGGTATAATGCGCTTTACATCTTATTTGATAAGACAGATTAGGATCGCTTATTGAAAATAGATCCGATGTTTGCCCTGTACCCAGAAGTTCAGTGTAATTTCCATATTTCAATTCCCACAAATATTGTTCGGCAACATAACCTTGTGGAGGATGTGCTATCATGTAGGCTTGCTGGTTCGGGTAGAGACAATTTACTTCATGACCGTCAACCATCGGGCCTTGCAGAATGGGCGGTGGCAGCAAACCTACCTGTTCACATTCTCCTACAAAAACGTTTTTGGTGATTAAAATATCCTCGTTCCAATTCTCATTTGATATAGTTGCGGTTATGGTTGTGGGGTAACAATGGTGTGATGTTGCTTCTACATGAGTTCTATTGTTGGGTGAAAACGGCGGCGAACAATCCTCCAAAGCCTGCGACGGCTGCCAGTCCCATGAAATTTGACTTTGGTATACATTTGTTACTTCATATAAAACACATCCATCTTCCTCTTTCAATTCATCAGGTCCCAATATTTTAATCATATTTTTAACTTTTTTAATTGCCTCATACGCGTTCAGGCGACCGTAGCCAGCCCAATTTGTTTGTCCATAGCTTGTTGCCGATTGCTTGATTATATTTCTTACTTGAAGTTCTGTGAGGTTTGGGTTTATTGACAGGATAAGTGCGGCAACGCCGGAAGCCTGTGGAGCAGCGGCGGAGGTGTAATCAAAGTCAAAATTATATTTATAGTCTGGATCATAACCATATGGTGGATGTCTGTCAGTTGTGGTAATATCAAGTGTGCCGCCATGGGAAGGTGCAACTATATCAACATAATCACTATATGGTGTATAATAAGCAGGATTATCAAGATTTGTAACAGCGCCAACTGTTAATACACCGGGTACAGTTGCAGGAAACATAACATAAGAATCGTTACCTGCAGCATTGACAACCACTGTACCTTTTCCGTTTCTTCCATTTGTCATTGCGCGTTGAAGTGCTTGTGCAATATCATCATGCCATATATTTTCACCAAAAAATCCCCAACTTATATTAATAATATCTGCTCCCCTGTGATATATTGTATCAATTGCTTTTGCTATACGTTCCGTTGTAGCACCACCAAAAACAATTGGCATTATTTTAGCATTTGGTGCTACTCCTCTTACTCCAATATTATTATGATTTGCAATGATTATACCTCCAACACATACTGCATGATCGCTAACAAAGCCTAGCGTATGATCACTCTGATTTTGCGCATGATAACCAGTAATTATTTGTCCTTCGGAAAAATCCTCATGCTGACCAACTGCACCATCCTCAGCAACAGCAACAATAATATTCTCACTACCAGTTGTGAAATCCCAAGCAGGTAAAACATTTATATCAATCCCTGATACTCCACCACCCTGGCCGGTATTATATAAATGCCACTGGTCATCAAAATAAGGGTCTATTCTTGATAGGTCTTTCGTTTTAGTGAGAAAACTAGGTAATGACCATATGGTTAAATCATCTTCGTAATAAATATTTGCAGCTTCAAGTGTAGTAAGTGGCGATTTTTCTATAAGTCTCAAAATATATTGATTGTCAAATCCCGTACTTATAATTTCAACGAAATACTGCTCGTTCATTTTTTTTACATCTTCTATTGATACATCATCAGCAAACCGTACATGAAAAAAATCAGTAATTATAAAGTGAATCGTATCTCCAACCACATCACAAATATTATAATATGCCGGAAAAGTACGTACTATATTTGTTTCTTCTGTTAAATTATTCACATCAATTTTCGAACCATCTCTTTTTTCAACCCAGAAAAAATGATGTTCCGGGTAAATACGCAACCTCTCTTTAAGATCAAATTTATCTAACGTTTCGTCTTTAAATTTTTCTGTACCGTCTTCTGTTACCTGAACTGTTAACCAATGTTCGGCTTTTTCAAGATAAATTTTTCTGTTATCTGAATAATAAAAGTCTTGCCCAATGGCTGAAATGCCAAGCACTACCGAAATAAAAAATATTGCAAAAGTTTTCATGTTTTATCCTCCTTAATTTTTTGTTTTCACCTTGTTTTATATTTCCCAATTTTACTATCTCTAACCATCCATCCTCTCCAGTTTTCCGGTAATTCAAGATAACCAACAACCCTTTTTGTTTTTATGTTGACCTTTACAACGTCAACGGGATTACCATCTGCTGTTTTCTTTCTTGAATAAAGCACTATGTATAAGTACTTATTATTAGGACTAACATGCGCATAAGAAGTTAATATTGCTCCAACCCCATTAGTAAGCCCAAGCTCTCCCTCACCTTCGATAAATGTTTCCATTTTTTCTGCCTTAACATCGTAACTAAAAACTCTATTTGTTGGCATCGGATAAGTATCATAAGGATTAGGCAACCCGGCAGGATCAGTAATATAGACATGCCTTCCGTCAGGAGATACTGCTATTTGTGAGTGGTATCCGGCATCATAATAATTTAAAATACCACTGGCAATTTCAATCGAAAAAAATACACCCATACCACGTAGTGGTGCTGTTACATAAAGATTTTTTCCGTCCGGCGAAAAATTTATATCGCTTAACCATAAATTATAAGAATTTACTTTGATGGGGAATTCTTGTGTTATTGTAAATTCACTAATATCATATTCAAAAATTCTGTTGCGCCAACCGTAATATAATTTATCAGAGGGAGAAAAATCTGCAACTTTCACATTTGCATACAAAGTATCCTCCTGGAATATTTCATACGTATTTTCCTCATGGATTATTTCGAACGTATTTTTATCAACAAACTGCAGTCCTTTGTTTGCGTCTCCGAATACGACAAAAACTTCAGAGTTTTTTGATAATGTCATTTTTGGATTGTTTACTTCAACTTCTTTTATTACACTGCCCGTTTGGCTATCTATTGCTTGCAAGAAAAAGCTATCATAATCAAGGTAACTTGAACTTATCACGTACCAGGTTTTATTGTCAGATGATAACTCTATGGAATTAAAATATTTTTCACTTTTTAATATCTTTAAAGCTTTCATAGTGTTAGCATCTATTACAAGAATTCCGTGATAGTTATCTTCCGGTTCGTTATAATCGCTTATTGCAAAAAACAATGCCAATGATTCCATCCCCGGCTCAAGTGTATCATTTTTATCACACCCACCTGTCAGGATAAACCCCGCAAACGCTAATAATAAGATTACTTTTTTTATCGCTTTCATTTTAATAAGTCTTTTATTTCCGCCTACTCTTTTCAGGATTTTCGGCTTGCTCCTTTTGCGGTATAATTTTGATTGATTGTTCAGAAAATGCTAAGTTTTCCGGTAAAAACCGGAATTTGTGATTTGAGGTTTTTAAAAAAGGTTTTTTCATAGATAAATGGTTTTGGTTAATAACAGTTTTGAAGTGATAGGGCAATTCTTTTATAAAAAACTTTCTTTTATTATAAAATGCACATTGCTTATTATTTTAATATGTAAAATCATTAGTGTCCGATAAAAATTTAAATGACGAATAACGTTAAAAAATATTTTTTGTAAACGTCTGAATATATGCTTATTGCGCTTTTAAATGATATGCAATTATGATGGTTTTTATAGTTT